>NZ_FNRK01000066.1 GCF_900107815.1 Eubacterium aggregans
TAAAGAGGCAGCAATATTACCAGTCCTTACAGGATGTTGCATAAGGTCGCTGAATCCTTGAGGGAAATCTGTCAACTATTATTGACAATATCAGAACGTAGGGGTCCGTCACCGAACCAAAAAAGACTTCCTTTCCGGCATATTTTTGAGGATTTTTTATTTCAGGCCAAATCTTGACATCTAAGAAATCACCCCAGGGCTCCGGATGATGGGTAAAGCGTTTCATAAAATCTGCATAACAGTATTTGCAGGCATGAGTACAGCCTACATAGGGGTTGACCGAATAATCGCCGACGGGAAGATTGGATTTCGTCAGTACATTTTTAGTTTCTATTTCTTTTATGATCGTTTCCATCATCTGCAACTCTACCAATTCTTTCAATGAATTTGTTCTTCAATATTGACACTCATCAGGCGGATATTCAATCCAATCAGACGGTGCCTCCGGCTAATCTTCCTAGACAGCTGTCTCATGGTCAGCGTTACCTTGCCCGTGTCGTCCCTTCGGTCCTAGACAGCAAGACTACTGACTCAACATGGAACGATAGGCTCACCTTGATGTCTGGTCTGTATTTTACGTTTTGTCCGTTCGAGGGAATAGGTCAATAGTGGATTTATGGGTGCTATCTGTTCGGGGAAACAGGTCAATGATTTTTATCCGTTCGTGGGAACAAGTCGATATATGGGGTATAATTCCTGTCATCTCCGGTGGCAAAGGTACTACCTATTGATAAAATGCACCGTTCAAAAGCAAATCGTTAAAATTTGCACCGCTTTTGCACACCCTAATTTCAGCCGCCCTGATGTTTGTTATCCATTATTCACAGAACACCTCAATGGTACGCAGTTGAAAATCAGTATTATATAAACTTAGCTCTTGGAACTCCACAGATGCTGCATTTTCCGGGACGAATTTTTCTATATTTCCGCAGACAGGGCAGAGTATAATGGTCTCATAAATTAAGACATTTTTTCAGACGGATATTAATGAATCTGATATACTAAAAAGAG
>NZ_FNRK01000065.1 GCF_900107815.1 Eubacterium aggregans
GTACAGTCATAAAATGGGGAAGTCCGCCCCACTAAGCGATTCACACCAAATCAGAGATTTGGGTTCTCTGCTTATACCAACTGAGCTAATGGGTCCTATGAAATTATGTCGCCCATCCAATGCGGACTGCCATCAAATGGGGCCGCCCCACTAAATTCGTTCATGGCTGTTAGCTGACGCGAATAATGAATGGTGGGGAGAGATGGATTCGAACCATCGTAGACTTAGTCAACGGATTTACAGTCCGCCCCCTTTAGCCACTCGGGCATCTCCCCTCGTTAAAATAAAACTGGAGCTGATGATAGGACTTGAACCTACAACCTGCTGATTACAAATCAGCTGCTCTGCCAATTGAGCCACATCAGCCTGTATCGATGCTTTGCGCTCCCATTTCGAAACGCTCAGGCTCTTTACGCTCTGCCTCACTAAGGGCGTACGCCGTGCTCTGAATTCCCTCCAGGCACTTCGTGCCTGCTACGCATTCATGGCTGTTTGCTTACGCGTAAAGATGGCGACCTGGAAGAGACTCGAACTCTCGACCTCCAGCGTGACAGGCTGGCATTCTAACCAACTGAACTACCAGGCCGCGGGTGTGGTGTAAGCTGTGTGCAGTGTATATTACAGGCGTTTGGACGCCATGTGCATTCGTTCCGGCACTTCGTGCCTTCACTCATTCACGGCTGTTAGCTTACGTGTAATGGTGACCCCTGGGGGAATCGAACCCCCGTTACCGCCGTGAAAGGGCGGTGTCTTGACCGCTTGACCAAGGGGCCAGGTTTAAAAAACGGATAGGAATTTCTTCCGTATCCGTCTGCTTTTGAATGGCTCCTCAGGTAGGACTCGAACCTACAGCCTATCGGTTAACAGCCGAGTGCTCCACCATTGAGCTACTGAGGATTATTTGACTTCTTATTCTTAAAGAGCCATTAGATTGCGCGACGTTCTATCCTCCCAGGCAGTCACCCACCAAGTACTTTCGACGCTAAAAGGCTTAACTTCTGTGTTCGGTATG
>NZ_FNRK01000062.1 GCF_900107815.1 Eubacterium aggregans
AAGAGGCCGCAGAGAAGAGGCTCAAGCGACTGTTTAGCAAAAACACAGGTCTCTGCTAAATCGAAAGATGACGTATAGGGGCTGACGCCTGCCCGGTGCTGGAAGGTTAAGGGGAGTGCTTAGCGCAAGCGAAGGTGCGAACTTAAGCCCCAGTAAACGGCGGCCGTAACTATAACGGTCCTAAGGTAGCGAAATTCCTTGTCAGGTAAGTTCTGACCCGCACGAAAGGCGTAACGATTTGAGCGCTGTCTCGACAACACACCCGGTGAAATTGTAGTACTCGTGAAGATGCGAGTTACCCGCGACAGGACGGAAAGACCCCGTAGAGCTTTACTGCAATCTGGCATTGGATTTTGATATAACATGTACAGGATAGGTGGGAGGCTAAGAACCATGTGCGCCAGCATGTGGGGAGCCACCCTTGGGATACCACCCCTGTTATATTGGAATTCTAACGAGTGGCTGTAATCCAGCCATCGGACAGTGTCAGATGGGCAGTTTGACTGGGGCGGTCGCCTCCTAAAAAGTATCGGAGGCGCCTAAAGTTACCCTCAGGATGGTTGGAAACCATCTGTAAGAGTGCAAAGGCAGAAGGGTGATTGACTGCGAGAGAGACATCTCGAGCAGGGACGAAAGTCGAGCTTAGTGATCCGGTGGTCCCGAGTGGAAGGGCCATCGCTCAACGGATAAAAGCTACCTCGGGGATAACAGGCTTATCTCCCCCAAGAGTCCACATCGACGGGGAGGTTTGGCACCTCGATGTCGGCTCGTCTCATCCTGGGGCTGAAGCAGGTCCCAAGGGTTGGGCTGTTCGCCCATTAAAGAGGCACGCGAGCTGGGTTCAGAACGTCGTGAGACAGTTCGGTCCCTATCCGTCGTGGGCGCAAGAAATTTGAGAGGAGCTGTTCCTAGTACGAGAGGACCGGAACGGACGAACCTCTGGTGCATCGGTTGTCCTGCCAAGGGCATAGCCGGGTAGCCAAGTTCGGACGGGATAAGTGCTGAAGGCATCTAAGCACGAAGCCCCCCTTAAGATAAGATATCTCATTCGAAAGAAGTAAGGCCACTGGAAGACGACCAGGTAGATAGGCTGGAGGTGGAAGTACGGTAACGTATGGAGCTGACCAGTACTAATCGGCCGAGGTCTTGATCCCATCAAGAC
>NZ_FNRK01000056.1 GCF_900107815.1 Eubacterium aggregans
GTTCTTGGCATAATGAGTTCCTCCATATGTTGATTATACAATATTTCTAGGGGATATCTCATTTTACTTTGTACTATTTAAATTCTAACACCAAAATTCAATGAACTGAATGGTGAAATTTCAGATTTGATAGAGTTACAAGAATCGGCATACGATACTGTTTATACTATGATGCAATTGGCTCCTTGCAGTGGTGCGTTCTATTTTCTTGACATCTCTGCCAATAAAAGTATAGAATCACAAGCTTATAGTGGCGTATATTTAAAATACGTCAATATCAGTACTGCAAATACTTTGAATAATAGGGTGTGTTTGTACCGAGGATTGCCAGAAGTAGCTCGAAAGAATGGAATCAATCTACATAGCTCTTGGGAGCTTGAAGTCAAGGAAAATGATTTTTCAGATATATGTAATTTATTAAACACAGATGTGCATGATTTGACGAAGAGCTATTATCTTACGAACGTGTGTAATCTCCCGGGAACCTGGGAAAATGCGCAATTTTTATGTATCCCAATTATGGATACAAAGGGAAAAGTAATCGGAGTATGTGGCTTCGAGGTCAGTGCACTGCTTTTTTCTCTGTCTCATAAAACAGCGATCGTTTCCTATGACTATATCTGTTGTGGTATACTGAGCAAAAAAAACGAAAAGTACAGTGGCCTTTTCGCAGGAAGTCAATCGGGGGGAATTCCTCTCAATTCGGAGGCCATTGTGTTAACATTAGGTGCACCCTTTGATACCATTACAATTGGAGATAAAGGTTATTTTGGAATTCACCAAAGTCGGAATGTAGCTGGAACTGAATACCTAGTAATGTCGTTTTTGCCAATATCGGAATATAGCCAGATTCGACAACAATATTTGGCTAAACTGACAACGCTGTTGTTAGTGTTATTGCTGATTATGGTTGGAAGCTGTATCTTTTTCAGCCATAAGTATTTGGTACCTATTTTAAATGGGTTAAAAACGCTAAAGAAAGAGACTACTAGTGAAGATTTAAAAAAACAAATTCCGGAAATTGAGGATTTATTTAAGTTTTTAGAAAAAAAAGATATGGAAATAGCAGCTACAGTAGCTAATTTAGACAAAAAAAAGACGGCATTGGAAGCTGAGTTGGTCCGTGTCTATGGCGATTTAGATTTGTTGGCAAAAGAACAAAAGAATAAGATGGATACAGATGTGTACATTCATTTTATTACTGGGATTGAGACGCTTACACCACGAGAAAAAGAAGTGTTTGGTTTATATTACAACGGATATACCGCAAATCAGATTGTTGAAAAACTCGGGTTTACAAAAAATGGTTTAAAATATCACAATGGAAATATTTATTCAAAATTGGGTGTATCTTCGCGTAAACAACTTCTTCAGTACATTGCATTAATGCGTTCAGAAAAAGAAAGTGTGAATTCATCATCTAAAGAGAATAATATAAACGTGATTAAAATCTAAAGTTATTTGGTATAAAATGTAGTTAGTTAAATTAATAGCGATAACAAATCTACCTTTAGGTTAAGTACGTGGAGTAAGAATTAAAAAATCTTTTCTGTTTGATTTTATATTTTCATGAAGGGGTAAGGATATGAAATGGACCTATGTCAATACATTGGACACAAAAAGTTGAACTTTTTTATGCCGCCTGAATAGCTTCATCCTCCATTTGTTGAGGTGTTTTATATCCAAGTGCACTATGAATCCTCTGGCGATTATACCAGGATTCTATATACTCAAAGAGTGCCTTGCGGCATTCTTCAAAGTCTTGATAGGTATGAAGATATATTTCTTCTTTTTTCATCACGGAGTGGAAGGATTCAATACACGCATTATCATAAGGATTTCCTTTACGACAAAAGAGGGAGTGTGAAAGACTTTCTGTAAATACGAATTTCCTGTGCTTAGAATCAGAAAAAAAAGAAAAAGCAAAGCAATATAGATATGCCTTAGATAG
>NZ_FNRK01000053.1 GCF_900107815.1 Eubacterium aggregans
GCAACTGCACTGGCTCCGGAAAAGGGTGCTGTGAAATATTGGAAACACCTGCTCTGGATTATCGGAAATGGCGCACAATTACATTGGAATACTCAAAATGTATTTAGTTTTGAAATTCAAAGGGATATTATCAAATAAAAAGGAGTAAAAAATGAAAAAAATCAAAACTTTTTTACTAAGAAATATGTGTTTACTGTCTGCTTTAGTTGTTTGCCTAGTACAAAGCTCAGACTCATGCTTGTTTTTTAGTTATCAGCCAGAAATTCCTGAAGAATTAAAAAAGAAAAGCTCATGATTAATCATATTGCAAACTGTATCACTGCAATTTGTTTGAAAGAAGGTGTCATATCAGAAGAAAAAGAAATTGAAATAAAATTTGGTCTTGAAGAACTAATCTTCTTATTAATAAATCTAGTCTTTATGGCATTACTAGCGGTGTTTTCTCATGAAATCCTAAAAGGATTTCTGTATTGTGTCGTTTATATTTCTTTAGCCAGGCTGGTTGGCATCTACCATGCAAAAACACGATTCAGCTGTTTTTGCAAGACGATCTTTATGTTTGCTGCGTATTTAGTTGTTATGAAGAACTTCCCACTAGCACTACAGGGATATGGAACGGTGGTTGGTGCGCTTGTTTTCTGTATAACTGCGTGGTTATTAACGCCCGTAACACATAAGAACAAGGTTCTAACTGAGCGACAAAAACAGGAAAACCGGAACAAGGTTCTAAGATATTCCGTTGTTTATCTCGTTGTTACAGCAATACTCATGGGAATGAATCAAATTCAGTATGCATTTGCCATTAGTGTTACCTTGTTGTGGGTTGCGGTACTTGCTATTTTGGGTCAAATCTTTAATGAGAAATAAAAGAAAGGTCATGAAGAAGGCAGAATCGCTCATCGTACAAGGTGCTGTCTTAGAAATGCATTGTAATGCTCAATGATTGCTGCACGATTGGTATGGCTGATTTCAATTTCATATCCACCAGAAAGTTTGAAGATGTGGTGTTTATACCCAAGGATGAACGACATATTGACCAGGTAGCTTTTGTGAGTCCTCAAAAAATGATAGGGCTGCAATAGCTTTTGGTAATTTCGTATTCTTCCTTTAGTATAAAATGGACCTCGGGTAGTATAAAATGTGAGATTAAATAGATTCGATTCAATGAAAATAATGTTTTTCACGAGTAATACGATATGCTCGGGCCCATCATAAATCTCAATTGCTTTACGGGAAAGCATAAACTTTTCAATGGCAAGATTAGTCACAGATTCAATTTTGTAATCATCAAAGGGTTTGACTAAATAATGGCTGATTTCGTAGTCAAGGGATTGGAAGACATATTCTTTATAAGAAGAAATAACAACGATTTGGCAATGACATTTGCTTTTTCGTAAGTGTTTAATGACCTCAAGCCCATTATATCCGGGCATTTCAATATCGATGAATAAAAGATCGATATCATGGTTCTTTTGGATATACCAGAGCAATAAATCGCTACCTGATGTAAATTGAAAAATATGAATATTTAAACGATCAACTTTTGGAAATGTGAGAAGTTGATCGTTTAATTTTTTTTAGAAATAAGGCATCATCATCGCAGATCACAAGATTCACAGTATTAACCCTCTATCTCTTTTCTCGCATTTTGGATGCGTCATCCTTAGCCTGCAAATTAAAAAAGCCCTAAAAAGGGCGTATAAAGGTCAATCTGGTGATCCTGATTGGACTCGAACCAACGACTTCTACCGTGTGAAGGTAGCGCTCTCCCAGCTGAGCTACAGGATCAGGGGTTCAGTTGTATAAAAAAATGGTGATCCCGATTGGGCTTGAACCAACGACCTCTACCATGTCAAGGTAGCGCTCTTCCAGCTGAGCTACGGGATCACACGTCGTCCGAATGTCGAACGCTTATTTATTATAGCCAAAGGAGTGCCACTTGTAAAGTCTTTTTTGTAAAAAAACAAGAAAAATCAGAATACTATGCGGGTGGAGGCGCCGGGAGGATGGGTAAACGCACGGATGCTCTAAAAAATCCGTCCACCACTTCAAAGCGACAATCCCCGTTATAACGCTTGACAATGTGACAAATGGAGGCCGTGCCAATGCCTGGGCCGTGGTGCTTGGTAGAGTGGAGGCTGCCATCCCGGGTATAGGTGGGGAGGGTGGCGGTGGGGTTATCCACCAGAATAGCAAGGCTACCGTTCATGAGCTGGGCAGAAAAAGCGATGCCGCCCTCCAGGGACAAGTCCCGGAGAATCGCTTCTAAAGCATTTTCAAGGAGGTTGCCAATGAGTGCGCCAAGATCGCTTTCGGAAATGGGAAGGGCCACGGGGATATCTCCGGTTACGCTAAAGGGGATGCCCTGCTCCGCACATTGGGCAGCATAATAGACCAAAAAGGCATTGGCGGTGTTGTGGTGGCAGAAACGGGTGGTGATGGGCTTCGGAATGGTTTCCTGGTAATCGGCCATATGGTCCTATGTCAATAAAAAGCACAGCTTAAAATGAGTGATTCTGTAAGCTAGGCCGCTTGCAGAGAAGATACCCGTTCAAACCATTTTTCGAA
>NZ_FNRK01000052.1 GCF_900107815.1 Eubacterium aggregans
AAGCGGGCACTTTACCACTGTACTGTTGCTGCATAATTCTCCTTGCCGATGGGACTAAACTTTTATTGACAATTCCAATTTGAGACGTATCACATAGTCTTGTCCGAGTTCATCCATTTTCAGAAACATTTTGTTATCATCGTAACCACGATCCATTGCAAAAGTTGCTTTTTTAAAGAGTGCAGCGCCCTGCTCCATTGCCTGGAAAGTGATGGTGTTTGCAGATTTATAATCTCTTTCAGAGGAAGAATGTATTCTTGAAAAAATGCTAACGGGATGATTGCTGCTCGTGAGAACACAGGCTTCGGTCACATGATATCCTTTTTTGTAAACGTTTTTTGTTGAAGTGCTTTCGGAACCATCTCTAACGATACCAAGAGCTTCAAATTTGTAACCATCCGGTTTTACCACATCACTGTCATCGATATGAATGACTGGTTCATCAGGAACCCATTTTTTAATTGTATGCAGATAAGAAGCAACTGCTTTTCCAGGAGTACCTTTTTCTAAGTGTCTGGACAGACGGTCTACGATATTAATCTTTTTTGACGATTCATGAAGCTGGTCGACAACGTCAGTCAGAAGACAGCTTCCAGAGGCTAACAGGCCATAAGTAATGTCGGCAGTGAATTTCCTTTCGGGTTTAGAAAGGTGTCTGGAAATTTTGTTTGAAAAAGATAAAATTTTTCGTTTTAAGGTATAAGTATTTGTGGTAGAATTAAGCATAAGGAGCCCTCTCTTTTTTTGTTTAGTTGGTTTTTGTTTCATCACTTTAATTATACCAAACAAAGAGTCTGGATTCCTTATATTTTGGGCATTTTTTGAAAGTTGTTTATTGTAAAGCTGATAAAATTCGCAGTTGTGGATAAAACTGCGGAAACTCAAGATACTTCTTATCTTGCAAAAAGAATATAGGTATATTATAATATGGATACTTTAGAAGTAAAAATGCTTTTTATGTTCTAATTTGAAAGGAGCATTGCTAAGAAATATGAAAGTAACTATTCCAAGATACCAACAGATTGCTGCAGATGTTGCAGCTAAGATTGTAGAAGGATATTACAGTGAAGGTGAGAAAATCTATGTACGTTCTTCCCTTTCCAGTCAATATGGCGTTTCTTCTGAAACGGCGCGCCGTGCAATCAGTGCATTATCCGATATGAAGATTGTAGAAGTAACAAAGGGCAGCGGTGTATTAATAAAATCCAAAGATAAGGCAAAAAACTTTGTTAATAAATTTAATTCTATTAATGAGATGAGCAATTTAAAAAAACAAATTTTAACCGGAATGGAACAGCAGATACAACAAAACCATGAATTAAAAGGTATGATATCAGAACTTCTCTACAAGACAGAACGATTTCGTGAAGTAAATCCCCTTACACCATTTGAGATTGAACTAAAAGAAGATGCCAACTACATAAGGAAAAGTATTTCCGATGTACAGTTTTGGCATAATACAACGGCAACAATCATCGCAATAAAACGAGAAAATGAGATTATTATTTCACCTGGGCCGTATGCAATTTTTTGTATTGGAGATATTATTTGTTATATTGGTGATGAAAACTGCCACGAGAGAGTTCAAAATTTTTTTCACAAGACCAATTGAATAAAGTATTTATAGAGGCGTTCAAAAGTTACCCCTAAGGTACGGCATCTGTGCTGTATGGTAGCTTTTGAATACCTTTTTTATTTTATAGGAAGGGTCTTCTCCCTCAAGATTGCGGACAGTGGAGATGAGAGTGTCGAAGGCACCTTGCACTATTATAGGAAGGGGCAGGCGAAATCAGGAGGAAAATATATGAAAAATAATTTGACACAGGAAAATATTATGAAAACATTAGTGTGGTTTACAGTCCCTTTGATATTAAGCGGTTTGCTTTAGCAAATGTTCAATTGGGTTGATGCTTTTGTTGTTGGAAATGTTGAGGGAGAACTGGCCCTTGCGGGAATTGGGGCAACTACTTCAATTTATAATCTATTTGTCACAGTAATTACAGGTTTTACATCTGGAATCTCCGTATTAGCTGCACAGCAGTACGGAATGGGAGAAGAGGGAAAACTGAAAAATATTTTATCTTCCTTTGTAATTTTACTGGGTGGTATATTTCTGATTATTGCTGCTGTGGGAATTTTGTTCACACGCCCGATTTTAACTCTTTTGGATACACCTGCAAATATTTTTTCAATTGCAAGAGAATATATTCAGATTATGTTTTTGGGAATTCCTTTATTAGCTGTCTATAATATATATTCCGCTGTATTGAGAGGGCTGGGTGACAGCAAAGCACCATTTTTGTCTGTACTTGTGTGTTCTATTGCAAATGTTGTTTTAGATATTATCTTTGTTGTTGTTCTGCCATTTGGTGCAGCAGGAGCTGCCGCTGCAACAGTAATATCTCAAATTGTAATGACAGTATTTATTGTGTTGTATGCGATAAAGAAACATCATAAACTAAGATTTCGTTTGAATAAAGAAATAATTCAGAAAGCCATTATTGCGAGAGGAACAAAATATAGCCTTCCACCGGCGGTACAATCTGGGACAAGTATAATGGTCTCATAAATTAAGACATTTTTTCAGACGGATATTAATGAATCTGATATACTAAAAAGAG
>NZ_FNRK01000063.1 GCF_900107815.1 Eubacterium aggregans
TCTCATTTGTTTGCCTTCCCACACCTTACTAACACACCTGCCTATTATTCATTATAAATCCTTCGGATTTTTGTCTTGACAAGCGCACCATTATACCCAATCGATTCCATTCATATGAATTTCACTGATGTTGACAAAGAAGTTGTCATTTTCACCTTTATAGATCATTTCCGTAGCGCTGTTTGTTTTGTATTGTTCGTAAGCGTTTTGAATATCTGTGTTATCAATGTCCTTAAGTGCGTAACGCTCCAGCGTACCATCCTCAAGAACAGCAAAGTTTGAGACATCCATAGAGTTTGCGACTAAATAGTTCGAATCTTTCTCGATGATAATCGCTATACCGTTGTGTTCTTCAACTGCGTCTTTAAGGAAGGAACCAATATCTGAAAGAAGCATATGTGTCCCAAGCACGCCATCAAGATTGCCTGATTCATTATATACTGGCCACGCTGCGGACACAGTTAAATCATCCATAACGAAATGTTTATATAAAGGTGAAAAAACTGGGCCTCCAGCCTCAACTGCAGCCTTATACCACGCGCGGGTACGGGGATCGAATTTGCCCGCCTGAACAACAAGATCGCCCGCAGTCAAGTCCTCATTGACCGAATAATACCAGGAGTTTCCGCCGGTATCAGCATTATTTTGCATAATTTCAACTACACCGTTTTCATTTCTTCGAGCGCCGTAGTATTCACCATTTGCAGTGCCGTAACTAAAACTGTATATACTATTGCTGTGGGACTCAACTACGCTAACAAAAAATCGATCCCGCTGTTTTTCGTCAGACCAATCAAGCATTCCATTTTCTATAACTTTATGGTTGACTTCGTTCATATGATAAGGCGCTTGCATTAATGAATAGACCTGGTTATAGATTTCTTCATTAATATCAGCGGCCATATGCGCCGTTGTTTTCTCGGCTGAAGAAACCCAATTTGTGAAAATTAGCGCACCGTAACAAGCCACTGATATGAACAAGGAGATAATGAACATCAGCAGGATAATTCTTCTTAATGAGAGTGTTGTTTGGTGTTAGAATTTAAATAGTACAAAGTAAAATGAGATATCCCCTAGAAATATTGTATAATCAACATATGGAGGAACTCATTATGCCAAGAAC
>NZ_FNRK01000049.1 GCF_900107815.1 Eubacterium aggregans
TCCCGCCGCTCTCTAAGCGGGCACTTTACCACTGTACTGTTGCTGCATAATTCTCCTTGCCGATGGGACTAAACTTTTATTGACAATTCCATAATGAAGAAAAGGAAAACGAAATAGTGCCATTGCAAGACAGGTTTTCTAAATTACTTGGGAAACTGCTTGAGGAACTAAAATAAGAAAGCCTAGAGTGGGTGTGGGTTAAAGAGGAGGATTTAAAATGCTAATTAAAATTTTGGTAGTTGACGATTCGGCATCGGACAGATTGATCATCAAAAACATGCTTAGTGAGTATAACGTGCTAACTGCTTGCGACGGTATAGAGGCTTTGCGTGTACTTGCGGAGAATGATGAAATCAACTTGCTCATACTCGATCTCAATATGCCTAATATGAATGGTTTACAGGTTCTCGAATCATTGAATCGGGATGAGCGGTTTCGGAAGCTGCGCACCATAATATTGACTAATTATGATGAATTGGATAATGAAATCAAGGGCTTAAAGCTTGGTGCCGTAGACTATATCCGAAAGCCACTTCATATGGATTCATTGAAAGCCAGGATCAATGTTCATGTAGCACTGATGCGAGCTCAGCAAGCACTATCGCAGAAAATTGACGAACACACTCTTGCCTTTGATAGGCTTTTTGAAGAGGCCCCTATTGGCATAGCAATTTCTCACAGCCGTGATCCTAAACACTCTGACAAGGATATTATAAAAATAAACTCTGCATATGAACAAATTACAGGCAGAACAAAAGAAGAGCTCATTAATTTAGGCTGGGCAAAGATTACATATCCGGACGACCTGGATGAAGATATACAAAATTTTAACAAACTGCAGGCCGGTGAAATTAAAAGCTATTCAATGGAGAAGCGATATGTTAAACCCGATGGATCGGTTGTATGGGTATACATGGTCGTTGCGTCTCTTGCTCCTTTAGCGGGAAACAAGCTTAATCATATGTGTCTTATTCAGGACATTACCAACCAAAAAGCCGCTTTGGCTGCGCTGATTGAAAGTGAAACAAAATATCGAAGTATCACTGAAAATATGTCAGACGTTGTCTGGCAGATGGATTTAGACCTGAAAACGACTTATGTAAGTCCCTCTGTTGAAAAACTCCTTGGAGAATCCATCGAAGAGCATATGAATAGGAAGATGGAAGAAAAATTTCCAGCACAAACGTTGCATAAAATCCAATCGATTTTTTATGAAGAGTTAGAAAAAGAAAAAGATCCCGAAATTGATAAAAACAGGTCACTGACGATCGAAATTGAACATTATAAAGCAGACGGCACCGTTATCTGGCTGGAGTTGAGTATTTCTTTCATCCGCGATGATAATGGTAATGCGGTGGGATTTCAAGGCTCCTCCCGTGACATTACGCCACGCAAACTTTTTGAGTTTGCATTGAGGGAGAACGAACGGAGAGAATCTATTCTAATGTCTCACCTACCGGGCTTGGCTTACAAGTGCAAATATGATCATGACTGGACGATGCAGTACGTTTCAAAAGGTTGCTATGATCTGACTGGATACAAATCCGAAAGCTTGTTAAACAATAGAGACCTATCGTATAATGATCTCATTTCCCCTGAATACCGCGAAGCATTGTGGAACGAATGGAAGCGAATCCTTGAAAAAGGGCAGCCGTTTAGATATGAGTATGAGATTATCACTGCAAGCGGCAAAAGAAAATGGGTTCTTGAGATGGGACAAGGAATATATAATGATGAGGGTGAAGTTGAAGCGCTGGAAGGAATAATCCTCGATATCTCAGACAGAAAAGAGATGGAGAACCATCTCAGATACATGAATGAGCATGACAATTGGACAGGCTTGTATAATCGTGATTATTTGGAAGCCCTTCTGAATCATGACCTCAAGAAAAAGGATGGACTAAATAGAGCGGTCATCAGTATCAATTTGAGCACCGTTCAGCTGTTAACCGCTAATTATGGGTTTCACTATACACAGAACCTAATAAAAGTAACTGCTGAAACGCTGAGTCAGCATTGCTCTGACACCCGATTACTGTTCCAAACCTATGAAAATCGGTTTGTCTTCTATCTCATTGACTACAAGGACAAAAACGAGCTTGTTGATTTTTGCGATGTCATTGCAGAAGCATTAGAAGCCTTATTTGTAACTGAACGGATAGGCGGCGGAATCGGCATATTCGAAATTGAGCAGGACGATGATGAAATCGATGTGGATCTACTCTTAAGAAGACTTCTGATTGCATCAGAAAGGTCTATTGCCATTTTAGAAAAAGACTTCGAAGCTTGTTTTTATAATGAGGAACTGGAGGCTGAGATAAACCGCGAAAGAGACATCCGGGAAGCACTTACGGGCGTAGTGCTTGAAAGCACTAATGATGAGTTGTTTTTGCAATACCAACCGATTGTTGAGCTACAGACAAATGCTGTTTGTGGGTTTGAAGCGCTAGCACGGTTAAAAACAGAAAAACACGGACTGGTGTCACCGGTTGAATTTATACCGATTGCCGAAGAGACAAAGCTCATTATACCGATTGGTGAAAAAGTGATTGTCAACGCGTTTCATTTCCTTAATAAGCTTAATGCGAGTGGATATGATGAAGTCGGCGTTTCAATCAATGTTTCTGCTATTCAGCTGTTGAAACCTGACTTTACAAGCAGGTTTCTGGAATTGATGAACGAGATGCAGGTTAATCCACGGAATATCGGCATTGAGATTACGGAATCGGTCTTTGCCTCCGATTATGAAAACATCAATAACACTATCGAGAAACTGAGAGAAGCCGGACTTCACATAGCTATAGATGATTTTGGAACTGGCTATTCCTCTCTGGCCAGAGAAAAAGAGTTAAGCGTCGACTGCTTGAAAATTGACAAATATTTCATCGATAAGCTGTTAGATACAGACCCGAGTAAAGCAATAACAAGCGATATTATTTCGATGTCGCATAAGCTTGGGCACTGCACAATTGCTGAAGGGGTTGAGTATGAGAGCCAGCTGCAGTATTTAAAAGAGCACAGCTGCGACAAGATACAGGGGTATTTGTTCAGCAAGCCGCTTAATGAAGAAGACGCGCTCGAGTTTTTGAAAAGTAAAAAATAAATATGACTGCCATTCAAATGACAGCCGAGATTGAGGATGGTGGAGCCATGACAAAAGAGAAAACTGGTCCTATGTCAATAAAAAGCACAGCTTAAAATGAGTGATTCTGTAAGCTAGGCCGCTTGCAGAGAAGATACCCGTTCAAACCATTTTTCGAA
>NZ_FNRK01000050.1 GCF_900107815.1 Eubacterium aggregans
TGTTCTTGGCATAATGAGTTCCTCCATATGTTGATTATACAATATTTCTAGGGGATATCTCATTTTACTTTGTACTATTTAAATTCTAACACCAACTGCTTATTGTTCTGTTGTGCGGTGTTGACTAAAAAATAATTATTCTCACTCGTCCCTAAAATCCATAACTCAATCAATTTTGTGTGGATGATTTAGCTTGTGGTCGTCATATTATATGTATTATCCATTTCTGGTTAATATAATTAAATATTGTCACTATTTTTATATACTACGTAAGTGACTAGAAAAACCAGAATCCAACCAACCTAATTTTTTAAAATCATCAATAAGCCATTCAATAACAATCGTAGTAATTGGTTTGAATCCAAAAACATCTAAATATCCTTGACATCGACTATAAGATAAAAGATGTGATGTGTTAGAGCGATTTCGTTCAATTGCTTTACTAATTTTTTGGTGATCACTATCCTTTTCAAGTATATAGTTAAGATCTTGACCCCACTCAATACTTACTCGAGATTGTTCATTATAAGGTAATGCTAGCTTGTATTGATATAAGCTAGGATGACTACTCTTATCTCGTTGATATAATATTCCTTTAAGTTCAAAAGGTATAAGCTGGTATGTCGGAAAAATGTTTTTAAAACTATCGAAACAATTTTCCACAATATATTTATAGTCATGAATAGCAGATTTGTATATAGAAACAACTTTTTCAAGTAATTTTTCTTCAGAAAACATATCCCAAACCCAACCCGACGATTGGTTTAGGGGAATGTCCCCAAATGGCCAAGGCGGAATAATACTATCTTTTCCATCTTCTAACATTTTTTCATATAAGGATTTCAGATTTGAGTTCAGATTTGAGTTCTTTTCGAATATTTCCTTAATTACAACAGGAGTATTTCTTAGAGAACTGTCATCTATATTTTTACAAGAAATTTGCCATATTAATTCCGCATACATATCTGTTTTAATTAAATAAATATTTTTTAAAATACTTTCAATCCTATTAATAATAGTTTTGTAGGCAGCATAATAATTTCCATTTGCTTTATTTGAAATAATAGGAAATCGACTGCTACACAAAGTTGTATCGGTTTTTTCATTTATTTCAAAACTAGGAGTATCCTCGCAGTATTCTAAAGAAATATTTATCGGAAATTTAAAAATAAAATCTTTCTCTGAAAAGTTGCTTTTGAATAAATTAATCACGTCTTTAATTTTATCAACCGTTACATCTCGGGCTCCTATTGTTAATTCTTGTTCTACTCCATTTTTAATTATTGTACCCATTATAGCGGGAAATTTCTCTATAATAGGTGAAAATATACTATTAAGAGAATCCATATTATTTAGACGATATAAAGTATAAATCAGTGGGTATAGCCATCTATAAAGATGTTGAGAAGTATCTATCAAACAGTTTGTATTTATTTTCCCCCTGATTAAAGATTCAGAGGCAAGCCATTGAGCAATTATAGGCAAGTTAAATTTATATAACTTACTTTCTTCATTATATATTAATAGTCCTTTTCTGTTAATATCATTTATGTTACACTGAATATCTACTTCTGCTAGATGAAACTCGCCATTTTGACGTTCAATAGACCGTACTGCTATTGATATAAAATCATCTAATAGTTTATCTTCTCTATCAAATACTCTGTCTATGAAATTTGTTAGCAAAATTTTTTTGATAAACATGTCTTTATAGGAATAAAATTCGGTGATTTTATGATTCTTCATTAAATTTCCAAAAAGAAATGTGAAGAATGGTCTACTTATTGTCTTTTGAATTTCTTTATCCAATCGTTCTAACATACAAGGAGTAATTACTTTATTGACATCCATCAAGTTTAAAATCACACATATTTCTTTTTGAGTAAGTAATTTAACTGCTTTTCTTTCACTTAAATCATTCAAGACTGGTATATTTCTAGACGAAAAAATAAAACTAATACTATGATGTTGGAGCAAAAGATATTTGGTCTCTTCTAAAATTCTGGATATATTATCTTGGGTCTTACTTTCTAATTCATCGTAAAAAAACACAATTTCTTTAAATATATTCAAATCCAGTATATCCCTGATAAATGCATCATTCGCTTGTAAATCCCAATTAGATATCCAAATAGGAATTATTGTTGACTGTTCTGTATTGTATGATTGTAGTAAACGTAAATACATTATTTCTAAACAATAAGTTTTCCCAGAACCATAATCCCCTGTTATAACAGAAAAAGAGTTTTTTTCTGGTTCAGCCCAGGAAACATCTCTTTTATCAATATCACTTTCTAACAATGATTTCGCAATTTCTAATGAAAGATTATTTGTGCTCACAATCCGAGATAAAGCCTTATTTTTAATATTAGGTTCAATATATGTTTTTTGAAATTTAATATATGACCTGTTTTCATTTGATATCACACTTGTTTTAGAGCCCATCCGAATAAAAGATTGACCTACCTTTACCTCTTTGGCAGTACCTTGCCCATAATTCTCACTAACTTCATAAACTCTCTCTTTATTATCTTTAGGTATGTAGATGTAACCATAAGTTTGTGAATCTACCTGTACAGTTCCAGTCTCGACTATTGGGCGCGGTGCAATTTTATCTAAAAGATTTTGAAAATGGCTGTCATCCGGCATGTCGAAGATGCTTATTCCCTTAGCATATTTAGTTTCATCAACTATTCCGATAATTATATATTTATCTTTCCGATAGCCCTCAATAGAATTAAGCATAGCAATCACATCGGAAATAAAGTCAGCCATTTTATTCTTGGGATAAGGAGCTATTTTAAAATCGATAGTGGATTTTTCATTGACATTTGGCAAAGAATCAATAATATTCATTACTGTCATTTCAGTTGAATTAAACATAGCATCTCCTTTTTTGTGTTGGTTTTTTCTTTTCAACGTACTTCGCTGTTAGGGGTGTTAATAATTTTAATAATAGTATAAGTATATCACATACCCAAGGCGTTATAAATAATTTGCTAATCCATGCAGCAATTTCATTTAGTTTTCGGTTTGATCTATATGTATATCTCGTAGTTAGCTTGGTGCTAGTATATAAGTATGGACACGAAAAGTTGAACACATTATAATCAATATCATAATATAAAGGAGCAGCTCAACATGGCAAAAAACCAAAAGAAGTACACCCAAGAGTTTAAGCAACAACTTGTGGATTTGTACAACACAGGGAAT
>NZ_FNRK01000048.1 GCF_900107815.1 Eubacterium aggregans
TGATGTTGCGTTTACCATCGGTCATCTCGACCTTGTGAACGGGTTTCTTTGGTTTTGCCATAATAAAAGGCCTCCTATGGGATTAGTTTATTCTATCACAGGAAACCTTGGTTTTGGAATTTACAGATTCGGCGAGTGGGTCCTTATCTAAAATCCAGTTAATTTGAAAATAAGTATTTCAGTCGGTTCATCTTCACCTTCTTTAAGTTCGTAACCTTCAGGCATGACCTGGTCTTGAGCGGCTGCAACCAACAGACTGCCATCAGGCTGGAGAACAAGATCACTAAGCCATGGATAATCGGTGCCGAGCACCTCGTCTGGTTTAAGGTTGCCAATCACTTGAAAATCCGGAGTCCAAAAGATGATGCTTCGCATATTGCCATCTATAGCAACGAAACCATTACTGGTCTCCACCATTCCAGTGACGGAGCCCAAAGAGTCAGGATTTCCAATTTCCGTATTCCCAAGAAGGGCCTGAAGATTCCCATTGTAGTCGTAAATAGCAATACGCTCTTCTTCGTCCACTTTTCCAGCAATCATGACATGGGTATCAGTGATCGCAATATCGGAAATGATCCCCAAAGTGCTTCCCTCCAAAGGGGGCGTAAAGGCCCAGGGCTCAGCAGATAGGTTCCCATCCACGTTTGTTACCCGTTGAATGGGGTTGCTGACCCAATGGGTAAGGCCCCAACTTCCGTCTGGAGCAATAGCCAGATAATCTTTGACCGTACTTTGGACAGTTTGCTGCATATTTTTTACACCAATGATTGAGCTGATTCCAGGAGAAATCCAAAGCGTATCAGTATTGTCCCGACTCATGAAGCTGCCTTCTTTATCCAAATCAAGACGCGTGCCCATGGTATAGCTTTCACCATTGAGTGCATACTCGGTTAGCGTATTGCCGTCCAAGATGAATAATTGCCCACTAGAGCTTACCGCGATTTGATTGTCAAAATACTCTTTGGCAATGACCGGTTCTGAAAAAGGAATCCACGTAGGGGTGATGGTGTAAGTGCCAACCATTGCCGATTTAACATTAGGTTTATAGGTGGTATCCACAGGCTCAGGGTCTGGTTTTGGACCACAGCCAGTGAACAGAACAAGGCCAATTAAAGCCAGAATAAGTAAAAAGGTATGTCGTTTTTTCATTTATGCATCCTCACTTTTCATCTGTATTATTCAAAGGTGGTCGTTTTGAATTGACTCATATCGACATTGGCACCTTCTTTAACAAAATAAACTTTCAGACCCATTCCCATAAAGTCATCACAGGTTAAAATAGCATCATCTTGAATGCTTCCCTCAAGCTTTTCTCCGTCCATGTCTATTAAAACTTTGTTATCCTCACGCTTCCAAGAAAAATTACCATTACTACCGTCGATAGTTGCAGTTCCCTTACCACTATCTTTAAACTCTAGAACAAAATCACCAACTTCTTCGCCACTTACCATGATACCCATCATTTCAGCGCCAGCTACTTTCCATTTCCCCACAGTAGGGTCATTACTAGTGGTTCCACCGTCGCTATCGCCACAACCGCTCAGCAAAAAAATCATCCCTATCAATAAACACAAAGCCAATACAAGACTTCTTTTTTTCATGATATACCTTCCTTTTCTAAATACTTAAGGCAAATAGCAACCAAATATTTTATACAACCGATCCCAATCCTTTATTTTGAGGTGGTCAGATAAGGTTGAAGAATGCCAGCTACATTACTAATGGGCATGGTTTGTAAGATAACTCGGCCGGGACCTTTAACAACAGTGTTAAAAACACCTTCGCCGCCTAATAGCATGTTTTTTACTCCGGGAACGGTGATAACATCCATTGTGCATGTTTCCTCCATGGCAGCTAAATAGCCTGTGTCGACGATGAGTTCTTGTCCAGCCCCTAGACTATACTCGACACCATGGCCATCAATCTCAATAAAGGCGGTTCCGTTACCCGAAAGTCGTTGCATGATAAAACCTTCCCCGCCAAAAAGGCCCTTGCCTAATTTCTTTTGAAAAAAAACAGAGAGTTCAACTCCTGCGGTTGAGGCGAGAAAAGCACTTTTTTGGACAATCATGCTGGCGTCAGCGCTGATGTCTAAAGGTCGAATCGATCCGGGAAAACTAGAAGCAAAAGCGATCATTCCGGGGCCACCTTTTGCAGTGTAATGATTTTGAAACATGGAATCACCAGAGACAAGTCGCCCGAAGACTTTACCAATTCCACCGCCAGAAGTAGTTTCCATTTTCATATTGCTACTCATCCAACTCATGCTGCCGCTTTCACTAATCATGGCCTCTTCTGCATCGAGATTACAAATCACCACAGGCAGATTGCCACCCTTCACTTCATATTTCATAAAAAACCTCCTTTAAAAATATTGATTAAGAAAATGTACTCTATTTATATCTGTAACGGATATAAAGTCAAAATAGCTTAAAATAACTTATGGGGTAATAATTGCACATGTTGTGTATTTGTAGAAAGCTGAAAACGAGAGCTTTTGTGGCTTGATTTAGTAAGTAGTTCGTGATATATTTAAAAAATAAAGGATTGCAATACGGACTGATATTCTATTTATTATTTTACACATTTTGGGATTATCGTCCCTACCCAAAATCCTAAAAGGGTAGGAAGTCTTAAAAATGAGGAGCGGATTTAATTCTTAAATCATTGGAGGGGTCTTTAGATGAAAAGAATAGTGCGGCGGTGTTCCTTTATGGTTTGTATCATTATGCTGATTTTTTGTTTGATTGGATGTTCTGGAAAAAACACAAAACTTAATCCAGATAATCCGGTAACACTTACCATATGGCATGTCTATGGGAGTCAGACCGAGTCACCGTTTAATGATAGTATAGATGCTTTCAATCGGACAGTGGGTGCTCAGAGAGGCGTTATTATCGAGGTAACATCGGTAAGCGATTCTAGTGCTATTGATGAAGATATTTTGGCTGCGGTAGCAGAAGTGCCAGGCTCGGAACCTTTGCCCGATTTATTTATAGCCTACCCCCGTATAGAGGAAAAAGTAGGATACGATAAACTGCTTGATTTTAAGCCATATTTAACAAAAGCGAAATTATCAGAGTATATACCGACGTTTCTAGAAGAAGGGTATTTTGACGATAAGTTGCTTATGCTTCCTGTTGCAAAATCTACGGAATTATTGTTTTTAAACCAGACAAATTTCGATTTTTTTACTAAAGTGGAATTGTCAATAAAAGTTTAGTCCCATCGGCAAGGAGAATTATGCAGCAACAGTACAGTGGTAAAGTGCCCGCTTAGAGAGCGGCGGGAG
>NZ_FNRK01000021.1 GCF_900107815.1 Eubacterium aggregans
TGATCCTTCACTCGGATCGTGGGTCGCAATTTACAAGCACAGCCTTCCGAACCGCATTGGCTGCAAAGGGCGCAATCCAAAGTATGAGCAGTGTTGGTCGATGCTATGATAACGCCCGGATGGAGAGCTTTTTCGCAACGCTCAAGAAAGAAAAACTTTATCGTATTGATACGATGAAGATGACCCAGGAGATGGTCAAGACGATTATCTTTAGATATATCCAATACTATAATCATCGTCGGATTTACAGCACCAACGATGGTCTCCCGCCGCTCTCTAAGCGGGCACTTTACCACTGTACTGTTGCTGCATAATTCTCCTTGCCGATGGGACTAAACTTTTATTGACAATTCCAATTCGCTTCGGACCCCAGGCGCTGACGAATACAGCGTAACCCCTCAGTCGGCAGGGCGCAAACCCTACGGGTTTGATATGGTTTTGGGCGGGTTGACATAACAGCTCTCTAAGAATTGCAATGTACTGCCCGCAGGGGATCCTCCGCTCACGTATCTAAACTGCTTCCCCTCCCTTAAGTTACCAATCGGACAGCCTGAATTTTCTCGGACGAACGGGGAAGTCTGGTTACTGCCGCGGCGGTACCAACAACCAAAGGGTAGGTGGACATATCCTTTGTGTAAGTCCACATCGGGGCGGACAGGCATGTGTTCGAAAGCGCGTAGCGGTTTCGGTAACACACCCTGTCCGAATTCGCAAGTGGACGGAACAAACGGCATATGTCCGCCTGCCCGCCCCTTACTGAGAGCTTACCCTACCGCCCCCCTCCCTTACACTCAAAAGGACCGGCACTTGCCGGTCCTTTTCCTTTTCCATCTACTCAATACTCTTCAAGGACTCAACCATATCCACCCGACGAATCACCGGTCGCATGACAAAGTTTACGATGAGGGTAAAGCCCATGGTAAACAGACAGGCATAGAGATAGGAGGTGGGGTCGATGCCCCGGGGAAACATCACCACATCAGTTTCCACCGTATTTAAAATATAGCCATTGAGCACCACCCCCAGGCCTAGCCCAAAGATCATCCCAATGAGGGAAAGCACGATATTCTCCCGGAAGATATAATTATCCACCTCTCGATCATAAAAGCCCAGAACCCGAATGGTAGCAATTTCCCGTACCCGTTCGGACACATTGATATTGGTCAGATTATACAGCACCACAAAGGCCAGGGCCCCGGCGGATACCAGCATGACAATGACCACCACATTCAAACTACTCATGGTATCGTTGGAATTTTTTACAATATTCGTCGTGTTGGAAATCGTGGCCACATCCCCCCCTGACAGCCAACGGGATGCAAAGGCTTCCTCATCTGCCGCCTGAGTGGATTTTAAATTAAAGTACGCCGCATTATAGGCCGGCGCTTTCCCAGTGGCTTTTTGGTAGGCCTCTGGCGAAAGATACACATAGTTTTCAATATAATTCTCCACAATATCCGACACCGTCGTCGTATATTCCGTATCATCCGCATAAATTTGGATTTCGTCCCCAGTCTTTATTCCAAGGTCCCCAGCCATTTTTTCTGTAATGACGGCCCCCGTCTCTGGCAGGGATACCGCGGCCTGCCCCTGGCGGTGTCGGAGAACCACAAAGTCCCCTAAAGCCTTGGGATTAGAGGGTACACTCACATAGGCTCCCTTGGAGTATTTTCCTCCAACGGGTTCCATATTCATTTTAGAAACCTTAACCAGCATGGCATCCTGCATATTCGCATCTTTTTTGAGGCGATCCATAAAGGCAGCCTTATCTGCAACCGTCCCTTCCTCCTTCAGCCCAAGGGTCCCATCAAAAATGGAAATCTCCTCAAACTGCCGGGGCACAATGGAAAAGATGGAATCCTGGAGACCAAAACCCGCTAAAATCAGGGCGGTACATCCGGCAATGCCGATAACCGTCATAAGGAAACGGGCCTTATACCGAAAGATATTCCGGGCGGTCACCTTGGAGATAAAACCCATACGAGTCCAAAGGAACTTGATTCGCTCCAGTAATATCCGTTTCCCCACCCGAGGGGCCTTTGGGCGCATCAACTGGGCTGGGGCATGGCGCAGCTCCATGTTGGTCACCAGCTCCGCCGCTCCAACGGTAAAGGCAATGGCCCCCAATATGCTGGCAATAACCATCCCCCAGGGAATATCGATAATCAGATCCGGCACCTGATACAACAGGCTGTAGGCCGACACAATCAGCCGAGGCAACACATTCACCCCAAAGATTGCACCGACGACGCTCCCAATACCCGCCGCTGTAGCCGCATAAATCACGTATTTAAAGGCGATCTGGCTCCGGGAATACCCCAGTCCCTTTAGCGTTCCAATTTCAAGGCGCTGCTCCTCAACCATCCGGGTCATGGTAGTAAAGGAAACCAACACTGCAACCAGTAAGAAGAAGAGGGGGAATACGTTGGCCAGATTATCAATCCGTTTAACATCCTCCCCATAGCTGGTGTATCCCGGATTATCATTCCGGTTAAAGACATACCATTTCCCCAGGGTCAAATCATCCAGCTGTTTTTGGGCATCGTCAATCTTTGTCTGGGCATCGGCCAGCTGCTGCTCCCCTTCGGCCCGCTTGGTTTCAAGCTCAGCCTTGCCCTGGGCCAATTGCTCTTTCCCCTGGGCCAGGGCCGTTTCTCCCGCCTCCAGGGTGGCCGCACCGCTTTGGCGACCCTCCTCAAGCTGGGCCACACCCTGGTTATAAGCTGCCCATCCGGCATCCAACTGAGCACGGCTTGCCTCCAATTGCTTTAGGGCGACGGTTCCCGCATCCAGTGCCTTAATGGCTTTTTGGACATCAGCTAGTTGGGCCGCCAGGGTTTTCTGCTGTTCGCTCAACGCCGTAATCTGGGATTCCAGCTGGATATATTCCGGAGTTCCCGGCGTTAGGGTTTTCAGCTGGGCTTTGAGTCCCTCAAGGGTGGTATCCAAGGTCGTTAAACCATCGGCCAGCTGCTTTTCATTGGCTTTAAGGGACTCGTACTGGGCCATTCCCGCATCGTAGGCCTCCCGGCCGGCTTCAAAGGCCGCCAGACCCTGGGCGTATTGTTCCTCACCAGACTCCAGCTCAGCTTTACTGGCCGCCAGAGTTGCCTCCCCCTCTGCCATTTTTCTGCGATATTGCTCCCACCCCTTTGCCAGCTCCGCCTCACTATCCGCAATTTTAGCTTCTGAACCAGCAATGGTTGCCTGGGCCTTGGCAATTTCGGTATCGAAGGTCTGGCGTGCTTCGGCCAGCTCCCGCTTTCCTTTATTGATTTCCAGGGTGCCATCGTTTTTAATCTGGTCGTAATTATCCTTTAGCCGCTGATCCCCCACCTCTTTTAAGGAATCCTCCAGTGCTTCTACGGCATCGTCGTAGGCCTTGGAATATCCCAGCTCCTGGGAGGCTTTTTGAGATTTAATGTAGACATCCGTAAATCGCTCGGTTTTAAACACCTGGGGCAGCACCATCATATACATGGCAATATCCCCACTTCCAATGGAGGTGCTTCCCCGTTCAATGGAGACATAGAGGGGGCTTTGGACAAAGCCTACAATGGTATAGGTGTTGTGGGACAGGGTATCGGATGACCTTTTGCCCTCCCCTTGATCCTCGGGCATGGTAATGATATCCCCAATGGCGTAATTGGAACCGGTGTACTCACTGTGTTTGCTCTTCTCTACCACACATTCTGAATCCGTCTGGGGCATCCGTCCCTCAATGAGCAGCGGCTGATTTTGCTGCCCCTGTCCAGGGACTGCCATGACCTTGAACACCGGACGTTTTTCTCCCTTATCCACAATGACATCCGTGGAATAGGACGCCGTCACCTGGGATACCGCCGCAGTATCCTCTAACGCCTTAATATCTGCATCTGTAAAGCCCCAGGTGGACACCAGATGGATATCCATCAAGTCCTGATTTTTAAAATACGTATTCGCCGTGGTCAATTCACTGGGACTGGTGGCTTTAATCCCAGAAAAGAAGCAAACCCCCAATGCAATGATAATGGCGATGGACAAAAAGCGGCTTTTAGATTTCCAAATCTCTTTATAGGTATCTTTATATAGAGCTTTCATGACAGTGTTCCTTTTCATTAATATTTTTTAATTATACCATATTCCCAATCTCCCCGGTATCCCCTCTTGACCCTTAAGGAATCTTTCTATATAATAAGTCATAATAAAACATATAATATTACTATGAAATGGAGGATCATTATGCGTATCTCTGCCAAGGGGCGTTATGGTCTTGCTGCCATGATTACCCTCGCCCAGGAATCAACCCAAGACCTTTGTACTCCGGTTATTGTCATTGCAGAAAAGCTAGGCCTCTCTAAAATTTATCTGGAACAAGTTTTTGCCCTCCTTAAACGGGGAAAACTGGTAACCTCTATCAAGGGCGCCCAGGGCGGGTACCGTCTCAGTCGTCCGGCCCCCCAGATTAATGCCTATGAAATTTTAACGGCGGTGGAGCAGGTTCTCTTTGAGCCCACTGAGGACAGTGTTTCAGAAGCGGCTCCCCTGGTGGAAGCCACCATGCGGGAATGTGTTTTTGATTTTCTCGATGACCAATTGCGCAGCGCCCTCGAAAGTGTTACCCTGGCCCAATTGGTTAAATCCTTGGAACAACGTTCCTTAGACGGTCCTTTTATGTTTTTTATCTAAACTTTTTTGGCTGACATATGAAAAACACCATCGGAAACCGATGGTGTTTTTCATAAAATAAGGAAAAGAAATGAAAATTTTTATGGAATCACTTGAATCAAGTGAGATCTTATCAATACTTGTATTTTAACATATTCCCTTTTCCTTGTGAAGCATTTTCTTCGCAAAATCGTGCAGTTTTTACGCTGAATTTATTCCAGGTTGAGACGGTTTTTTAAAATATAATTCGACCCAAAGAAGCAACCTGCTGACAGTGCTGCGCCGATGAAGAAGAGCAACCCCAACACACCAATCATCGCCGGCATAGCATCCACCGGGCTGGAAATTTGCCAGACTAGCCCTTCAATATTAAAGGACATCACAAATACAGCAATCGTTCCAAGAATCTGCAGTACAATATTGATCAGAACATAAGCCCCAATGGCTGCTAAAATTCGATTTTTATTAAACAACTGGCCCAGGGTAATGGCAAAATATAAATGTAAAACTTCTGCTAATATATTCACCACAAAGACCAACAGGAGTTCAAAGCCAAGAAAATAACCGGCAATACCGAATTCAGAGCCTACTGCCTGGAATACCTCCCCGATGGTACTCAGCATAACCATTAGATCATTTCCATTTAAAATCATAATGAAGATGGATAGTGTGAACGCAATGGTGGATGCCACAATCCACATCATTGCAACAAGCATCTTCGATAGAATATGCTGCCAGGTTGACACTGGGAGTGTGAACATTAGATAGCCTTCATCTGTCAGTAAATTTTTATAAAAACGGTAAATAATCAAAATAAAGGTAATGACGAACACGGCGACGGCAGCGATGATGTATAACGTCATCGCCAGACCCAGGGTCAACCCCATTGCCAGGGTATTGGGATCAAGATTAATGGCAATAAATATCCGATTAAGTACAGCCAATACAACAAGCAGACCATAAAGGGGCAGCATATACCGTGCCGTATCCTTTACTTCATATTTTAGTAACTTCTTTAGCATCTGAATTCCTCCCTAAACAATGTATCCACCGAGCACCCACGTTTTTCACGGATATCATCAACGCTTTCCTGCAGCACAAAATTCCCATTGCGAATGAAGATAACTTCGTCCAGCACCTTTTCCACATCTGCAATCAGGTGTGTTGAAATGACCACCGTCGCCTCCGAATTATAATTCCCAATAATGGTATTCAAGATATAATCCCGGGCCGCTGGGTCCACACCACCAATGGGTTCATCCAGTAAATAGAGCTTCGCTCGACGGCTCATTACCATAATCAACTGCACCTTTTCCTTGGTTCCCTTGGACATATTTTTAAGGGCTGCTGTCATGTCAATGCCAAGGTCCTTAACCATTTCCATGGCTCGGGCTGCTTCAAAATCCTGATAAAAATCGGAGAAGAAGGTGATAATCTGAGGCACTGTCATAGATTCATGAAAGTAGGTGCGTTCGGGCAGGTAGGATACCTGGGCCTTTGTCTCCACTGATGGAACCTCCCCGCCGATCAGGATGGTTCCTTCGGTGGGCGTCAGCAGCCCCGTTGCCAACTTGATCAAAGTGGTTTTTCCCGATCCATTGGGCCCCAACAGCCCGACGATTCGCCCCTTTCCGATATTCAGGGTTAAATCATCCAATGCTGTCTGATTGCCGAAGCGCTTGGTCAGACCGATACAACTGAGTAGATTATCATTCATGATTGTACCCCTTCCATTTCCCCGATAAGCTGAACAACATCTTTCTTTGTGAAGCCAAGCTGCGACATCTTTTCTAAAAATTCCTCAATTTCCTTTAAAGCAACCCCGTATTTTACTTCTTTAATCATCCCAATATCCTCCGTAATGAATCGTCCACTGGTTCGCTGGGCATAAACCAGTCCCGTTCCCTCCATCTCTGCTAAAGCCCGCTGCATCGTATTAGGATTAACCGCAGCCTGTCCGGCCAACTCCCTCACTGATGGCAGCTTTTCACCCGGGGCAAATACCCCGGCAATAATGCCTATTTTAATCTGATCAATCAGCTGGCGATAAACCGGCCGATCAGAATCAATGTGCCATTCCATGGGAACCTCCTCTGTATTATTGTATTAATAACTTAATACAATAATACAGCCTTTCCCCTCCCTTGTCAATCCCTTTTTCAAAAAAAGAAAAAACCATCCGAAGATGGTTAATCCCATTGAAGCAGCGACTCAAGGACCTTTAATAAATCCCTCTCACACTGCTCTAAATCATAGGTTTTATCGCGACGCAGATAATCAAAGTACTTTTTAGACCGGGCGATGGTGATGGAGTGGGCCTCCTGGACCAGGGCTTTGAAACACTGATGGTCCCTCCCCAGCTTTAAATTATCAGCCTCCATAAAATAATCCAAATCAATATCCAGAATATAAGGCTGACCCAATACCGCTGTCTCAAAGCCGGCAGACTTAAACATGCCATCGGAAAGATCCCCCACCTTGCCCGGAGGAATCAGATAGTGATGACCGGTGGGGTAAACATGCTTCTCCATCGCGTTTAACATATGATAATCGGATAAATACCCAAGGGCCATGGCAGTGTTGATCTGCTCGTCATTATTCATCCGGGACATGACCGCCTCCAGGGATTCAAGATCCTCCCTTTGAATCCGGGCCAGCATGGCTTCTCCCATGGGGGACACCAACGCGTCCGCCCGTTCTGGATCAATGGCCACTGCTTTTTGATAGGCCATCATCCAGAAGGGTGGGTTGGTGTCGGGGTGATAGTCGATGCTGATTAAAACAAGGGGTTTCCCCAGGTCCAGGGCGGCTGTTCCCCAAAAGAGAATGGCGTATTGGTGTTCGTCCATCACCGCTATGCTTTTTCCCGAGACGTTATAAACATCGATATGCTGTGACGCTTTAATGGTTTCATTCATCACTGTAATTTTCCTGCCAATAGTTCTCTAGCAAGCGGGTAATATCTGCCTGGGATTCCGTTTTAAAGACAGCATTTCGCAGCTCGGTGGCGTGGCGTAATCCCTTGGTATAGGCCACCAGATGCTTGCGCATTTCCTTTACCCCTGCAGGCTCAAAGCCCAATATGGAGAGGCTTTTTGTGTGAGCCAGAGCGGCATTGATCTTTTCTCTTGGTGTGGGTGGCGCCGGCAGGATGCCGGTTTCCAAATACTGATTGATCTCTTTGAAAATAAAGGGATTCCCCACCGCGCCCCGGCCAATCATCAAGCCATCACAGCCCGTAGATTCCAGGGCGATCTTCGCCCCCTCTGCACTTCTGATATCTCCATTTAAAATAATGGGGATTCCCCGACTGTGGCGTTTAACGTCTGCGATGATCTCCCAATTGGCCTTCCCTTGATAAAAGGCTTCCCGAGTACGTCCGTGGATCGTGTGGGCATCGGCACCCGCGGCTTCGATAACCTCCGCCACCTCTCGGATATTGATGGAATCATCATCCCAGCCAATTCGGGTTTTGATAATGACGGGCTTGGTGCTGACCTTCTTCATCCGCTCCACAATGTCACCCAGCAGCTTAGGGTTCTTCATCAGGGCAGACCCATCCCCATTCTTCACAATTTTAGGAGCCGGACATCCGGCGTTGAAATCCAGAAAGGCAAAGGGACTGGGATTGATATACCGCTCAACCACCTCCTCCAGGATTCCGGGGTCTGATCCAAAAATCTGGACACCAGCCGGAGCCTCCTTTGGGTCCGTCGCCATTAAGGAGGCGGTCTTGGGGTCCTTGTAATACAGACCCTTGGCGCTAATCATTTCAGTGAATACCGCTGCTGCCCCATATTCACAGGCAAGCAAACGAAAAGGCAGGTTAGTATAACCTGCCAAGGGTGCTAAACATATTTGGTTTTTAAGGACGATGTCTCCAATTTTCATGACATTCTCCTATGCTTTATGTTTTTATCGTGGATAATTTTAAGTCCCTTCAGGGCCAGCTGGGGATCGAACACGTCAATCCGGCTAACCTCTTCCAAAAACATCCGGCCATAACCGCCCGTAGCGATGACCTTCATATCCGGCTCTCCGGTTTCTTGGATCATCTTACTGATAATATAATCCACCTGGCCGATATAGCCATAGACGAGTCCAGCCTGCATACTGGTCACCGTATCCTTGGCTAAAATACTACCGGGCTTCGTAATGGCAATATTGGGGAGTTGGGCGGCATTCCGAAAGAGAGCCTCCGCTGAAATCTGAATCCCCGGTGAGGTCACTTCTGCCACAAAGGCACCGTTGCGATCTACATAATCGTAGGTCGTAGCGGTTCCAAAATCCAGTATCAGGGAGGGGCCACCGTAGATGGTGTAAGCGGCCACCGCATCCACAATACGGTCAGCCCCCACCTCTGATGGATCACTGGTCAGGATGGACATACCCGTCTTAATGCCGGGGCCCACCATCATGGGGTCAATGCCAAAGACCTTTTTCAGGCCGTTGACCATAGAATACATAACATTCGGCACCACCGATGATACAATGACGCTTTTTACCCTTTTGCAGTCCAATCCATCATTTTGGAAGAACCCACGGAATACCACCGCAAATTCATCGGAGGTCCGTGGTGTCTTCGTCATAAAGCGCCAGGAGCAGAGGACCTTGTCCCCCTGAAAGGCACCGATTTCTGTGTTGGTATTCCCAACGTCAACGACTAAAATCATAGTTCCTTTTCCTTAGCTGATTATTCCTTTGCCGCCTGCTCACGTTTTTTAAGAACCTTCCCCATAAAACGGGTCGTCTCCACAACGAAGCGCTGGTGGCTTCCCTGGCAGACCTTTTGGGTGGTGTCCCAGGCCTCGACCTCGAAAGTCAGCTTTCGGCTGTCAATTTCCTTCAAAAACACCTTCACCCGGACCTTCATTCCCACCGGTGTCGCTGCAATATGATCCACATTGACATTGACGCCGACGGTGGTGGCCTCATCCGGGAGGCAGAGGGAGGCCATTTCATAGGCTGCATTTTCAACCCAGGAAACCAGGATGGGGGTCGCTAAGACCTCCAATCCTCCGCTTCCCACCGTCTTTGCAGTTTCAGAACGGGTTACCGTATAATCTTTTTTTAATTCCATACCGACCTTCAGCCGGCTCGTCACTAAATCATGTGCCTTATCCATCAAATTTATATACCCTTTTCTTTAAACTTCGGGATTGGGTGTGGCAAATGTTGCCGACCCGTCAACGACCCCTTCTAATATCTCTTCAGTTTGGTACATCGCCCGGAATTCGTCTCCGGTGATGGTGTTGACTCTCAATAATTCCTCAGAAATCTGGACAAGTTTGTCTTTTTTCTCAGTCAGGATATCACAAGCGCGATTAAAGGCCGTTTCGACAATGTTTCGGATTTCTTTATCAATGACTGCAGCGACCTCTTCGCTGTAATTACGGCTGCGTCCCAGGTCTCTGCCCAGGAATACCTCACCGCCGTCGTCATGGCCGAAGGTCATGGGTCCTAAGTGATCGCTCATGCCCCATTCAGTGACCATCTTCCTTGCAATGCCTGTGGCCCGTTCAATATCATTGGAGGCCCCAGTACAAATATCATCCAGGGCAACCTTTTCAGCAGCACGGCCGCCTAAAAGCCCTGCAATGCGGTCAAGGAGCATCCCCTTGGACATATGCTGGCTATCATCCATGGGCAAAGAAATGGTATAACCAGCAGCCATTCCCCGGGGAATAATGGAAATTTCATGGACCTCTTCCCCGTTATGGAGATACTCCATCACGATGGCGTGGCCCGCTTCATGGTAAGCCGTAATCTTTTGGTCGGATTCCACCACAACCTTGCTCTTCTTTTCCGGACCGGCAATGACCCGTTTAATGGCCTCTTCCAGCTCCGTCATGGTGATGGTATGCCCCTTCTTCCGGGCGGTCAACAGTGCGGCTTCATTCATCAGGTTTTCCAGGTCTGCCCCGGTAAAACCAGGGGTACCCTTGGCAATGACTTCCAGGTTTACCGTCGAATCCAAAGGTTTATCCTTTTTATGGACATCCAGGATTTCCTTACGGCCCTTGACATCCGGCACTCCCACCATGACCTGACGGTCAAAGCGGCCAGGCCGCAACAGGGCAGGATCTAAGATATCCGGACGATTGGTTGCCGCGATGATAATGATCCCTTCGTTCACGCCGAAGCCATCCATTTCCACCAGCAGCTGGTTCAGGGTCTGCTCCCGTTCATCGTGACCGCCACCCAGGCCGGCACCACGATGGCGGCCTACAGCGTCGATTTCATCAATGAAAATAATACAGGGCGCATTCTTCTTGGCATTTTCAAACAAATCCCGGACCCGGGACGCCCCGACACCAACGAACATTTCAACAAAGTCTGAACCCGAAATGATGAAGAAGGGAACCCCGGCTTCACCGGCGACAGCACGGGCCAGAAGCGTTTTACCGGTCCCCGGAGGGCCCACGAGTAGCACGCCCTTTGGAATACGGGCACCCAAACGGTTATAGCGCTCTGGTGCCTTGAGGAAATCGACAATTTCAGCCAATTCCTCCTTTTCCTCATCAGCCCCTGCCACATTGGCGAAGGTGACCTTCTTGTCAGCATCGGTGTGCATTCGGGCTTTGCTTTTCCCAAAACTCATCACCTTTCCGCCGCCTCCGGTCTGCTGGGACATCATAACCAGGAACACAATCAGCATGATGATGAGGATTCCCGAGGGAATCAGGGATACCCACCAGCTCTGATCTTCCGCAATTTCCACCTTCATACTGGGGTTTTCCAAAATATACTGACTAACCTCGGTATCAATGGTGTATTCCGGAACGATTGCGCTAAACTGTTCTCCAGAGGATAACTTCCCGGTGGCCTTTGAGCCATCGATCTTAATTTCAGCAACCTGTTTGCCCGCCAGCTCATTGAGCAGTTGGCTATAGGTTAAATCCTTCACTTCGGATTTCATGGGGTTCAAAAATGAAACCGCCAAAATGATGATGAGCAGGATCATCAGATAAAATCCAATCATCTTCAGATATTTATTCAATATTCACACTCCTTTCAATTTGCTGTCTTCCTCCTGGCTGCACCAGTAAGAACTCAGCCCTTATTCATACACTTCTCTTTTTAGGATGCCCACATAGGGCAAATTCCGATAGCATTGATTATAATCCAGGCCATAACCCACCACAAATTCATTGGGAATGGTAAACCCGGAATAATCAACCGCCACTGGTATCTCGCGCCGCTCCGGTTTATCGAGCAGGGTACAGATTGTCACACTGGAGGCGCCCTTTTTGTCAAAGGCATCCCGGATGCGGGCCAGAGTATGACCAGAATCCACGATATCCTCGACGATGATGACATCACGGCCATCAATGGGAATCTCCATAATCTCTGTTACCTTCACATCGCCAGAGCTCTCCGCCCCGGCACCGTAGCTGGCGGCACTGATAAAGGCGATTTGTACATCTCCCTCAATCTGACGAATCAGGTCTGAGAAGAAAACCACACTTCCCTTTAAAATACAAATGGCCAAAACGGACCGACCACAGAAGTCCCTGGAAATCTGCTGGCCCATTTCCCGAACGCGCTTGCTTAACGTTTCTTCCGTTAACAGTATTCGTTCAACATCTTTGTTCACTACACTTTCTCCATCTTCATCCATAAAATTTTTGGCAACCCACCCTCCGGGCCTAGATTTCGACTCACCGCATAACCAGGGACCCAGAGAACTTCCTCATCCATGGCTAATAACGGCAGGCGATCCCGTTCTGCCCGGGGAAGCTTTCGATCGATATAAAAGGATTTGATTTTCTTTCTTCCCTGCATTCCGGGCAATGCAATAACATCCCCAGCTTTTCGTGTTCTTAGCACAAGATTATCTTTAATTTTACCATAGTCAATGAAAATTTCACTACTAATTTTCTTTTTTTGCAACATTTTTAAGTCTTGCAAAAGCATCACATCCACTGTAAAGCGATAGCCATTCAATTCATAAACGCCGGGCCTTTCAGTCGAAATGCTCACTTCCTCCATAGAAACGATATCTTCCTGTGCTTCTGGAATCCCCACCAGCACACGTTGATAATCTTTACGAACCACGATACCCCGAGGCAATTGAATCTCACCATTTCCGATTTTCTCAGACAAAAAGGTACAGGCCTTCTGGATATGGACCCGCCCTATATCCATCAGGGTTCCGGTCGCTTCCAGGATGGCCGCCCGCAAAAGCTTGCTCCGTATAAAGGGGGGCTCCCGTAAAAAGCATTCCAGATCGTAATACAGCCAACCATCAGCGCCAATAACAAAGTGCCGGCTTCCCCATAATGCGACCTGATCCTCCACCACAGCCTCATAATCTAACGCCTCCTCCGCAAAGGCAGCCAGGTGCTTAGCCACCTGGGGATTGATGGTCTTTAACTGGGGAATGATGTCATGACGCAGTCGGTTCCGGGTCATGGCGTAGTCATCATTCGTGCAGTCATGACGATAGTCTAAACGATAAACCTTACAATAAGCTTCGATTTCTTCCCGGGTCACACATAGAAAGGGACGAATTTTTTGCCCATCCACTGCGGGAATCCCCGCGGCCCCGACCATACCGGTTCCCCGAATGAGGCGCATCAGGACGGTTTCAGCCTGATCGTCCAAGTGGTGCGCGGTGGCCAATCGGGTAAAACCTTTTTTATCCATGATTTCTCTGAAAAAAGCATACCGTGCCTGGCGCCCGGCAACTTCAACCCCCACCTTGTCCTCCCCGGCCAAGGCCGGGACATCTACAAATCCACCGTAAAAGGGTACATCCAGAGAATGGCACATAGCCTCCACAAAAGCGGCATCGCCATCTGCCACGCTTCCCCGCATACCATGGTGAAGATGGGCCACACCCAGGCGTATCCCTAAATCCTCCCGGCTCTGGGATAAAAAATGCAACAAGGCCAGTGAATCTGCCCCGCCGGAAACTCCGACCAGTACAGAATCACCAGCCTTTATCATCTGATGTTTCTTAATATAAGCGTGTACTTTTTCCTTCATCGTCATACCTTTTCCATTCCTGGTTGGATTCTGCAACGCTGAACGAACGTATAAAAAAACTGGTTGAAAGCAAGCTTCCACCAGTAATTTTAAGAATTCAATGGTGACCCCTGGGGGAATCGAACCCCCGTTACCGCCGTGAAAGGGCGGTGTCTTGACCGCTTGACCAAGGGGCCATTTTAATATTAATGGTAGCGGCGAACGGAGTCGAACCGCTGACACTACGGGTATGAACCGTATGCTCTAGCCAACTGAGCTACGCCGCCATTAAAAAAATTGGTTGCGGGGGCAGGATTTGAACCTACGGCCTCCGGGTTATGAGCCCGACGAGCTACCAAACTGCTCCACCCCGCGATGTTAAAAAGTATTAAATTAAGTGGTGCCGGAGATCGGAATCGAACCGATACGATCGAAAAGGATCGCAGGATTTTAAGTCCTGTGCGTCTGCCAGTTCCGCCACTCCGGCGTTCCGTTGCCGTCCCTCACTCAAAGGACAAGCATTAGTATACACTGTGAAACCTCATCTGTCAACACGTTTTTTAAAAAAATATCATTTTTTTTAATAAATCTATTCAAATTCGTCATTCCTTGTACATACCAACACTTGTCCGCCATACTCAACTATTCTAAAAAAGCACTGTAAGCCGCGCCCTCCAGATTATCATAATCGCATACAATAAACGCATCCTCCTGAGTTGCCGCTAAAATCTGCTCTAAGATGCAGGCCCCTGCGATAATAATATCGGCACGTTTTGCCTCAAGCCCCGCAATCTGCCGGCGCTCTTCTAAGGGTATAGAGGCTAGTCGATTGATAATTCGCCCCAGGGACTCCCGGGTGATCAAACTGCCGTGGACTTTCTGGCTATCGTACACCGTTAAACCCTGCTCGATGGTTGATAGAGTTGTTGCTGTTCCGCCAATTCCAATAAGATGCTTCGGCCGGGCCCCTTTAAAGGCACCCAGGGCATCCATGAGCTTTCCAGACGTATCCTTTTTTAGGGCATCCAGTTCCCCGTCAGTCGGCGGGTCCTGATGGATAAAGGCCTCAGTTCCACGGACACACCCCATATTAAGGCTGACCATCCGGTCCAGGGTTTTCCCTTCTCCATAGATTAACTCCGTACTCCCCCCTCCGATATCAAAGATAAGGATTGGGTCCTCAAAGCATTGGGATGCCCCGATAAATCCGTAGGCTGCCTCCTGTTCACCGGATACCACCACGACATCCAGGCCCAACTTTTCCTTTGCACTGTTGATGAATTGGCCTGTGTTGTCAGCATCCCGCATCGCGCTGGTTCCGAAGATATAATAATCCTTTACCCCATAATCCTCTGCAATAGCCTTGTACTCTGCCAAGGCATCCATATTGCGTTTCATGGCATCGGGGTGAAGACTACCAGTGGCACCGACATCCTGGCCCATTCGGGTGTATCGTACAGATTTATTGACCCGTACCAGGTTCCCCTCTTCATCCTGACGGAAAATGAGCAACCTTGTTGAATTGGTGCCAATATCGATGACCGCTCGATTTCCCCGGTTTTTTGGGGGTATTGCACTACTTCGTTCACTCATTGGGTTTCTCCTTCCTGAGTGGTATTCTCTCCCTTATTTTGCTCTTCTTGGGTATTCTGACCGTCTTTATTTTCGGGTACCGTTACGACGACCTTCTCTTCGGGGTAGTACAGGCGCAAATACTTTCTTGCAATGTACTCCACATAGGATTTGGAACCAATTTGATTATTGGCCTCGTTTAGCTCCGCTGCCCGCTCTTCTTCCTGGGTGATTTGTGACTGAAGGTCCCCCTTTTGCTTCTCTAACTGGTAGATTTTGTAGAAGTTCTGACCGAAAAGAAACAGAAGGACTGCACCAATAACAAAGATTGTCAAGAGTGTCGCCCGCTGCTTATAAATCCATCGACAGAAATGTTGAAATTTGGCTTTCATGGGTTATATCTCCCGGTACATTTCCTCTGCCTTATCCTTGGGGGCATGCTCTAAAAGCTGTAAGACCTCCACCGTCTGCTCCCCGTTGCCGTAGGCAATGGTAAGGATATCCCCCACCTTGAGCTTGCTTCCCGGCTTGGCTTCTTTTCCATTAATGGTGATTCGTCCACCATCGCAGGCTGCCTTTCCCACGGTCCGACGCTTAATGAGTCGGGCGTTTTTTAAAAACTTATCGACGCGCATTGTGTCACCTCCTTGGCTGCACTTTGCTGGTATAAATAGAAAGCCGGAGCAGATGCCCCGGCTTATGTGTTCCTAGTTTAATGAATCTTTGAATGCCTTGCCTGCTTTGAAGGCGGGTGCTTTGGAAGCTTTGATTTCAATGGGTTCTTTTGTTCTCGGATTCAAACCAGTTCTTGCTGCACGTTCCCGTACATCAAAGGTGCCAAATCCTACTAAGGCAACTTTGTCATCCTTCTTTAAGGCTTCCATTACGGAGTCCATAAATGCCGCTAAAGCTTTTTCGGAATCTTTTTTCGATAAACCGGATTTTTCTGACATTGCTGATACTAACTCTGATTTGTTCATTACTATCCCTCCAAATTATCACAGAAATATTATGCTACTAATTATAAGCCCGCCAGAACACAAAAAACAAGCTTTTTCTGGGTTTTTTGGCCATTCTCGCCCTTTTTTATTCCCTTTTTAAGGCTTTTGCCTGTTCCCATAGGGTATCCAGACCAGCCAGATCGTAATTTTCCAAATTCTGACCCTCCGCCATTGCCATTTTCTCCATGTCTTTAAAGCGTTGAATGAATTTTATTCCTGCCGCATTTAAGGCTAATTCGGGCTGAACACCGGCTAAACGGGCGACATTGACCGCAGCAAATAGAAGGTCTCCGATTTCTTCGGTGATGTGAGATTCCTCCCCTGCTGCCAAGGCTTCCTCAACCTCAGCCATCTCCTCGGCCACCTTGGGCAAGGCATCCTGGGGATTTCCCCAATCAAAACCGACTTTTCCAGCCTTAGACTGAATTTTGTAGGCTCTCAACAAGGCGGGAAAAGCCATTGGAATCCCGGACATTTCCTCGGAAAGGCTATCATACCCTTTCTCACGCTGCTTCACCGCAGCCCAAATTTTTTCCACATCTTCGCCGGTTTCTGCCTGGGCATCCCCAAAGATGTGCACATGGCGCCGCACCATCTTTTCATTGATGCCCTCAATGATATCGTTCATGGTGAAGAGTCCCTCTTCCTTCCCTAATTGGGCGTGGAAAACAATCTGGAGCAGCAGGTCCCCCAGCTCCTCTACTAAATTGTCCAAATCATCCGCTTCGATGGCATCAATCACCTCATAGGTCTCTTCTAACAAATACTGCTTGAGGGATTCATGGGTCTGCTCCCGATCCCAGGGACACCCACCAGGGGCACGTAGCGTCTCCATAATGGATAAAAGTTTGGTATAATCCCTTAGACTCTTGGGCTGAGCGGGAATATACAATGTTGTCAGATGATCCACAAACTCCCTATCCATCTGGTAAAGGGGCAGCCAACGGGTGACTTCATCGGGGGTGCCCGCCGACTGGATCAAGGCAACCTCGACATGATCTGCATAGATATCCATTAAGGCCAGCTTGGTTTCCGATGCCATATGGGGGCTGTGAACCTGGGTAATCAGGGCAGCGGAAGAAGGGCCAGGCTTTTGGGTCCCCGCCACCACGGCGTAGGCGTCCAGAATGGCCAGTCCTGCCACCGGATCGTGGACCACTGCGGCCATACAGGCATCGATAAAGCTGACCCCGCTGTACAAGCACGTCTCAACCCCCACTTTCTGGCACTCCTTAAGCAACATCATTACCGTGGACTCGCCACACAGTGGATTGCCGGGTACAGCATAGACAATATCCTCAGTTCCTGCCGCCACTAAGGCGGATACAATGGCCCCATACACAGCCTCAAAGGTCGGCAGGGTATCGTACAAGTCATCAAAGGCGGTGTATGGGATTTGCCGGGCATTGAGCCAGGCCACAGTGGGATGGATGGCCGTGCGCAGATAAACAGGACGGCCGCTGCCTAATAAGTCAATGGTTTCCTTGGTCAATTGGTCCGGATTCCCCGGGCCAAGGCCTGCTATATGTATCATGATGGGTTCCTTTCAAAAAACGCCCCTTGGTAAGGGCTGTGTAGGTGTAAGATGTTCGTCCGCTAAATATGGTGGCAATGGGGCGGCTGTTCGCAGATTGTATAACAGTCATGCTCCCGCTCGTCGTACAGGCTACGCCTGTTCGCCTCAAGGTCGCAGTGACTGGCATACAATCTACGGACACCCTTAGTATACTGGGACGAACGGGGCAGAAGAAGCTATAGCGTCGGCAACACAAACAAACAAAGGGGAGATGGACATATCTTTCACGTAAGTCTGCATCGGGGCGAACAGGTGTATGTTCGAAAGTGCGCAGCAGTTTCGGTAACATACCCTGTCCGAATCCGCAAGCAGACGGAGTGAAAGCATATGTCCAGCTCCCCGCAATTCGCCACTAGCTCCCCTGCCGACCACCATCCGCGAAAAGCCGCCCCATTGCCGCATCGCTCAAGGGACGAACACCTCAGGACGAACTACTCCACACCTACGCCCGCAGCCGTCTTTTCAGTCCCTCTACCTTCTTATAAACAGGCATGATGAATTTCTGACCAGGGAGGGCCGAGAGCTCCTCTGCTCCAATGCCTCCGGTGAGCAGCATCACAAAGGCGTAAACCAAGATAGATGCCACCATGGAAACCAGCAGGCCGGCTACATTGCCAAGGAGGGCACGGATAGCGGTGTAAGTTCCCCAGGTGACCAGCCCCATAATTGCCGAAGACACCAAGGGCTTGATGACCGTTTGTCCCCAGTGGATGCGCACACCGGTAAAACGCTTGACAAAGAGGTAATTGGCCACGGTGAGGAGCACGAAGGTAATAAGGGAGGAAAGACCGATGCCGTAGATATTGATGGCTGGAATGGCCAGGAATATCCAGCAGCTCCCAATGCGGATGACGGCGGCCAGGGCCAGGTTAATGAGGGGTACCCGCATTCGGTTAATGGACTGGAGGATGCTCTGGAAAATATTGGACAGCATCATAAAAATAGTTGCATAGGCAAAAACCTGCATCATCCCGCCACCGTACTCAGAGCCGGGAAACAGCAAATCAAAAATGCCATAGGATAATACCGATAAGCCAATGCAGCAAGGCAAGGCGACCATCACCACCAAACGGATGGCAATATCAATTTTGGCATTCATGGTTTTTTTATCCCCCAGGGCGAAGGATTCAGAAATAGCAGGAATCATGGCCACTGCCAGATTGCCGGAAATGACCAAAGGAACATTAATGAGGGTATCCACATTGGTATAATCCCCAAACATGGTGGTGGCGGTATAGCTATCAATCCCAGCCAGCAGAAGTCTCGGGATATAAATCATAGAATCCACGGTTGCAAAAAGGGATACAATGGAGCTGGTCAGGGTAACGGGAATGGAGATGTACAATAGCCGCTTTAAAATCTCCCCGGTATCCATCCGGGGTTTGACCAGCTGATGGGAGAATTTCTCCTTATTGGCAGCGGTAAAGGTCCAGAAGGTGTACCCTAGGAAGATGGCGGCAAAAAAGCCTCCAACGGTAGCCCCCATAACGGCCCCCCCCACGGCCATACCCACGCCGTAGCCATTATGGATACAGAACCAGGCTAGAAAAACCCCAAGGCCAACCCGGATGATTTGCTCGATGATCTGGGAGATGGCTGTAGGAGTCATAATCTGATACCCCTGGAAGTAGCCTCTAAAGGCTGAGCAGACGGAGATAATAAAAGGAGCCAGGGCGATGGCCATAATGGACGGGTAGCTTTCCTGGGGCCAATGGGACACCCCAATGAGGAAATCTGCCCCAATAAATAAAAACAGTGTTGATACCGCCCCTAAAAGGCAGAGGGCCAGGGTGGACACCCGAAAGATACTTCGGGCCCCCCGAAAATCGCCAATGGCCACGCTCTCAGAAATCATGATGGAGATGGCCACAGGGAGACCCACGGTGGAAACCATCAGCAGGGTATTGTAGATACTGGTAACATTGCCGTAAATCCCGTTGCCATAGCTGCCCACCAGATGATACAGCGGTACTTTATAAAACAACCCCAACATCCGGGATAGGATTCCTGCCGCAGCCAGGATGGTTGCGCCTTTTAAGTAACCGCTGGCTTTACTTTTACTATTACTCACTCAATACCTCCCGTATTAGACACGTCAATTCCCTTAAATCCGTTAAAAGGGGCTGCCGCATCGAAACACAGAATGCGGCAGCCCAATTATTTTCTTTTTTTGTGCCCTTAATCCATAACCTTTTCATTCACTTTTACATTCAGTTCTGATTTTAGGGTGTCCACATAGTCTTCGCTAATGGTTTTAATCTCACCAATATCAACCTTCAGACCATCGGTAAGCTTTTTTTTGTATTTATCAAAGGCTGCTCCACCCTTTTCATCCTTAATGGCCTGGGTGATGGCATCCTTATTGTCCTCCCAGGTGGTGGTGCCGTCCTTCTTGTCGTAAACGAAAATAACATGATAGCCATAATCGGTCTTGACCGGACCTCCCACGGTATTCACATCCATGCTAAAAGCTTTATTGGAGAAGGCCTCCACCATCTTGGCACGGTTAAAGCTGCCTAAATCCGTGTCTTCGGTGACCTCACTGTTGTTTTTATACTCATCCATCACCTTCTGGAATTCTTCCTTGGTTTTGCAGTCCTTGGCCTTCTGATAGATTTCATCGGACAGGTCCTTATTCTTTGTGAGGATATGGCAGGCGGATACCGTGCTGGTATCATAGGTGTTTTTATTCTTTTCGTAATAGCTTTTGATCTGAGCATCGGTAACGGTAATGTCGTCCACCATCTTTTGCTTAATGGCCGCTTCCGCCGCGTTGCCCTTGGCTTCCTGCTTCTGATACTCTTTATACTTAGACACCGTCAGCTCATAGTTTTTTAAGAAATCCGATAAAGAGCTTTCGTCGCTGAAAAACATATCCACCGTTGACTGCAGGGTCTTCTGGGCCGTTTTTATGGCATCGTCACTGATTTCGATGTTGTTTTCTTCACAGTATTTGATCATCCCATTGGCCGTCCCAATATTCTTGAAGATGGTCTCATTGGTTTTCTTCATGGTGGCATCATCCGTTTGCAGGGCTGCTCCGGTGGTATAATAAGCCGTCAAGGTTTGCCCAATGTAATGATAATTGTATTCACCCCGGGTGACATCCGTGCCATCCACCGTTCCCAGAGATGTTTTAAGATAATCATCGGGATTTTTTTCCACGCTGTCGGTGTAGGCGGTCAAACATTTATCTGCGTAAGCACTGGTGACGGCATTATCTTCCATATATGCCGCAAAGGATTCATCATTTGTATTATTATTACTTAAGGTACTGTTGTATTTTTTATCCACTTCTTTTTTAATGCTATCGTAGGAAGACTTCCCAGTTTTCTTCGCGGCGGCTTCATCAACCTTCAGGCCATCTTTTTTGGCCTTGGCTGCCAAAACCTGGGTCTGCACCACCCCGTCAAAGATCTGTTTCTTCATGGTCTTTAAATCCGATCCGGTGGGAAGGCTCGTCCCATTGGCTGCGTAGTACATTTCAGCATAGGCCAATGCATTATTATAATTGGATTTTGTGATATCCGTGCCGTCGATGGTCATCATCGTCTGGGCACTGTCGCGCTCAGGATTAACAGATACCAGGCTGCACCCAGAAAAAAGCATCCCCAGGCCAAGGGTAACGGTCAATCCCAGTGCCATCTTCCGTATTGTTGTTTTTTTCATATTTCTCTCCTGTCATTATCAAATATGGACTATTTTAGCATATATTATGCAAAAATGGGCTCCAATTTACAATTCCTTTAGAAAATTGATGATTTCCTGGAGCTGCTCTGGCCCTGCCTCACTCCTGAGGGTGATACTCCATACATTATCTTTATTGGGAAGTGCCTTGAATTTCACACCATAACGGCTGAATAAAAGGGGAATCCGTTCCGGGTTAGGAATGGGAACCTCCCGCTCCTCGTCAAAGTAAAAGCGGATAACCGTTCCCCTTTGGCGGATTTCCTCCATCCCCAGCCTTTTGGCCAGGTGCTTGATGATGGCGATATGCATGAGGTTTTGTACCCCCTGGGGTACTGGCCCAAAGCGATCTAAGAGCTCTTCAGTCAGATCTGAGTATTCCCTTTCACTTCTTATATAAGAAAGCTTTTTATACACCTCGTACTTCAGCTCCTCGCTGTCAATATAGCTTTCCGGCACATAGCCATCCACATCCAAGTTGATTTTCAGCGGATTTTCCAGCTTGGCCGATTCTTTTCCTTCCAGGCGGCTTTCCATGGTTTCTTCCAATATTCGGCAGTACATTTCATACCCAATATTGAATAGATGTCCGGATTGCTCCGCCCCCAAAAGGTTGCCCGCCCCCCGGATTTCCAAATCCCGCATAGCCACCTTAAAGCCTGATCCAAAGGCCGTAAAATCCTTAATGGCCTTAAGCCGTTTTTGGGCGATTTCACTGAGGACCTGTTTGTGATGGGTCACATAGCAATAGGCCTGAACATCCGATCGACCCACCCGTCCCCTTAGCTGATACAGCTGGGATAATCCGAAGGTATCGCCATTATCCACAATCATGGTGTTGGCATTGCTCACATCCATACCGGATTCTACAATAGTGGTGGTCACTAAAATATCGTACTCCTTATTTTCAAAGGCCAGCATGACATCCTCCAGCTCTGGGCCACTCATTTGCCCGTGGGCCACGATGATCCGCGCGTCCGGGACCATCTGCTGGACTTTTCCCGCCACATCCATAATATCGTGAACCCGGTTGTGGACGAAATAAACCTGTCCTCCCCGGGCCAGTTCCCGCTCCATGGCATCCCCCAGGATTACGGGGTTGTAGCGCATAACATAAGTCTGCACCGGACGTCTGCCCTGGGGCGGCTCCTCGATGACGCTCATATCCCGCACCCCAGTCATGGACATATGAAGGGTTCTGGGAATGGGGGTCGCACTCAGGGTGAGGACATCCACATTTTCCCGGAGGGTTTTGAGTTTCTCCTTGGCCCGGACCCCAAAGCGCTGTTCCTCATCCACAATGAGGAGACCCAAGTCCTTAAATTTAATATCCTTGGACAGCAGCCGGTGGGTACCGATGATGAGGTCGACCTTCCCCTCAGACACGTCCAAAAGGGTTGCTTTTTGCTGCTTTGGCGTCCGGAAACGGCTGATGATATCCACCGCTACCGGGTAATGGGAAAACCGTTTTTTAATGGTGTTATAATGCTGTTGGGCCAGGATGGTGGTGGGCACTAAAATGGCCACCTGCTTTCCCTCCATGATGGCCTTAAAGGCCGCCCGCAGGGCTACCTCGGTCTTACCATAGCCCACATCGCCGCAGAGCAGGCGGTCCATGGGGATGGCCTTTTCCATATCCCCCTTAATCTCCTCGGCACTGCGCAGCTGATCGTCCGTTTCCTCATAGGGAAAGGCATCCTCAAATTCCTGCTGCCAGGTGGTATCCGGGCTATAAGCGTAGCCCTGGATGGACCGGCGCTTGGCATACAGGGCGATGAGCTCCTCAGCCATGTCCTCCACAGCCTTACGGGCTCGGGATTTTGCCCTGGCCCACTCCGGATGCCCCAGCTTATTGAGCTTGGGTACCCGGTCTCCCCCGGTGCCAATATAGGCCTGGACCGCATCCATTTGCTCGATGGATAAATAGAACCGGGCATCGCCCTGGTACTCAATAACCATGAGGTCCTTGGTGAGCCCATCGATGGTCATCTGCTCCACCCCTCGGTAAATCCCGATGCCATGGATATCGTGGACCACATAATCCCCAACCTTCAGCTGGGCAAAGGAATCGATTTTTCGTCCCTTCAGGCGATGCCGACGCTTGGTCCGCCGCCGTTCCTTAAAGAGCTCCGACTCATTGACAAAGGCCAGTCCTGCAGCGGGCAGTTCAAAGCCTTCAATAAGCTCTCCGGTCAGGAGGGTAATACCCGGGTTGTCCCCGGCCAGCTCTCCCTCAAAGCCCTGCTCCACCAAAAAGGCTTTGACATTTTTCTTGGTCTGCTCACTTTTACAGCAGATCCCCAGGGTAAAACCTTCGCTGATCCGGCGACTCAGGTAATCCACAAAAACATCGATGCGGCCAGCAAAGCTTTCCAAATCCTTGGACCCAATGTCAATCACCTTGCCATCGGCTGTTCCATCCGTAAAAAGGGAGGCCCGGAGCTGGGGTCTGCCAGCGGCCTTGGCCATAAAAGCATCCAGGGTCAAAAAAGTGTTTTTTTCCTCTGGTAAGATTTCATTGGCTTCAATGAGTCCCTCTAAATCTGCCCAGGCTCTCCCCAGAAAGATGTCGCAGGTTTCCTGGGCCCGTTCCGGCTCATCCCAAAGGATAGCCCCTTCCCCCAGGTAATCCAATAGAGTTACCCGCTCTGGCATAAAGGCCAAAAGGGTTTCGTCAAAGGAGGACAGGTCTGCCTTCATATCCGCTAACAGATAGGTGCGACCCGCATCCTGGCCATGGACCTTTGCCAAGGTCTTCCAGGCCCCTTCCCGCTCCTCTGGGGTCAGGGTCGTTCGTCTGGCCGGCGCAATAACTGCCATCTCCAAATCCCCCTCGGAGCGCTGGGTCTCGGGATCAAAGGACCGGATGGATTCCACCTCGTCGTCAAAGAAATCCATCCGGCAGGGGGATGTTGCTGTAATGGGGTAAATATCAACAATCCCTCCCCGGAGGGCAAACTGTCCCCGGGCCTCCACGGCATCCTCCCGGACATATCCCCGGTCCACCAGCCTTCCCACTAAATCCATGGGATCCACCGTATCCCCGGGACGGATGGTCAAAAAACGCGCCGCCTGTGTGGCGGCTGGCAGCATTTCCCGCAAAAGGGCATCTGCCGAGGTCACCACCAGGGACCGCTTCCCTGAAAGAAGCCGGGCGATGGTGGTCATTTGGCTTTGGGTAATCTCCTGGCTATGGGCATCGGAAAAATAGGTGTGTACCGGCTCCACCGGGTAACCCACCACCACTTCCCCTAAAAACTGGCGCAGCACCTGCTCCTGACGGGCGGCCTCCCGCTCCGTCGCCGTCACCACCAACAGGTTCCCACTTCCGGACTGCCACATGGCCAACGCCAAAAAACCTTTCAAACCGGTTTTAACGTTTGAAAGGTTGACGATGCCTTCCTGATCCAGTGCCGTCATAGCCTCCTGGATTTGGGCAGCCTTTATCATTTTTTCATACTCATGCTTCACGGGGTGCCTCCACAACATCAGGCTCTTCCACCGGTTTTTCCACCACAAGCTTCTTCGGCTTTCGATTGATGCGGTTCATGGCCACATCAATATCCTGCTTCAGATAAAAATCGACCCCTTGGGCCACCTTGGCGCACATATCCTCCACGCTTTCCATGGCATCATCATCGATCTTTGAAAGGACGAAATCCGCCAAATCCCAATGTGCCGGCTTTTTACCGATACCCATCCGGACCCGGGGAAATCCACCGTCCCCCAGCTCTTCCAAAATGGAGCGCATCCCGTTATGGGTGCCTGCACTTCCTTTTTTCCGAATGCGCAGCTGCCCCAGCTCCAGATCGATATCATCGTAAATCACGAGAATATCCTCCAGGGGAACATCGTAATAATCCGCCAATTCCCGAACGCAGCGACCGCTTAAATTCATGTAGGTTTGGGGCTTGACCAGCATGACCTTCTGGCCATTTTCAAAAAAAGTTCCGGTGAGTCCATGATGTTCATTTTTTGTCAGCTGGACATGCTTTTCTTTTGCAATGGCATCAATGGCCAGAAACCCGACGTTATGCCGGGTTCTGGCGTACTCAATGCCAGGATTGCCAAGTCCAATAATGAGAATCATTAGTTATAAGCAGGGGTATCGAACAACTTGCTCAAGGACCGGCCGAAGTGGATGTAGTCGATGGCCCGTCCGAAGAGATAGCCCGTATTCAGAACCTTAATTTTGTCGATTTGCTTTTCCTCTGGAATCACCAAGGTATCCAAGGTGACCAGCTCGGTTAAGGCAGAATCCTGAAGGCGTTCGATGGCTGGCCCGGAGAGAACCGCATGGGTACAGCCAGCCCGCACCGATTTGGCCCCCAGCTTAATGAGTGCATCCGCACCGCTGGTAATGGTTCCCGCCGTATCAATCATATCGTCGACCATGATACAGTTTTTCCCTTCGATATTCCCAATAACATTCATCACCGCGGTTTCATTGGGACGGGGACGTTCCTTATCAATGAGGGCAAAGGGAACACCCAGGGTGCGGGCAAGCTTTCTGGTTCGTTTCACGCTGCCGGCATCTGGTGCCACGACACACATATCATCAAGCTTCAAACGGGAGAAGTAATCCGCAATGATTCCACCGCCGGTAAGGTGATCCAGAGGGATATCGAAAAAGCCCTGAATCTGGTTGGAATGTAAGTCCATACAGATGACCCGATCCGCTCCAGCCGTTGTCAGCAGATTCGCCACCAGCTTCGCGGTAATGGGATCCCGGGATTTCGCCTTGCGATCCTGACGGGCATAACCATAATAGGGGATGACGGCATTAATCCGCCCCGCCGATGCCCGCTTCATGGCATCGATGATGATGAGCAATTCCATCAGATTATCGTTGCAGGGATAACCCGTGGACTGAATGACATAGACATCCGCACCACGGACTGATTCATACACATTCAAGGCGATTTCACCATCGCTGAAATGTACCACCTCGGCGTTGGCCAAGGGGACCTCTAAATAATCTGCGATATCCTGGGCCAGCTTCCGGTTTGAATTCCCGGCAATAAGCTTGATTCCTCCGAATTTTCCATCCATTTGTGTTGTGAGCCTCCTAAAATCTATTTCTCTTTTTTGCCATGCATCTGCGACATTTTTTCCGCATAACCGACTTTATTGACTTGACGGGCCCTGGCAATGGCCAGGCTATCCTCAGGCACTTCCTGGGTAATGGTGGAGCCGGCTGCCACATAGGAGCCCTCCCGCACCGTCACAGGTGAAATCAAATTGCTGTTACATCCGATAAAGCAATTATCTTCAACCACTGTTTTAAACTTATTGACCCCATCGTAATTGACAAATACCGTGCCGCAGCCCAAATTAACATTGCGGCCAACCTCGGCATCCCCAATATAGGTCAGGTGTGAGGCCTTAGCCCCATCCTTCATGACCGCATTCTTTACCTCGACAAAATCCCCAACCTTCACATCCTTTCCGATGCGGCTGTTGGGCCGCAGGTAAGCGTAGGGCCCAATATGGGAACCGCTATCCACCGTACTGTTTAATATGGTTGAAATCTGAACCTCGACACCATCTGCAATGGTGGAATCCACAATCCGGGAATTCTGGCCGATGATGCAGTCCGCACCAATATCCACACGCCCCTCGGTAATCACCCCGGGGTATACCACGGTATCCTGACCAATGGTGGTATCCGCGCTGATATAGGTGGATGTGGGATCGATGAGAATGACCCCTTCCGCCATCAAGCGCGCGTTGATCCGTCTTCGCATAATGGCTTCAACTTGGGCCAGCTGGCCCTTGGAATTCACTGCAGCAATATCCTCCACATCCGGGGTGGCATATGTTCCCACCTTTTTACCCATGGTACGCAGAATTTCAATGGTATCCGTCAGGTAGTATTCACCCTGGACGTTCTCAGGCACAATCTTTGCCAGGGCTTCCCGCAGACAGGCGGCATCAAAGCAGTACATCCCGGAGTTAATCTCCCGGATGGCTCGTTCCTCTGCCGTGGCATCCTTATGCTCCACAATCTTAATGAGGGCATCCCCCTCTTTGACCATGCGCCCGTACCCCGTGGGATCGTCAAACACCGCTGTGAGCACGGTTGCCGCATAGCTACCGGCTTCGTGGGCGGCAATCATCTCCGTTAAGGTTTCTGGCCGGATCAAGGGAGCATCCCCCACCAGGACCAGTACATTGCCCTCAAAGTCCTCTAAAAAAGCGGACGCCTGCATGACGGCATGACCAGTTCCCAGCTGTTCGGCCTGGAGAAAAGTTTGAACCCCTCCAGGCAGGCTTTTTTTCACTGCCTCCGCCTGGAAACCCACAATAACGGCGATATCCGATACCCCCGCGGCCTGGTTGGCTCGAATGACATGCCCCAGCAGGGTTTCGCCACAGGCCCGATGGAGGACCTTCGGATTCTTAGAAACCATCCGGGTGCCCTGTCCGGCTGCCAGGATGATGGTTTTTGTTGCTTTCATACTGCCTCTTTTCCCAATGGTTTATAAATATTTTTGATTTTTTTCAATCAATATTGATAATACCTTTAATTCGCTCCCCTGTCCATGACAAATTCATTCCTGTAAACGAAAAAAAGGAGAACGCCGTCTCCTTTTTGTAATCTGTATCCTCATTCTTCTTCGAAATCTTCGACGAGTTCGATATGCTGATTTCCCTGGTCTTCCTCTCCTTTTTCAAAAACCGCCTTGTCGTAGGCTTCCAGCACCACCGACTGCATTTCCTTGCGCATGCTGGAGGTTATGGGGTGGCAGATGTCCTTAAACTCGCCGTCCGGCGTCTTCCGGCTGGGCATGGCGATAAAGAATCCGCTTTGCCCCTCGATGACTTTAATATCGTGGATTACGAAGGTGTCATCAAAGGTCACAGAAACAATCCCCCTCATTTTACCGGTCGGGTACAATTTCCTCACTCTTACGTCTGTAATTTCCATGGTTCAGGTCTTCCCCCTTTTGAAAAATAATTATGTAAGCCTGGTTGTTGTATATGTTATCATATTTCCATCAAAAATGAAATACTTTTCAGTGATTTTTTAGGAGTTGACAATTTTTTACTCTCGGTGACTCGATCGCTGTCCAAATCTTGATTTAATTTTCATATAGCGTTGCAAGCGCCTGAATTCGCCCCTTCATTTCTGTACGGATTTCCAGGGGCTCTAAGCACTCACATTTATTACCAAAACTCAACAATATATCGTAGTAGTAGTCATTTTCTATAAAGGGAAATGGCACAATGTACCCCCCATCCCCATCTGGCGTAAAGTCTTCATAAGGGCAAAATTCCAAGACCCTGTCCATCACCGATTGATGTACTCGGAGCTTAATTTTAGTTTGCATGGTTGCCCGGGGTTTGGCAAAGTCCAGGATGGGCTTTTGATAATCCCGGGGGACAAAGACCTCCTCCTGGATTTGTAAGTGCAATACCCGGGATAGTCTGAATAAACGATAATCCTGTCTTTTCTGGCAATACCCCTGTAAATACCAACGACTGCTTTTGAGTACAAGCTGATAGGGCTCCACGGTTCGTTCGGTTTTATTGCCGTGGTGGGCGATGTATTCAAAGGAGAGGTCCTATACAATGGGTGGGCTAACCATTCTGCCGGATTCCTTAATCGATGCAATGGTTGTGAATGCAAAAATCTTATTGCTCTTACCAGCCGCCAACACATGGGAAAACCTCAAGCATGGGGCCATCCTCAAAAAAGCAAGGGAATTTCTTGCTTTGGGGCACCGAGGTGGAGGTTCGCTCTAGGCAAAAAAATTATTGAGCACCTCGGTGTGTTTCAACGGGACACCCTGGGATCCTGGTACGCCTATTTTAGTACCGGTAAACCGGAGCATTTCTTTGCGCTCACGGAAACCTTACTCCCTGGCCATAAAGGCTGATCCATCCTTGTCATCAATCGTACAAAAATGTAAAAAAAATCAGTCTCCCCTGCGAACCATCGGTCACCGGCTGTTATTCGCTCACGCTCATATATCAGCAGCCTACAGCTTTGCCGCGCTGCGCTTGCAAAGCTGGACGCGACATTCGGATGCACAAGTTCAACAGGTTTTCTTATTTTTCCTTCGGAAAAAACCTGTTTCACTTGCGAACCATCGGTCACCGGCTGCTATTCGCTTACGCTCATATATCAGCAGCCTACAGCTTTGCCGCGCTGCGCTTGCAAAGCTGGACGCGATGGCTTATAATTATAGCAATGCTAGAGTAGCAAGGAGTAAGATTTTGAAAAAAGAACTCGAAAAAACATTTCATAAACCCATTAATAAGCTCTTTTTCATCGGAATCGGTGGGAGCAGCATGAGCGGATTGGCGGGCATGGCTTTAGACCAGGGCCTGTCTGTCGAAGGCTCGGATATGGTGGAATCCTCATATACTGGTAAGCTGAAGGAACGGGATGTCATCATTCATATTGGCCATAATTATCAAAACATTCCCGAGGATACAGATTTGGTAGTGTATTCTGCGGCCATCCATGACGATAACCCGGATATGGTGAGAGCCACCGACTTGGGCTTACCAAAGGTGGAGCGTTCAGATTATCTGGGCCTTCTCTCCCACGTCTTTCCCAAGACCATCGGTGTTGCCGGTACCCATGGGAAAACCACAACCTCCTCAATGATGGCCGCCCTGCTCCATTACGATGGACGGGACCCCAGTGTGAGCATCGGCGGGAAGCTGGACGAAATTGGCGGGAACGCCTGTCTGGGCCACAGTGATTATTTAGTCATTGAATCCTGTGAGTATGTGGATTCCTTTTTAAAAACCCAGCATTACCTGGGAATCATCACCAATATTGAGGAGGACCATCTGGATTATTTTAAAGGTGGTTTGTCTCAGATCAAGGAATCCTTTCACCAATTTGGAGCGATTCTGCCAGAGGATGGGCTTATGGTGGCCTACGGGGATTCCCAGGATGTCCTCGACGCCGTAGCAGACCTGCGCTGCCCGGTGGTGACCTATGGCCTTTCCGAGAATAACGACTGGGTAGCAAAGAACATTACCTATAATGAACAGGGAAATCCGTCCTTCGATGCCACCCATCACGGTACCTTTATTGGACATTTTTCCTTAAAGATTCCTGGTGAGCACAATGTTTTAAACGCCATGTCCTGCATTGCTGCTGCCCATTTTCTTGATATTGAAAAGGATGTCCTGACCCGTACCCTTAAAAACTTCGGTGGGGCGAAGCGCCGTTTTGAATTCCGGGGTGAAGTGGAAGGGATTAATGTCTACGAGGACTACGCCCATCATCCCACAGAGCTGAAGGTGGTGGTCCAGGCCTGTTTAAATCATGCCCACAAGCGGTTATGGGTTATTTTCCAGCCCCACACTTATTCCCGCACCTATTATTTGTTTGACGATTTTGTGGATGCCTTCGAGGGTGCGGACAAAATTATCCTCAACGATATCTATTCTGACCGGGAGGACAATGATTGGGATATTTATTCCGAGGATTTAGCCAAGATTATTAAATTAAAACATCAAACCCCGACGGTCGTTATGACTGATTTTGAGGATATTGTCAAATATCTCACGGATAATCTGGAATCCGGTGATTTGGTGCTGGTAGCCGGTTCCCAGACTATTAACAAGGTGGCTTATCTGCTGGTGGATGCCCTGAAAGAGAAATATCCCCAGGGCCAATAAGGCCAATAAAGAACAGGAGGAATACCCCGTGTTCCCATTTTTATCCCCTTCCATCTTTTGGGGAAACCTCGGATTTTTGGGGCTTTCCTTCATTATTTTAGTGGGTATCCTGCCCATGGTATTCTATATTTTTTCATCCATCGGCTACCAGACCATGGCGAAGGCCAGGGGAATTGAATATCCCTGGCTCGCCTGGCTGCCGGTGCTGCGGCTCTATCTTTTGGGTGAAATCGTTGGTGAAAAGATGGTCTTTATCCGGTGGACCATCCATTATGTTCAGGTTATTGCACCCGTTTTGGCGGTGGTCTCATTCCTCTTTCTCGGCCTTTCGTGGATCGGACCGATCCTGGCCGTACTCTATCTTCTGGTATCCTACACCCTAGCTTATCGCCTGCTTCGGCTGTACGATGATGCCCACGCCACTACGTTGCTGCTGCTTTCTATTGTCCTCCCATTCCTGTTGAGCCTGTACCCTTTTATCCTGCGTCATCGGGTATGGACCGAGTATTTATAAGGAGGTCCTTCTATGTATCCTGATTATTTCTTTTCCTCGGGCTATGATCTACTGCCATTCTTCATGATCCTGAGTATTCTAGCCATCTTTTTCTTGTTCTTTTTGCTGTCATTGGCCATACTGTCCTATATTTTTTCCAGCCTTGCCCTTTATACCATGGCCAAGAACCGCCACTTCAAGCATTCCTGGCTGGCCTGGGTCCCAGGGGCAAGCCGCTATATCCACGGTGGCTTGATTGGGGATGGCGTCCTCATCGGCTCCTGGTATATTCCATGGGCCAGTCTATTCCTGCCCCTTTCAGGGTTCGCCCTTATTTTCCTGAATTCTGCTTTAGGAGCCATTCCTTTTATGGGCTGGTTTTTACTTATTCTGGTAAATATCGCGGTGCTGGTATACGGCTATTGCGGGCTGTACCGTTTGTATAAAATCTACGCAGGGCACAATGCCGTACTCTATACCGTTTTGTCCATCGTTCCGGTCACGGCCATTGCTGCCCCCTTCTTCCTCTTTGCCATCCGGAGCAATCCGGCGGATTTTTCCCAGGTGCGTATCGACCCGCCCAAGGCAAAGCTCTGGGGCAGCTACGATATTCTGGCCCTGGCCAGCGGTATTCTCACCTTGTTTACCGCCCCCTATGGCAATGCATTTTGGACTGGTGTCCTAGCCATTCTTTTCGCCATTCTGGCCTTTCAGGAGCTTCGAGTGACCCATCGTTCTTATACCCTGGCACTCCTTGGTTTAATCTTTGGAATCCTGGGTATTCTGCTGAATTTTATTCTTCCAGCACTGATTTCGACTTTTATGGACAGCACTGTTTTTTCACCTTTTTTGAATCAATACGATGATTACACTCCCCATCACCCCGATTTATTCGACATCATGGATGGGCATTATATTTAGGAGGTATCCTTATGGATGAAAAAAAAGAATACGGATTAGTCCTCAGTGGCGGCGGTACTAAGGGTGCCTTTGAAATTGGGGTTTGGAAGGCCCTTCAGGAGATGGATACTCCCATATCCTGTGTTATTGGAACCTCCATCGGGGCCCTGAATGCTGCCCTGATCGCCCAGAATGATTTTGATGCGGCCTACGACTTTTGGACGAATTTAACCATTAACCAGGTGCTGAAACTCAATACCACCATGGTCAATAAATATCTCAATCACTGGTCCGGCGCTAGCTTTGATTTTTTTCGCCTTGCTTTTATTAATGATTTGTTTCGAGGGGGACTGGATATCAGCCCCCTGCGGGAAAATTTGTCTCGACTGATTGATGAAGATAAGATACGAAAATCGCCCATTCGTCTGGGGCTTGTCACGGTGGAATTAAACACACTCAGTCCCACCCAGCTCATGATTGAAGAAATCCCACAGGGAAAGCTTTTGGATTATTTATTAGCCAGTGCTGCTCTCCCGGTTTTTCAACGCCAGGAAATTGACGGAAAAACCTATTTAGATGGGGGGTTTTATGATAATGTCCCCATTAATTTTATGGCCAGCAGCGGCTACAAAAATATTATTTCTGTGGAGTTCCCCGCCATTGGCTTTAAACAACGGGTGGAACACAATGATATCCATTTAACGGTGGTTGAAAATTCTGAATACCTGGGGATGACCCTGGAATTTGACCAGGAAACCATCCGCAATAATATTGAGATGGGGGATTTGGATTGTAAAAAAACCTTCGGACAGCTTTTGGGGAAATACTATTATTTCAATACGGCTTCTGGCACGCAGTTTTACGAAAAGCTGGCGGAGTTTATGGGTTCTCCCTTGGAGGATGTCAATGCCCGCCAGGAGGTCGCCATGCTTCTCGGTATTCCGGAGAATTCTAAAAAGGATACCATCGTGATGGCCATTGCGAATGTTCTGCGGCGGACAAACTACCCCAAGGATGAACCGCCCTTGCTGGTCCTTTTGGAGATGGCTGGCCGCAGCCTTGGGGTGGAGCGGATGGCAGCTTACACCCCGGACCGGTTTTTACTGGCGATTCTTACTGCTCTGGAGACCCTTACCCGGAGCAACCTCGCCTTTATCAAACGGGATGATACCATCAAAAAGGCCTTCGATGCCGATAATAATTATCGCCCCGGAAGCCTCTTCGATTTTATTTCTTTTTATGTCCTGTTTGTGGGTTCCTCCAAAGACTTGCCCATTCCCACCATAAGGACCCTGATTAAAAAGTTTACTCCGGAGTTTACACTCTCCATTTTGCTCCTAATTTATCTGCACCAGTTGTTGCGCAAAAAGTGAGCAGCCACCGGCCTTACACATTTTCCATTAAAAAGCATAGCCGTTGTTCCTTCACAGGAATGCCGGTAAGGGCGGCCAGTGCCTCGGCGTACAGACCCAGTTGGGTCTGGTACCGGGCCACTAGCCGCTCTTTTTCTTTGGCACCAAAGAAACGGTCGGTTTTATAATCTAACAGAACCCAGGCACCATCCTCTAAAAAGCAGCAGTCAATCATCCCTTGGATGGTGATGGTTTGTCGTTGCCCGGCCCACTCGGGCCGGATGCGGGCGGCCTCCACCTGATAGTTAAAGGGCAATTCCCGCTGGAGGGTTTTTGCAGCCAGGAGGCGCCGTCCTGTTTCTGTTGTGAAAAAACGCTGGATGGGCTCTAAGTTGAGGGCCGCCAAAAGCTCCGGGGCAATGCGTTCCTGGGCGGCCATATTGGCGGCCTGCTTTTCAATGGTATCCGCCAGGTCATCCGGGTCTTGTCCGCAGTCTCGAATTTTCTGGAGGTCCAACCCCTGGAGGATGGTGTGGATGCCGGTACCCAACTCTGCCGGAGCGAAGCCTGCTGCGCTTTGTTGTAAAAAGGCTGGCCGTATCACCAACTCTGGCGCCTCCACTCCGTTTTCCAGGTTTCCCGCTCGGACCTTTGCAATTTCGGTAACGGTCATTTTCTCGGGAGGCTCTCTCTCCCCTGGGGAGGGGTAACGCCAGGCCAGACGCCGGCGGACCTCTTCCGCCAGTCCAATATCCCCCAAATTTTCCAAGGTCAGGGGTGCTGTCGCTTTCCCCAGGACGGCACTTTCCCCACTTCCCTGGGAATGAAGGGTAATATCATAACAGCCCATGGGTGTTATGGCCTTCCCCCCATCCTCTGGCAGAGCAGGCATCACCGAGCCGCCATCCACAGCAGACAGCATGACCCAATCTAAAAAGCATTGGGCTTTCTTTAAATAAAATAGGCTGGCAGGACGCTGCCACCGGACCATGCTCCCTTTAAGATCCTTCACGCCCCCTACCAAAATCAGAGACTCCATGGCCCGGGTCATGGCCACATAAAGAAGCCGCATTTCCTCAGATAAGGACTCCACCCGTACCCGTTCCCCACAGAGGGCCTTGGCAATGGTGGGCTCAACGAGCCGGCTTTCCGGGTCCACCTTGTCCGGGCAAATCCCCAGATCCTTGTGAAAGAGAACCCGTCCACTATTACTTTTGGTGTTAAAGCGCCGGCCCATCCCCGCCACAAAAACGACAGGGAATTCCAGTCCCTTGCTTTTATGGATGCTCATAATCCGCACCACATCGGCGTTTTCCCCCAGGGTAACTGGCGGGGATGTATCAAATTTATGCTTCTTCATCTGTTCAATAAAGGCAATGAAGTGAAAAACCCCCTTGAGGGTCGAGCGCTTATAATCCCCGGCTCGCTTTAACAGTACCCGCAGGTTACTCTGGCGCTGGGCCCCTCCGGGTAAGGCTCCCACAAAAGCGTAATAGCCAGTGTCCTGGTAGAGCTTCCACAAAAAATCCTCTACGCTGAGGGTCTGGGCATCCAGGGCCCATTCCCGCAGCTTCTCCAGGAAGGCCCCTGCCTTACGGGCCAGATCATCCTCCTGGTTTTGGACATAGGCCCTGAGGCTCTGATGAAACCAGGGCATCTCTGCCCCCAGGCGGATTTTGGTGCATTCCTCCACGGTAAAGCCCCCCATGGGGGAAAGCATCACCGATACCAGGGGAATGTCCTGATCCCCATTGTCGATGATTTTAAGGAGGTTGAGAATCAGAATAATTTCCAGGGATTCGTAATAGGTCCGTCCCCCTTCAAAATAAACGGGGATGCCGGCTTCTGAAAAAATCCTGGCATAGGTATCCCCGGTGGCTGCCACCGCCCGCATCAGCACCCCAATATCCCGGTAGCGCAGGGTCCGGGTCTCTCCGGACTTGGTGATGTAAATGGGCTTTCCCACCATGCCCTGGATTTCCCGGGCAATAAAGGCGGCCTCACATTCCACCGGTGAGCTGTTAGTGCTGGCGTCTTCCTCATCCCGTCCCGTTTCCAGAATATGGACCACAGTGCGGGTATAGGGCCCGTCTCCGGGCATGCCTTTATACAGCCTGGCCCGGTCATCGTAGTCCACCTCCCCCAGCTCCGGTGTCATAATTTTCTCAAAGACCCCGTTGACACCATCCACCACCCCTTGGCAGCTTCTAAAATTCTGACTCAGGGTGATGAGGGTTTCCTCTGGGGTATCCGACCCTTTAAATCGGTTGTACTTTTCTATAAAAATCCCCGGATCTGCCAACCGAAAGCGATAAATGCTCTGCTTGACATCCCCCACCATAAAATAGTTGTCCCGTCTTAAGATGCACTGGATGATGGCCTCCTGCATACCGTTGGTATCCTGGTATTCATCCAAAAAAACATGCTGATATTTGGCCTGGAGCTCAGCGGCAATGGAGGGGTTTTCCAGGACCTTTAAGGTATACTGCTCCAAATCATTAAAATCCAGCATGGCTTTTTCTTCCTTTCGCTTTCTAAAGGCGCCCCAGAAATCCATGGTCAGGGCCACCAGGGCTTCTATGGGGCCTTTCATTTGGGACAGCGCCTCCAGGGAGGCCTCCAGACCCCCCGCCATTTTTTTCTGAATGGCCTTCACGACCTCCTTGGACATATTGCGCTGATCCTTAATGGCATCGCTGGTCTCTTTGTCCTCCCGGCTGCCCTTGTATCTTGGAAAGGTAATGGCCTTAAGGGCGACACTGTACGCCTCGGGCCCTTCCTCTAAGGCTTCCAGGGCCCGGGTCACACCCTGGGCATCCCCGGCTAGCTGTTCCTGGGTTTTGGCGAAGATTTCGCTGTCCTCCACCATCACCAGGCATTCCTCTAAAATCTCTTGGGCTGCCCCTAAACCCACGGCCATATCCTGGCGCATGGTCTTACCCCAAGGGCTTTCCCAAAAATCCTGGGGGTTCATGTCAAAATTCTGAAGGGCACCTTCACACCAGGCCTGGGCATTGGGGAGGGTCATGAGGAAATTATAGAATTTTTCCACCAGCTCCTTTAATCCCTGGTCATCCCGGTTGCCGGTGTACATTTCCACCAGCTGGGCAAAGGCATCGGTTTCCTCCGGGGGAATGGCCTGGTATTTTTCCTCGAAGAGATTGTCCATGGCCTCCCGGCGCATAATGGTCAGCTCCCCCTCTCCCCCCAGAATGAATTCCGGATCGATGCCTGCCTCCTGGAAATACTCTCTAAGGATTCCCTGGCAAAAGGCATGGAGGGTTGAAATGGAGGCCGTGGGCAGGGCAGACAGGGCCTCTAAAATAGCCGCATGCTCTGCTTGGGGCTCTAAAAGGGCCTCCTGGAGGGTCCGCTTCAGGCGATCCTTCATTTCTGCTGCGGCTGACCGCGTAAAAGTGAGGACCAGAAGCCCAGAAACAGGGACCCCCTCTTCCATAATCATCCGCCGGATACGCTCGATGAGTAGGGCGGTTTTTCCCGATCCGGCGGCTGCTGACACCAGCAGATTTGTGTTCCGGGTGGCAATGGCCCGGAACTGATCCTCAGTCCACTTCATCGCGATCCTCCCTCGCTTCCTCTAAAAGCAGCTCCTTGGTGATTTTCTCCCGAAGCACCCGATAGGCGCAGCGCTCCAGGCTTTCATCAAATTGGCAGATGCTTTTATATTCACAATAATCACAGGCCGTTTGGTTCCCCATTTTATAGGGAGCAATGGTGATGTCCCCCCCCAATATATTAACCAAGCTTTCTTCAATAATAGCTTCAATATATCGGAGTAGGTCCCCAAATTCTTCGATATCGAACCGTGAAAGGGCCGAACCCTTCTCAAAAATGGCCGAGCTTTTGGCATTTTCCACATCCAGGGCAGCAATCACCCGGGGATCGTCCAAAAAGATCCCCTTCATTTTAAACTTCTTATCCAGCTCCCGCTGCAGATCTTCCCCAGTCAGGCCCTCTCCACTGACCATGGGATCGTCCACGTGGAAATAAAAGGTGCCCCCAGGCAGGCATAAAGTCTCCCTCTCTTCCTGGGCGGCCAGGGCCATGCCAGCGTCCATATACACCAAAAGCTGGAGGGAGATGCCGTAATAAACCTCCGCCAGATTAATGGCCTTGGCCCCGGTTTTATAGTCGATCACCTTGATAAAGGTTTCCCCGTCCTTAGTGTAGGTATCAATACGGTCCACCACCCCCCGGACACTGGTTCCCTTGGGGAGAGCCGGAGAGTCCACGGGTTGGGTAAAATGATGCTCACTATACTTAAAGGTGAAATCCCCCTGTCCCAGGTGCTCCGCTAACATCCGTACGGTCTGTATCCCCACACGCTTCAGTTTTTTACCCAGAAACCGGTAAGCCCCGGTACTTTCAAAGACCTGGCCTGCCATTTGGGGAATCTGATTCTCTAATTCTGCCTCCACCCAGTGGTTCCTTGTGTCCCCATCCAGTTCCGACAGGGCCAGCCCCGCACCGGCGGCCCGCTTGAACACCCCATCGATGACACTATGGAGCAGGGTTCCGATATCCGGCGGCGTGACGATATATTCCTCCCGGGGCTGGGGCTTAAGGCCATAATGGATAAAGTGGGCAAAGGGACAGGAGCGGTATTGCTCCAGTCGGGAGATACTGGTTTTAACCGGGGTGCCGTACACTGCCGATACCAGCTCTACCGGCAGGGTATCTCCCACCCCTCGGTATTCTAAAGCCCTCTCCATCTGATGATAGGCGGCATTCCAGTGGGAATCCTCCCGATAATATCCCTGGGCCAGGGCACACAGGGCTGGGGTTCGGCCCTCTGCCAAACGGCGGCCTAATTCCTCCAAGGTTCCCTGGCTGCCTGCCAGCCACTTAAGATCATCCTCCCCCGGGGTCCCGCCCATCACTGAAAGGGATGGAAAGACGCTGCGAAGGCCCCTTACCAGGCTGGAGGGCAATTGGCTCTGTCCCTCTTCATCACACAGGGTGTAGGACAGATACAAGGACTCCGTAGCCCGGGTCAGCTGGGTGTAGATGGCATAATCCTCCCGGCTTCTGCGGTAGCTGGGGTTGTCCTGGAGGGTAATCCCTGCCTCCGCCAGCCGTCTGCGGTCGGACTCCGTCAGAAGGGTATAGTGGTTATCCTCTGCGGGCAAAAGCCCTTCATTGGCCCCCAGGACAAGAAGGGCCTTTACCTTCCCGCCCCGGCTTCTGAAGGCGTCAGTAATGGTGACCACATCCCGCCTGGTGGGCAGCACCCCGATGGTGTAGGTTGAGAGGCCGCTTTCCAGAATTCGGCGGTACTCCTGAAGGTTGCAGGTCTCATCGCCCATGGCCCCTTCGATTTGCTCAAGGACCTCCATCAACACATTCCAGATCTGGTGAAAATGGCTTTGGGCCTCATAGTTTCCCTTTTCTGCCAGGGCTTCCCCCAGGGACGATAAGGTCTGGGGGGCCTGTATTTCCTCTAAAAAAGCGACGGTAGCTGTGAGACGGCTGCGGTAGGTTTCTACTCCATCCATGGCTTCCTGTAGGTTCATGAGGGGTCCCATGAGGGTCTCCCTCCCCCGATTTAGATCCTCCAGATTCCAGGAGTCCCCCCCTTGCGTAAAGGGGACCCGCCATTTTCCACCCTTTATTCCCCAGGCCAGGGCGTAGTTTTCCAGAGGGTTGCACGCCTCCGGATCGACTCCGGCAAAACCGGATTTTGCGTAAGCCATGAGGGCGTCGCCGTAATAACGCCGTTCCACTGCCTCCAGGGCAGACAACAGCCCTTCAATCAAGGGGTTCTCCGAAACCGCCACAGCTTCATCCCGAAAGCTGGGAACGCCATAGGCCGACAATGCCCGGGCAATCATCCCCCCCTGGGTCCCCGGGTCGCCGCAAAGAATAGCGATATCTTTGTAGCTATACCCACCATCCCGGACAAGGGTTAAAATCTCCTGGGCCGCCCCTCGGGCTTCCTCCCAGGGATTGGCTGCCTGGAAGATTTTAATACCCGATACCGGGCCGGTCCAGGGCTTGGGACAATAGGCGTAGAGCTGTCCCTCTAAATAGGACAGCGGTGTTTTCGGCCCTTCCTTTGACAAGGAGATCACCTGGAACTCTTGGCCGCTTCCCTTGGCAATGGCCGCCATGGTCTCACAGGTGGCCCGGCAAATGCTAAAAATGCTAGCATCCGGTGCCAGGGGATCGATATCCCCTACCAGGGACATGGTCAGCCCCTTTACCTGGCCAGCTAAGGCCTCAATAATGGCGAAATCACTGGTGGAAAAGGTGAAAAAACCATCGATCCACACCGTCGCGCCCCGGAGCTGGTCGCTTTGGGGTATCCGCTCACAGAGCATGTCCGCCCGGGTATCTTCATCCCAGCGTTCCGTTCCCAGCTCCCCTTCATAGCTCTCATAAAGGGTGGCCATGTCCTTTAGCTTTTGTCTGAGCAGGCTATTCTCTGCCAATCCCTGGGCCGCCGCCTCCAGAGCTTCTCCATCAATTCGGTTTTGCTTCAGCTCTCCGATAAAGGCTGCCAGCTCCCCTAAAAACCCGGGACGGCTGGCACTTTTTTTATAAAGAGTCAGCCCAGGCCGCACCTTGCCCAGACTTTTAGCCAAAAGCATTCGCCGCCCATGGTCGTCCACCACCGTGCGGGTAATCCCCCCCACCTCCTGGAATACCCGGGTGGCCAGACGGCCTAAGCTCAGCACCTCTATCCCCATGAGGCCCGGCTTGTTCAGATGTGCCATCAGGGCCTGTTCCGCCCCCAGGGTATATTGTTCCGGGACTAACAGAATCAGTCCCTCCTTTCCAGCCAATGTCGCTTCCTTGATTTCCTCGTAAACTTGGGTCCTGGGGGACACACCATCCAGGCCTGGTCGCCCAAGGATGATTCGCATTGTCATTTTGTGCCTCCTTTTTAAAAAGCAATCCATCTCCACCTCTGGATAAAACAAAGAACCTGTGATGCCACAGGTTCTTTGTTTTATCCGTTGAGCTCGTCGTCTTTACACTCTCCAAAGATTGAATACATGTCAAAGCCATATTTGAAGGCATCGATGGCGCGATGGGGTTTTTTAATCCAGATAGCATCCTTAAAAGCTTCTAACTCCTTAGGTGCCGTAAATCCCCAGGTACACAGCACAGGCAGCATCCCGGCGTTTTTGGCCGTTTCATAATCCACCTTGCTGTCACCCATATAGATACAGCGCTTTGGAGCCACACCCATTTTTTCTGCTAAAGCCAGGGTTTGGGTGGGATCGGGTTTTCGGGGCTGTCCCGCCTGCTGGCCAATAACGTCCACAAACTCCTTAATATCGAAGAGCCCATCCACGATTTCCCGGGCAGCCTCTATGGGCTTATTGGTACAAATTCCAAAGGGAATTCGCTTGACATGGAGGTATCGAATCAATTCCTTTATCCCATCATAGGGCCGGGTTTTACGGGTGTATCGGGTGGCATAATCCGCTTTCATGAAGGCCTCCGCCTCATCCAAAAGACTTTCATCCTTCCCCATTTCCTCTGGCAAAGCCCGTTTAACCAGATTCCGTATCCCTCGGCCAATGAGACCCTTGCCCTCTTCATAACTCTTTGGCGGCAATCCATAATGTCCAAGCATGCTATTGCATGCGTCAATCAGGTCCTCCAGGGAATCGATAAGGGTCCCATCCAAATCAAAAATGATGCCATCGTACTTTGGTGTATAGAATTCTTCCGCCATCCTCAGACCTCCTGTTACTCATTTTAATGATAATATTATAGCATAAAAAGCAACGCTAAACATCTATTTTCAGATATAACCTCTGGTTATTGCCCTATCACAATTTTTCAATTTACAAAGGCTTCCTTGAGCTGTAAACTATTAACTGTGGAAGGAATCGCAATCTAAATGCAATTCTACTTAATATTATTCATTCAAAGGGGGATGAAAAATGTTTACTGCTTATATTGCCGAATTTATCGGCACCATGCTGCTCGTTCTTTTAGGGGATGGCGTTTGCGCCAGTTTATCTTTGGATGGTTCCTTATTTAAAGGTGCTGGTCCAATCTACACAATGCTTGGATGGGGTTTGGCAGTTATGCTGCCGGCTATGGCATTCGGTACTCAATCCGCTGCCCACTTTAATCCTGCTCTGACCATTTCCTTAGCCGTTATCGGTGCTTTCCCATGGTCTGGCGTCCTTGGTTACATCGTCGCTCAGATGCTGGGTGGTTTCGTTGGTGCAATCTTAGTTTATGTAGTTTTCCACGATCAGTTCAAACTGACCTTGGACAATGGCGCAGCCAAAGAAGACCTTCGCGGTATCTTCTGTACTGGTCCTGCCATTCGTAACCTGCCCATGAACGTTGTTGGTGAAGCTTTTGCAACCTTCGCTCTGGTTTTCTTCATCGTCAGCATCGGTACTGGTGCTAAATTAGTCGGTGATGTTGGACTCAACTACTTCTTTGTTTATGGGATCATCATGAGCTGCGGTTTCTCCTTAGGTTCAACCACAGGCTTCGCCATGAACCCAGCCCGTGATACTTCTCCCCGTCTGGCTTATGCTGTGTTATTCCATGGCGATGCTGACTGGGGTTATGCTTGGGTGCCAATCGTTGGTTCTTTAATCGGTGGGATCGTGGGTGCATTACTGGCATCTTACACCACTGCTCTTCCTGCTTTAGCAACTTTACTTGGATAGAGATTCAACTTTTATAATTATTTAAAACCGCGACCTTCCATCCTTAAGCCGTTGTCCTATGGACAACGGCTTTTTTATCTTTTGATCTGCTTGAGTTTCCGTAAAATGTAATTTTTAAAAAATATAACTTCTCCTAAAGTACCAATCTGTCTTTTTTTTGAAAAATAAAAGGACAATACTTCGAATAGAGTCACCGAAACAAGCCCCGTGGGAACCGGACTTTAAGAGAAATATTATGTTATCTATTTATGCAATCAGCTTAAAGCAAAGTTGACGGTATGCAGGACGTTTTGTTCTGAACCAAAGCCTGACACCTTCTTTTGCATACGACAGTATACCAGAGATACCTTTCGCTAATCGGTAATAGCAGAATTGAACTTTTTCCTTTATAGGAGCTGCTGTCTGTATGATTGAAACTTTTAGGGCATT
>NZ_FNRK01000045.1 GCF_900107815.1 Eubacterium aggregans
TAAAGAGGCAGCAATATTACCAGTCCTTACAGGATGTTGCATAAGGTCGCTGAATCCTTGAGGGAAATCTGTCAACTATTATTGACAATATCAGATCGGTAAACAATAATCTATATAGGAATAGAAACTAAGAAAATTTATGAGTGAGGTGTTGCTTACATCATAGAAAGCATAATTAAAAATGAGAAAGGATGACTGCTTTGAATGTGATTGTTTCAAAATTTAAAGAAGTACTGTTCTCGGTCCTCCCGATTACAGTGATGGTATTAATACTTAATTTTACTATATCACCGATGGAAACCCCTTTAATTATTAGATTTTTAATTGGTTCTATATTTGTGGTATTGGGTTTGACTATTTTTTTACTAGGAATTGATATTGGGATTACTCCACTTGGAAATCTAACAGGATCATCACTTGCGAAATCAAATAAGTTGTGGATAGTGCTGATAGGCGGACTCATACTTGGTTTCTTTATATCTATCGCAGAGCCAGGTCTAATGGTTCTTGCGAATCAAGTTGATTTAGTTACTTCAGGACAAATACCAAGCATAAGCATACTTGTTATTGTGTCTATTGGTTTAGCAATATTACTGGCACTAGGATTTTTAAGGGTTTTATATAATGTTCCTTTATATAAAATACTAATCATTTTATACCTAATTATATTCGGGTTATCAATATTCACTTCTAGAGAATTTTTAGCAATTTCCTTTGATGCTTCAGGCTCAACAACAGGAATACTGGCAGTGCCATTTATTCTATCTCTTTCTGTTGGTATTTCAAAGCTGAAAAAAGATAGTAAGGCATCTGAAAAGGATAGCTTTGGATTGGTTGCTATTGCATCAACAGGTGCTATTATATCAGTTATGATTTTAGATATATTTACGAAAACATATGAGTTTTCTGCTACACTTGATTCGAGTATTTCTGACTCGGATTCTATAATCAGTTCATTTGTTAGAATAATTCTAGATAATTTGAAAGATAGTTTTATGGCTATCCTACCTTTGTTAGTAATACTGTTGGTTCTGCAAAAAGTTACTTTTAAATTATCGAAAAGAGACTTGCGTAAACTACTAACAGGTTTTGGGTTTTCGTTTGTAGGACTGTTCATATTTTTCTTAGGAGTCAATGCTGGTTTTATGGATGTAGGAACGAGTATAGGTAATAATTTAGTTTTATTGGATAATAAGGCTTACATTATTATTATTGGTTTTATATTGGGAGTGGTAACTATCTTAGCAGAACCAGCTGTTTACGTTTTGACACATCAGATTGAAGATATAACGAGTGGCTATGTAAAGAGAAAAGTAGTACTGGTTCCATTGGCAATTGGAGTTGGTTTAGCAGTAGCGCTATCGGTCATTCGAGTTTTGGTGTTAGATATACAGTTGTGGCATTACTTATTGCCCGGATATATTGTCTGTATATTGCTGATGTTTTTTACACCTAAACTTTTTGTAGGGATAGCTTTTGATGCGGGTGGTGTAGCAACAGGACCTATGACAGCAACTTTTATTTTAGCCTTTATTCAAGGGGCTGCAAATGCTTTTGAAGGGGCAGATTTGATGGTTGATGGTTTTGGTATGATAGCGATGGTTGCCATGACACCAATTATAACCTTAGAAGCTTTAGGTTTGGTATTTGCTTTAAAGTCAAAAACTAAAGGAGTTGAAAAGAAGGATGATTAATTATGATAATATACCTATTTTTGAATTGATTTATGTAATTGTAAACTATGGATCGGGTAGCAGGGTTTTGCATAAGGCGAAGGAATATGGAATTTCTGGGGGAACAGTTTTCCTGGGAAGAGGAACTGTTAATAATTCACTATTAAAGTTCTTTTCCTTATATGATGAAAAGAAGGAAATAGTTTTAATGGGAACAGATAAACATACTGCAGATCGTGCTTTAGTTGAACTAAACAAAGATTTTCAGTTTGAAAAACCAAACCATGGAATTGTTTTTACTACCAGTACATGTGAAATTGTTGGATCAAGGTGTTGTATTTGTGAACAAAAAGAAGAAAGAGGTGTAAATGAACCTATGTATCAATTTATTATTACAATCGTTAATAGAGGAAAGGCTGAAGAAGTAATTGAAGCAGCAAAGGCTGCAGGGTCAAAGGGTGGAACAATAATCAATGCAAGAGGATCAGGCGTACATGAAACGAGCAAATTGTTTAACATGGATATAGAACCTGAAAAGGAAATAGTTATGATACTTACTAAAGAAGATATAACTGAAGCAGTTGTATCATCAATACGTGAAAGGCTGGATATTGATAAGGCAGGTAACGGCATTATTTTTATTCAAAATGTTAATAAGACATATGGGATTTACGAATAGACTTGTTTACTACTGATAAGTATATATAGGGTAGGTATGGAACTAAGTAATAGCCATTGATATGTTCTCTAAAACCATAACACTGTTGATATGTTCCCACATACCTCGAAAACGATAAAAAACGGTTGACCTGTTTCCACTAACGTATGGTTCGAAGTTTCGGCGGTAGACATCATTTAGGCCAACTCGGCCCATGTTGAGACGGTAGTATTGATGTCAAGGGTAAAGAAATGAGTGTGTAAAAAGCCCAGTAAATAAGGGCTTTTCGAGGATTGAGAGAAAATATTCGATCGCTGAATTGTGAAAATATCGCTTCGCGGAAACAAGTCCAAAGGCGTGATTTTGAACGTGACAGAGCGATTTAGATGTCGGTGCTTAGCGAGTGGTTAGTTTAGATAACATGTGTCTGCAAGTGGTCAATTTAGATGTTTTTTGAAAAAGTTGAGGTTGTGTGGTCAGGTTGGATGCTTTAGTTATAGAAGATATGATAAAGTTATATTGCCAACAAGGAGGAATAAACCGTGAAAATTAAAATGGAATCTTTAGAAAAAGAACCGGTAGATATTGCCGAGGGTGTTTACTGGGTCGGTTACTCTGATGAAAACAGAGGTCTTCACTGCAATCCCTATCTAATTATTGAGGGAGATGAAGCTGCTTTAATTGACGGTGGGAACCGTGATGATTTCAGCACTGTCATGCTGAAAATTTTAAGAACGGGAATAGAACCTTCCCAGATTACGAGATTGATTTACCAACACTATGACCCAGATCTTTGTGGGAGCTTACCTCAGCTAGAGGCAATCATAAATAATGATGCGCTAAGAATCATCTCCCATTCAGAGAACAACGTCTTCATTCATTATTATTCAGCTAAAACCGAGAAACTCGATTTTCGCGAATTGGGCAATCATTATGAATTCTCTACAGGCAGGCGGCTGGAATTTTATGCAACCCCCTATTGCCATCACCCGGGTAGCTTTGTTACATATGATACGCAAACAAAAACACTGTTCTCAAGTGATTTATTTGGCAGCTTTGATACCCAATGGACATTGATGCTTGAACTGGACGAGGCTTGCAGGGAATGTCTGAATCTGAAAAAGTGTTCCTCGAATTCAACGGAATGCTCTGTCAACGGAATTGTGAAGTTCCATAAAAGTATCATGACATCAAACCGCGCGCTGTCAAACACCCTAAATACTATCGAAAAACTGGATGTTGATAGAATAGCCCCTCAGCATGGCAGAGTTATCTCAACAAAAGAGGATGTAAAAACAATTATTCGGCACTTACGCTCAATCGAAAACGTCGGTATCGATTGTCTGTTGTCGGGAGAAGTCATATGAACAATCGATATTTAATGCTTCAGGACATATTATCAAATAGCTTGTGTTTAAATGCCGACCTCAAAGCCTATGCGTTAGAAAGCTTCGCAAAGGAGATTGACTACCATAATCAAACGGAACTTCTGACGAAATTAATTCTGGATCATTCCTCAATAGCAAAGCGCCTTGAGCAGATCAACAAAGAATTAGCGCACAGCCGCGAAGTGCTTGCTGAAGCGCAGGAAATTGCATTGTTGGGTCGTTGGGATATAAATCCTACTTCGGGTAGCATGACTTGGTCAAAGTCGATGTATGCTATTCTTGAAATTGACAGTTCCACTCCTGCGACTTCGGATTTATTTTTTTCATTTGTCCATCCGGACGATCTTGCGCAAGTGAATGCAATGTTCCAGGAGATGTTTGTTGCGCAAAAGCCTTGGGTAACCAGGTATCGTTTGCTAATGAAAAGCGGAAAGATAAAATGGGTACATTTAAGATTTTATTCCAAGTTTGATGCTAAAAATGCTCTTACCCATTTTTACGGGACTATTCAAGATGTTACCGAAATGAAAAGGGCTGAAGACGAGCTTGCGAAATACAGCCAACATCTTGAACTGCTAGTGGAAGAGAAAGTTCAAGAAATATCATCTTCCCAGATGGCAACCATTTATGCGTTAATTAAGCTGTCAGAATCAAGGGATGACGATACCGGTGCGCATATTGAACGGACAGCCAGCTTCTGCCGACTGCTTGCTCAAAAAGCACGCACTGTCCCGGAATACGCAGATATTATTACCGACACTTTTTTAGAAACCATATATAAAGCCAGTCCACTTCATGATATCGGCAAGGTAGGCATTCCAGACAGCATTTTGCTGAAGCCCGGCAAACTCACCAACGAAGAGTTTGCCATTATGAGGACCCATGTTCAGATTGGTTATGACACACTATCTAAAGTGGGACAGCAATACGATAAAAACGAATTTCTAACAATGGGTATGGATATTGCGTTGCACCATCACGAAAAATGGAATGGCAGCGGGTATAATAACGGGCTAAAGGGAGCTGAAATACCCTTATCCGCTCGAATTATGGCTCTTTCCGATGTTTATGATGCGTTACGCTCCGTGCGAGTTTATAAAGATGCTTTTTCACACGAAAAGAGCATGGAGATTATCGCTTCAAGTAAAGGAAGCCACTTCGATCCTGTGCTTGTTGATGTTTTTATCCGGCATCAAGAGGAGTTTGAATCACTGTACGAATCAATGTACGAATCAATGGAATAATTGGAACAAAACTCGTATTTGTGATTAGATTTCTTAAAAAAATACTACAACGACGAAATATAATGCATCATTACTCGTTCGGTTTTGCTTCATTGGATTGTTAAGAAAAAAAGCACACTACGTTGTTATCCGTAGGGTGCCTTGTTTATTTTTAGCTTATTCATTTACATCCACCGTCACGCCGGACTTGAATTCCACAATAAATTTATCCTCATAGATGCTGACTTTTTCGATCAGCCGGCGGATAAGCTGCTCGTCGTATTCAGCGAGGGCGGTGGATTGCTTTTTTAGGAATGTGCTCATATCAGCCATGCGCTTTTTGAGTTCATCACGGTTAGCACTTTCAAGCTGCATCTTTTGTTTCTGGTCACGCAGTCGGTGTATCTCATCGCCGACTTTATCATAATCGGCATTGGAGGTGGCAAGCTTCAGCAGTTCCGTTTGCAGTTCCTCCAACTGGAATTGTCAATAAAAGTTTAGTCCCATCGGCAAGGAGAATTATGCAGCAACAGTACAGTGGTAAAGTGCCCGCTTAGAGAGCGGCGGGAGACCATCGTTGGTGCTGTAAATCCGACGATGATTATAGTATTGGATATATCTAAAGATAATCGTCTTGACCATCTCCTGGGTCATCTTCATCGTATCAATACGATAAAGTTTTTCTTTCTTGAGCGTTGCGAAAAAGCTCTCCATCCGGGCGTTATCATAGCATCGACCAACACTGCTCATACTTTGGATTGCGCCCTTTGCAGCCAATGCGGTTCGGAAGGCTGTGCTTGTAAATTGCGACC
>NZ_FNRK01000043.1 GCF_900107815.1 Eubacterium aggregans
ATTTCGATTTCTTCTTCACGTTCCCGAAGTCTACGCCTTAGTTGATTGTTTTCATCGGCCAGGGCGACCGTACCACCTTTTTTCTGGATTAAGGCATCAACTTCGCTTTGATGATGCTTCGCCTTGCTAATCCAGGTATACATTGTATCAAGATTGATGTTGAGGCGTTCAGATGCTGGCCGTGCGCCAATTTCTTGAGATAGCTTGACAGCCTCTGCTCTGAATTCGGGTGTGTATTTTTTTGCCATTTGGGTGTACAGTCCTCTCTGTTTTCTTTATTTTATCATTTCCTTGTCGTTTTGACTGTACTTTTATGATAACACTCCATTTTTTAATATTTCATTCTCGATTTCAAGGTCTCTCATTTTCTTTTGAAGTGCTTTATACTCCTTCACTGAGATGATTTCTGTTTCTGATACCTGGATTGGGCTTAAATTTCTCACCCAGTTTAGAATCGTTGATTTTGCTACGCCATATTCGCTGGATAACTTCGGAAATGAATAATTTCCTGTATTGTATCGATCCACAAGTTGTTGCTTAAACTCTTGGGTATACTTCTTTTGATCCTTTGCCATGTTGAACTTCTCCTTTACTATACGCTATTTATTATAAGGTGTTCAACTTTTTATGTCTATACTTATATACTAGCACTAGGTGCCGGTGAAAATGAGCTTTGAAAGGAGTTCGGCAGCGGGTGGCAAACCAATGAGCGCAGCTCCTTTTCAAAAACATACTGTACAAGCGGTTTCAAGGCTGTGATACCAAGCTAATGGCAGCTCACCATATTCCTTTTGTCGAGGTGTTCGGTTGATTTTCCGTGCAAGGGAACATGTCTATAGGGTATTTATGGGTCATTTCTGTTCGCGGGAATATATCAACAGGAATCCTGATTTGATTAATGTTTATTCAGGAAATTGTGTAACAGCTTAATAGAGACAGAGTCGAATTCTATCAATCCCTCCGCTCTCATTTTGGCAAGTTCTCTGGATAAAGATGTCCTTTGAACTCCGATTCTTTCAGCCAACGCCTTTTTTGTCATACTAAGTTTGATTATATTTGAATTTTGCTTTTTGCATTCATAATCCAGATAGCTCACGATGCTCTCACGGATTGTCCTGTTCACATAGTGCTTTATCCTATCACCAAGGATGACCGTGTGGTCCGATACATACTCAAGATAGCTCTTTAGAAATTCATGATTATCTGAAAACAAACTGAACAGACGATCCTTGTTTATCTCTAAAATCAATGTAGCTTCTTTGGCCGTGACGGTCATCGGGTAATATGGATTTTTTGAAAACATCAGATTGCCGCCAAGAACATCACCGCCAAAAAACTCCGCTATTGTCATTAGATTGCCAGACTCGTCAATACGCTCAATAACCACTTTCCCAGAGAGAATGATCTCAAGCTTTGAGCAGACTTCCCCAACAAAATGAACAATATTGTTTTTCCCATACTGGGTTATTTTACAGCTTCCTTCAGTTAAGTACGAATCAATTTCCTGAGGCTTTATTGATTTTATAAGATCAATCTCTCGCATTAGTTCAAAATATTTTTTCATGACATACTCCCGAGGTGTTACATTGGTAACACCTTTTTGCTTATTCTATCATTATAATAGGGTTATAGCAATAGAAGGAGGTTAAGTATGGATATATTTACAATTGCGTTCTGGATAATAGCAATTGTTCTTACCGTTATTTCACTCATAAAGGATAAGAAGAAAACATTTGCTGCAATGAAAAAATCAAAGGGTATGATGGGAAATATGTTAGGTGAAATTGTAGCCATCATATTTTTAATCGGTCTTGTCCTGACATTCATCCCGCCTGAAACAATAAAAATAGTTTTAGGTTCGGCAAACACATTTGTGTCAACAGTTGTTTCAGCACTTGTTGGGAGTATTACCCTTATACCGGCTTTTGTTGCGTTTCCGTTGGTTGGATCTTTAGTTGATGTTGGTGCGAGCATTGTACCGGCAGTTGCATTTCTTACAACTCTCACAATGGTTGGAATTGTAACTTTCCCGCTCGAAAAGAAAGAGTTCGGGACAAAATTTGCGCTTACCAGAAACGCTCTTAGCTTTGGATTTGCGATTGTGATCGCACTTACGATGGGGGTGATTTTGTGAAGGCTGTTTCAATAGTAAAGAAGAACAAGCTGCTTTTTCTTGTTGCACTCGCATACCTTGTGATACTAGTTATATCGCCCGATAAGGCAATAAAATCGATTGGCAACAGCGTTTATTATCTAGTCGAAATGCTTCAGGTACTGCCAGTTATATTCTTACTCACCGTTGTTATTGAAGCTCTGGTTCCGAAAGAAATGATCATGCGAGGGTTCGGAGAAAAATCAGGTTTTAGGGGCAACCTGCTTGCTCTATTACTGGGAAGTATCTCGGCCGGTCCCATTTACGCCGCATTTCCTATCAGCAAGACTCTGCTTGGGAAAGGTGCAAGTATATCCAACATCGTTATTATATTAAGCTCTTGGGCAGTCATCAAAGTTCCCATGCTTGCTAACGAGGCAAAGTTCCTTGGTGTAAATTTCATGATTATCAGATGGGTGCTTACGGTTATCGTGATATTCGTAATGGCTTATATAACCGGCATGATTGTAAAAAAGAAGGATTTACCTGTTGATTCGAAAAAGGCGGAAACACTGGAGATTAAAGAAGATTATTGCATCGGTTGCGGTCTCTGTGTAAAGCTCCTCCCTGAGTACTATGAAATGAACCAAAACAAAGCTGTAGTCACGAAAATGCCCGAAGGGAAGGAAGCGGTGCTGGCTCTCAAAGAATCTATCGAAAAGTGTCCATCTAAAGCAATTATTCTGAACAAGGAGGAAATAGTATCATGAAATACTTAGCCAGCATTATTCGCATACTGTTTCTCGCTCTTTTTATCTTCCTTCTGGCAAATGGAAAAGTAGTACTTTGGCTTGCGTTGTTCGGAGCAAGCCTGGTTGTCGCTCTGATTTTCGGCAGGATTTACTGCGGGTATGTTTGCCCTATGAATACTCTGATGATCCCCACCGAATGGCTGTCCAAAAAGCTGAAGCTTCAAACACCGAATACCCCTAAGTGGCTGAAAAGCGGATATTTAACATGGATTACTCTATTTATCAGTATAGTGATGATGCTGCTTTCAAAAAGACTGCTGCATATTGACCTGCCGATTCTGCCTTTCTGGCTGGTTGTATCGGTACTCATCACACTCAGATATAAACCAGAAGTATTTCATAATCTCATCTGCCCGTTTGGCGCTTTGCAAAGGACCTTTGGCCGTTTTGCAAGGTTTTCTGAAAAAGTTGATAAGGATGCTTGCGTCGGCTGTAAACTATGTAGAAAAGTTTGCCCTTCGAATGCAATCCTAGTTTCCTCAGAGGATAAAAAGGCAATTATAAAAACCGCATTGTGCCATCAATGCACAAACTGTCAGCAGGTTTGCCCCAAAAGTGCCATTCACTACGGTAAGCATAGAGCATAAACATATTGGACTCTAGAACCTGCGATTAACATATGTTTCAACTTTGCGCAGCAGTGAACAGATTTGTCATGATTGATCTCGGATATTTATAAGTCCCGCCGTTAGGTAAATACCATATCGGCGGGACTTGTTTTTTTTGATATTAAGCCATAAACAATTCAATGTCGGAATCTACAGTGCCGATACCAGCAATGCCAAACTTCTCAACCAGAACCTTCGCAACATTTGGAGACAGGAAGCCTGGGAGAGTAGGCCCGAGATGGATATTCTTCACACCCAGATACAGCAACGCCAAAAGAACAATGACGGCCTTCTGCTCATACCAGGCGATATTGAACGCGATTGGCAGCTTATTAATATCATCAAGACCGAATACTTCTTTCAACTTAAGCGCGATGAGGGCAAGCGAATAGGAGTCATTGCACTGTCCGGCATCGAGAACTCTTGGAATCCCGCCGATATCGCCAAGTTTCAGCTTGTTGTAACGGTATTTCGCGCAGCCTGCGGTGAGAATAACCGTGTCCTTGGGGAGCCTTTCGGCGAACTCGGTGTAATACGCTCTCGACTTCATCCTGCCGTCACATCCGGCCATAACGAAGAACTTTTTGATTGCTCCGGTTTTTACAGCATCGACAACCTTGTCGGCCAAAGCTAAAACTTGGTTGTGAGCAAAACCTCCGACAATAGAACCGGTCTCAATTTCATCGGGAGCAGGAAGAGTTTTTGCCAGAGCGATAATTTCAGAAAAGTCCTTTTTGCCGTTTTCGTCAGCTTCAATACGATTGCAGCCCGGATATCCAGTAGATCCTGTAGTGAAGATCCTGCTTCTAATTTCTTCGCTTCTCGGTGGAACAATGCAGTTGGTAGTAAACAAGATGGGGCCATGGAATGGTCCAAACTCGTCTACTTGCTTCCACCATGCGTTGCCGTAGTTACCGGCAAAATTATCGTACTTCTTAAATGCGGGATAATAGTGGGCAGGCAGCATTTCGCTGTGCGTATACACATCTACGCCGGTACCCTTGGTCTGTTCCAGTAATTGTTCGAGGTCGGTCAGATCATGGCCGGATATCAGAATCGCAGGATTTTTCCTGACGCCAATGTTGACTTCAGTAATTTCAGGATTGCCGTACCGTGACGTGTTTGCCTCGTCCAGCAACGCCATTGCCTTAACGCCGTATTCGCCGGTTTTCAGCGTTAGCGCAACAAGGTCGTCGGCGGTTAGGGAATCGTCCAATATCGCAGCAAGTGCCTCATATATAAAGGCACTGATCTCCAAACTTTCCTTGCCGATGTTCTTGGCATGTTCCGTATAGGCAGCCATACCCTTAAGTCCATATGTGATCATCTCACGAAGGGAGCGTACATCTTCATTTTTTGTTGCCAGCACCCCTACAGAAGCAGTCTTTTCCAGCATTGAAGCCCTTGAATCCACAGTAAAGATTGCAGCATCGTGTAATTCTTGAACCTTAACAGTTTTTCTGAGTTCGTCTCGAACAGCAATCATTTTCAAAATTTGTTTTTCAATTGACCCATCATCAAAATTAGCGTTGGTGATTGTCATGAAAAGACTGTTAAGCATTTCGTAATTCGTTTTGCCAAGGTTTTTTATATCCAGCTTTCCCTTGACAACAATTTCCGAAATACCTTTCAATGTATAAATCAAAAGATCCTGAAGCCTTGCAACCTCTTCGGTTTTTCCGCATACACCGCGTATCGTACAACCTTTTCCTCCTGCGGTTTCCTGACATTGATAACAAAACATACTCATTTAGTTTTCCTCCTATTATTCTTCAACAACTTCAAACTCGTCCTTGCTTACAAAACAAATCGGGCATTGCCAATCATCGGGGATATCTTCAAACGCAGTACCAGGCGCAATACCACCATCGGGATCACCGATTTCCGGGTCATATATATACCCACAAGGAATACAACGATATTTCTTCAATTTCTCTTTATCTCCTCTCCAAATGTTATCTATAGAATTTTCATTCCACGTCAAAAGCTTCTGCCCAGGTGTCGATCATGGCGTGCAGTTTTTCATGGATGCCATGTCCTATGACAGTCTCTTCATACTGCTCGAATTGTTCAAACAGAACGCTTTGTGCTTGTTCATCAATCACATTATCCGCCATCATGAAAAGCACATTATTTTCCTTGTCGATATGCCTGCGCAGCAGGTCGCGGTATTGAACAGCTGCGTTATTAAAGCCGCTGATGTTCTGATCGTCGACGCTTTTTGACATTTGCGCAATATAGTCTCTACCTTGAGCGTGCTCCTGAAGCATGACACCGACGGGACCGCCTTCGTTAGAGATTCCCTTGTTAACCAGTTCTTTGAATAGGTAATTCTCCTCTTTGCCGTGGTGGCATTTATCCGCAAATATCTTGAGAAAATAAACCACCTCACCGTAATAACGGAGCATGTTTTCAGCACCTAGGCTATCAGACTCCATCATTTTATCAAGTATTTGCAAAACATAAAGGATTGCCTCGTGTTCCTTCCGAAGATCTTGTGTTGCTTTTCCCATTTTTTATCCTCCTTAAAAACAGATAATGAAGTGGTCAGTAAGCCTGTCCATCAGACTTTCGGAGCAGGTGCCTTTACGACGATTAGCTCCAATGTTTCCTCATTCAGGTTTTTAACATTCATTTTTGTTTGAAACGGGATTTTTAGCAGAGTACCGGCTTCATATTCATGTATCTCCTGATCATTCAAGCCTATAGAAAGCTTTCCGCGAACAACAGTCATATACACGTTCGAGTTTGAAAAGTGTTCCGGTAAGCCCTCTGTTTTGTTAAACACCATGTGTAGATAGTGTAGGTTCTCATCAAAAATAACTTTCTCGACTGCCTTTTCATTACCTCTTGACAGACTAAATATCTGTTCGACCATAAATTACTCCTCCTCATTTTTATGTTAATTATACCATGCAGTAACAAAACTCGTATGTTGTAATTGCAACAAAATAGTTATGCACAATTAATGTGTATAATCCAAGTACTTTATATGATCCGGCAAATCCTTTTGTATCAGTTCTTTCATCTTTTTGGCAAAAGGACAGAGGTAACCAATAAACTTTAAATATAGTATAACGCAAATATGCGTATTATACAATATTTTGTCTGAAATTATAGAAATATAATTTGCTAACACGAATTATCGGCATCCGCCCTTCCCGAAGGTTTTCCGAAGAGCTTCTCGGAAAAATTATATATTTACTCTATGGAGTGTTATCATAAAAGTACAGTCAAAACGACAAGGAAATGATAAAATAAAGAAAACAGAGAGGACTGTACACCCAAATGGCAAAAAAATACACACCCGAATTCAGAGCAGAGGCTGTCAAGCTATCTCAAGAAATTGGCGCACGGCCAGCATCTGAACGCCTCAACATCAATCTTGATACAATGTATACCT
>NZ_FNRK01000001.1 GCF_900107815.1 Eubacterium aggregans
AAAAAAAGAGTATATAGATACAATCTCGTCAATAAATGATACTTTTTCATCAAATACACTTGAGAATCCCCAAAGGCACTCTCTAAATCCACATAAAACATCATCAAAAATCCAAAAAATCGGTGCGAATCCCCCTGGGATTTTATGGGCACATCCCAATCGCACCTATAGGAGAAGAACCTCCTCCACGTGGATGGCATTATTTTTCCCCATTTCTTCCACCCTTTTTTGATAATTATTCCCCAGGTGATAAAAGCGGACACTGTCCAGCTCATCGTCGATAATTTCTTCCAGAATCGCTTTCAGGGAGCAGAGTTGGGCGCCATCCAGCACACACTCAAACACGGAATTCTGGACCCGGATGCCATAATTCACGCAGGCCTTGGCAACCTTGCGCAGGCGCTTTCGTCCTTCTGCGGTCTGCGTGTTGACATCATAAGTAATTAAAACCATCATCCTGCCACCTACTTCCAGAAAAAGGCCGGGTAATCATCCAAATCACCCCGGAGGTATCGGGCAAGGAGCAGGGCCTGGACATAAGGCACCATCCCCCACTGAATTTTCTCCTGCAAATAAGGATGGGTGATAACCTCCTGCTTCCGCTTCTGCCACTCGCTAATCACCCGGCTTCGGGTCTCATCATTCATCACCACCGCACCGCTTTCCTTCTGTTTAAAACCGGATGCTTCCACCATGCACTTATTAATGAGGGAAAGGACAAAGCGATCCGCCATCACGGGCCGAAGCTCTTCGATGAGGTCAAGGGCCAGGGATACCCGCCCGGGGCGATCCTGATGGAGGAATCCAACGTAGGGATCTAAACCAACGGCCTCCAGGGCACCTGCTGCCATTTGGGTCAACAGGGTGTACACAAAGGAAAGGAGTGCATTGACATTATCAAGGGGTGGACGTCGGTTTCGCCTTTTAAATGCGAAGGCGTCCTTTTGCTGGAGGATGCGTTCATCAAACACGGAGAAATAACGGTTGGCCAGTTGTCCCTCATAGCCTCGGAGGGTCTCCAAACCATCGCTTCCTGCAAGCAGGGGCAGGGATTGCCTCATGGTGGCGGATGCTGCCTTTAGGGCCCCACTATCCACCCGTAGTCCATGATCCCGCACGGCCCGTTCCAGTACCCAGCGCCCATTATAGACCTTGCCGATGATGAATCCCCGGGCTACTTTCAGGCTTTCCCCCTCATCCTCGGAAACCGCATATTGCCGTTTTCGCAGGAGGACATTCCCATAGGTACCGCCCACCACCCGGGCCAAAAATCGCCCATTATGGCTCAAAAAGCAGAGATCCACATGACGCTCGGCACAGGCTCCCATTAAGGCCGGACTAACCCCGCGATATCCCAGGCTGACGATTCCCTCCAGATTATGGAGGGGGACATGCTGATCTGGGGCATCCTCCTCCCGGATGACGATGGTCTCACCGTCCAGGGCTAAATATTTTTCAGGTGATGCGATGTATAAGGTATTGAGCAGCTTTTTCATCCCAGCCTCCTAATCTTCATCCAAATGGCGCTTCATGTAGACGCTGGCCGGTGTCACCTTTTCCAGCCGCGGCAGGCAGATGTCTTTCAGGGAACAGGCATTGCAGGCTTTGGTGCGTTTGGCCTTTGGTGTATACTGCCTCTTAAACATCTGGTGCATATCCAAAAACATCCCCTTGGTTTCCTCTCGCAATGCTTCGGTGATGGGGACCTTTTCCCGATGACGGATTTCCCCATAGTAGATGGCCCCGGAGGTGATGGTGCAACACAGCATTTCCTCTAAGCACAGGGCCTGGGCAGTCACCTGAAGGGCATCGCAATGATCCTCCTTGGGCTTGCCCCGTTTGTATTCCACGGGATAGACCTGGAATAATCCACGGTGACGGTACAGGGGGATGCCTTCCTCATCCTTATGGAATTCCACAATATCACAGATCCCGCTCACCCCCATTTCCCGGGAATGGACGGCCATGCTCCGGGTGATGATCACCCCCGGACGTTTCTCTGGTGCCAGGATGCTGTGGGCCTTTTGATGGAGCAAATCCCCCTCCACCGTCCGCTGGTTCTCTGCCCATTGTTCTTCCACGTGGATGAGGGCCCATTGCCGCCGGCAAAAAGCATAGTGCTGAATACCCGATAGCATCAGGAAATCAGACTCTGCATAGGACATGATGCATCACCTCTTTTCTTTTACTCTTACGGGTGTATTATCAGGTTTTTATACCTAAGGGATTTATAAACTTTCATTTTAATTCCCAAATACCACGCGGACTATCTTTCGTATCTTTCATTTTCTTTGTTTTTCTCAGTTCAGTTGCTGCCCAGCGTATATCATATTGCCAGGTATAGAACAGATTGCCAGAATCACGTAGTTCTTTTTCATGATGCTTCCACATATATTTACAGACATCTACGATATTTGCACATCCTCCCAATTTTTTCAAATCATCATACAATATATCGGATAAATCGGTTCGTACCATTCTTATATTCCTTTTTCCATTTAAACCATTCGCATAACAGCAATGCTTTCAGGAATCGCAGTCTCATCGATGTCCACCGTGTAATCTTCATATTTTCGCGGTACTTCATTTTCTGCAATATTTCGTTTTACTGTTATCGTATCGAATAGCTTATGGGAGGGATGCTCTCCAAACTCAGTACTATGCTTAAAGACGATGAGTTCCCGTACTGCCATTTTTCCCCGGGCGGCTGAATGATCATTCTCAAACATGTTGATAATTGCCTGCCACAACAAATCTAAATCTTCATCAGAGAATCCTGTTGCTTTACGCGCTAAATTTGCGGAAACAAATCCCTCGACACGATAAAGGCCGTAGGGAACAATGGTTTTTCTCCCCATTTCAGTTCCCTTCTTTTCGGCATCCTCTTCCGTCGTGATGGCCACACGGGTAATGGTGACCTCCTGCTGGCCGATGGGGTCAATACTCCGGGCAAATCCAAGTTGGACCGGGCCCCGTACTTGTCCGCAATTTAAGGCACTTTTAACAAAGGTTGTCATGACCGCGCCAAAGGTTCTAATATCATAAAAATTTCGGCACATGAAATCCCGAATCTTCACATCGATGTCTGGATCTTTTCGCTTTGCTTCCTTTACGTTGGCTTCATCAATGCCTAGATACGCAAATGCGCTGCGATCACTTCGATTCAACGGGACATTTTCTTTAATATAAATATTAAAACCATCCTGCCCTTCCTTGACCATTTCAACATAATTCCGTATTTTTCTCTTCAGACAAACATCCGTAACAATGCCTAAACCCGTTTCCGGATCAATACGTGGCATATTGCCCGCATCAGGATCACCATTGGGGTTCCCATTTTCCACATCAAATAATACAACGAAATCATAACGGTTTTTAATTGCTTCAGCCATTGCTCTTCTCCTCTTTTTTTTGTTTTTCATAACGTTTTTGGGTTTGATGATAATAACCCAATTGAAATGCACCCTGTTCTTCTAAATTTAAACGCGTTGGATAAGCCACCCCATCATAGCTTAATTTGTTAATTAAGGCCTGAATAGCTTTGTTAAAGTTGATTTCTGCCCCCCGGCTTTTTCCGCCAATTTTTTTCAAATGGTTAGTCGACAGTTTCACTAAGGTCGGAAACACCACCGCTGGGGTTGCACATGCTGAATTAAAATAACGATCCCGTATTGTCGCATTAATTCCAGGATTAGCCTTTTCTTGAATATCCTCTAACACAGAGAAAAGACGTCCCAAAACATAGGCTTTATTATTGGTCTCTTCATTCAAGCTCACAGTCAAACACTCCTTTATTTCATTTTCAATCGTTTCATACCGTTTGAGGAAGAAGGCTTTAATAATAGCGGCTCTTCCCCAGGATATTTTTTGATCTCCTTGCTCTGCCTTCACCCTTATTTCAACCGCATTGTACAGCGCCATGGGATACTGGGTATTCATCAATATTGCTCTTGCCAACGTTCCGGCCAGTTGGGGTGAGGGCATCTTATCCCGACTGTTCCTATTGACTGTCTCATTCAATAGGCGCCAGGTCGACATTCTGGAATTCTGCACAAAGGAAGGTGTCACAATGGATAAGCGATCATGGTGCTCAGCAATATTTTTGAGAAAGAAACCAAAAGTATTTTGCATGAAAAACCGGACCGAAAGCCGGGCTGCATTGGGGGATACGCCCAGAATGAAGAAACGGGAATTAAAATTAATCCCCTCCAAATCCGGCAGCTTGCCTTTCAGCAACATCTTCATCATATCATCCAGTTGTTTCCCATCATCCTCCTGCATCTCCATACAATCTGAAAAGATATCCGCATATTGCTCCTCAGCCGTTTCTGACCAATAGACAACGGTGGTATCCCCTATAATCATATGGGTTTTGGGGTTGCTGATTAAATAATTCAAACCCGTTGTGTAAGCAAAGGCGGCGTACTCTCCCACTGGAGCATTGTAGCTTTGGGTTTTGCCATAGGATTCAAAGGCCTCTGCATTAAAGCCCACCAGGGTTGCTCCCATACTCTGGGCGCCTCTCACCCCTTTAATATTCGGATGGATACGTGCAATGGGTTCATTCTCCCCAGTTACCAAACATCGTTGTACAATCTGCTCTTCATCCACTTCCTCTCCTCGCGATGTCCGCCAGGCTGCATCAATATCTGAATCATCCTGGGCATATATTCCCCCATCAATGCGAAAAACCAAATTAGCCGCAGGTAATTCACCCAGGATTGGAATAAGGTGTGGATTGCTGGAAGAAGTCTTAGGATCCCATCTCTCAAAGAAGTTCCGAACCGCCACTGCCGGAATCGATTGAATCCCGGATAACTTCTCTAAATGGCAGACCTTACATCGTTCAAAATAAGAAAGGGCTTTTTGGTTTAATTTGATTTGTTCTTGTTCTCTGCCGATATCATCCTTCTTCTTAGACTTTTTTGGCACCCCCAAAATAAAAGTTCCATTGTCGGAAAGATAATAGGACGGTGGGGTCTGTCCTGAACGCTTAGCTTGTTCTGGAACCCGCATTTTCTTGGGTACTTCTACGACCTTCTTTCCCCGCTGCACCTCTACCTTTTCGGGCAAAACACCAAGTAGTTCCCCTGCTTCATTAATATTAAGGCTATAGGAAATCCCGGCGTCACTATAGCCTGGAAGGGGCATTGACATTTTTTCTCCCAGCTTTTCATAGTACTCGACAAGCGCCTGAAGAATCATGGCTGCACCTCTAAACTGGTTAAATCCAGAACCCCATTTTGTAACACGCCGTGAAAAAATATAGGTTTAATATCCTCTGGATCTGAATAATCCATATCGTAAAGCATATACCCCAAGTCCAAGGTTTCATTGGCATAAGCCGTCACAATTTTGTGCTCCTTGGGCCAAGGCTGAAAATAGGCAGTAAACTCCCGACACCCTAAATAGGGCTGGGAGTAACAACTTCCCTTTTCCAATCGTCTCCGGATGATATCCGAAAACTTACCATGATTATCCGTCCCATTGGCTTGATCCGTCATCTCAAAATGAGCTTCAATCACATAATGAACGTCTCGAAGCACAAGAGCTGCCCGTTGGGCAATTTCAGCTGAGGTGATAATCTGTAAATCCTTATCCCCTCCACGCATCGCCGTCAGCACATTGCTGGCGGACATCTTTTTATTCACCTCATTACGCCGAATGTTCATATACTGGATAGGATTTAACACGTAAATCCGGTCAATCTTCCAGGACAGCCCTGGATGCCAATAAATTGAATCCATGATTCCCCTGGCTGCTGATGGCGTCATCACCTCATAGGTACAGCGTTCTACCTTTAATTCTGGTCTGCTAAAGAGGGCATAATCTCCCCATACTTCTACTTTCACACCAAACAAAGAACCACTCCTTTCTATTTAAATTTATGATTATATTATATTTCCTATCTTAAGTTAACCTTTATTTTTAGACTTCTTTTATCACTCCCTATTTTCTGTTAAACTATCTACGTCAAGGGAATTTCACTTGTAAGCAGTTCTCTTGTGGATTGAAACTATTTAAATTTCTGATTTGAAAAGTTGTGGCGACCCCTTGTGTCCGCCACCCTTTTCAATTTAGGCAAAATACAGCACCTCCCCCAAATCATTCTTTGGTATCTTAATTCCAGCTTCTTTGGTATAATCCTCCAAATTAATTAAAACCGAGACCGCTCCATCCAAATTCTCAATCCGACGATAGTCATCTAATAAGTCATATTGGTATTTTGGCAAGCTGACCATATAGGCATTCATTTTCCGAAGAAGACCTCGACTTGGACCTGCTCCTCTAAATTGGGCAAGAAGCACCTTCGCCTTTTTATTGATAGGGATAAAAACAGAATAACTCTCTTCATCAATCAATTCAAAATCCTTACTGACGGTTTCAAAGGCCAAAGCTTCCATTTTCTCTATAATTGATTTAGCGTCCAGACCGGAATCCTTTAAATGATACAACGTTTCAAAATAATGGGCGATACATTCTGGAGAATCCACCTCTTCATGCTTTGGCAATACGGCAGATGTCGCCGCAAGATAATCCTTCAATTTTTTGGGTTTACCTTCCAAATCAAAAATCCAAACAATACTTTCCGACAAAGGCCGTTTTCCTTCGCGATTGCACCGACCACCTGCCTGAATGATGGAATCCAGGCCTGCCATGGCACGGTACACTGTGGGAAAATCCAAATCGACCCCAGCCTCCACCAAACTGGTGGATACGACGCGACAGGGCAATCCCGCCTTCAAGCGTTTTCGTATTTTTTTCAATACCCGTTTTCGATGTTTAGGCATCATCCATGTGGATAAATGAAAATTTCCTCTTCCCTTCAACGCCCTAAAGACGTCGTAGGCCTGCTGCCTCGTATTGACGATGCAGAGTACCTGCTTCTCGTTATTAATCCTTTCAGTCAGCACCTCCTGGGTCACCATCCCCAACCTCTCATAACGTACCCGGCGAAAGATTTCGTATAGCGCTTCAGTATCTCTACAAATTTCCTGCAACGGGATGTCTTCTGGAAAGTAGGGTCCTAAAAAAGGTTGGGTTGCTGTGCACAGCACCGCCGTACACCTGTAATTTCGAACCAACTCTCCGATGGACTGCAAGCACGGCAATAGAAAACGATGGGGCAGCATCTGGGCTTCATCAAAAATAATGATGCTATTGGCAATATTATGGAGCTTTCGACAGGATGAAGAACGGTGGCCGTGGAGTGATTCAAAAAACTGAACATTGGTTGTCACGATAACGGGAGCATCCCAATTTTCTGTTGCCAGTTTTTTTCGGGCAATATCCCCTCCGGCAATTTCTGCTTCGTCATCATAGGCCACATTACTGTGATGGGCCAGGACATTTTTCGATCCTAAAATTTCTTCAAAGGCCTCGACGGTTTGATCAATGATGCTGGTATAGGGAATAACATAGATAATGCGGTCCATCCCATTGGCTTTTAATTGTTCCATGGCAAAGGCCAAGGATGCAATGGTTTTTCCCCCACCAGTGGGTACGGTCAATGTATAGGCACCCCGGCCCTGGCTTTTTCCCAGATCAAGGCACTGCTGTAAAATGTCGTTTCGTTTTTCATTAATAATACCGGAAGGCTTACTTTTTAAAAAATGCTGGGTTTTATCTTCCAAACGCCTGTATAGTGTCTCCCATTCATCAAATCCCTGACGGACAACTCCGCCACCGGACATAAAATCCTCGGTGTCTAAAAAATCTGCATCTACCAAACTGGAGTACAGCATCCGGGTGAAGAATGCCCCGGAATAAGCCAGGTGCCCTGGTGTGTTTCGAAAGGACGGTTTCTCCTGTGGCTGCTCAATCCTTATTTCTGACTGATACCCGCTGTAATCCGGGATGGTCCGTTTTAGCCTGCCGCACAAGGTTTTTTCATTGGGTCCATTCGCTTTTGTCCCGCGATCCATCAGGCCGCTATGATGTCCTGCAATGGCCATTTGAATGGGAAAGCTATGGATTTCTTTTGCTCCAGCCGTAGCATGGTCAACCTTTGGCCCATCCTCCTGGATCCGCTTCTGGAATTCTTCGCTATATTTTCCAAGATCGTGGTAATCACCGCAGCACTTCCCAAATGCCCCTGCCCCAAATTTTTCCGCAAAGGCTTTTGCGTACTTGGCGGTTCCCTCCAAATGTTCTTTGACGGTTTGGATTTCAAAAAAGCCCTCTTTTGTTTCACGCTTGTGCGCAATAAATTTCTTTTTTTCTTCCATCTTTTTTCCTTATCGTTTTTTAATTATCAGCTATTTTTATTTATTGAGTGTATTATACAACCACATTCCATTTTTGTCAATTCATAGATTTATAATCAGTGATTTCCTGCTTGCTCTATCCGTTAGAAATGTTAAAATCAAGAAGTCCACATTTAATATGTGAGTAGGATTGAAATATAGAATTATATTCAGAAGAAAGCAGACCACATCTGCTTTTTTTCTTACCTCATCCCCATTATACTCCCATCACCCATTATTGTAAACGACCCAACACAATCGTAACATTTCCATGTCTTAACGAGCCATTCTCTTATATTAACCAAACCTTAACCCCGCCAATCCCCACCTTGACATCTCCCCACTAAAGCGATAAAATACTCCAAACAGTTCACTAGTAAACTACTTAAGGATAAACCATGACCAATGATTTTGAAGTATTAATGAGTGGCCAGCCCTTCAAACGGCTGGCGGAGCAGCTTTACGGCCCCCTAATGGAACGTTCCGGTTTGCGAAAGGTAGAGCTGGACATCCTCTACTGCATCGCCCACGCCGGTCTGGCCGATACGGCCCGGGACATTATGGAGCGGCGTCATTTTTCCAAGGCCCACATTTCTAAGTCCGTGGATCATCTGAAAAAACTCGGCTATATTGAAATTCAAACCGATCCTGAAGACAGACGTTATCTTCACCTGCACACCACCCCCATGGCGGAGCTAATCCTCAAGGATTTTGAAACCCTCCGATCTACCCTGAGGGCCACGCTTTTTAAGGGAATTACCCCTGAAGAGCGGGAGGCGGTCAGCCAGGTTCTCACTAAAATCGTCCACAACCTACGGGATGCCTCAGCATCCGGGGAAGCCGCCCCCCATTAAGGCACTACCAAGGCTTCCCTTTTCATTCGACACATTTGGAGGTACCATCATGTCAACAAAGAAAGATTTAAAGGAATTTACCCAGGAATACGCCACAATCTGTCAAACTGTGGATAATATTCCGCCGGCATTTTTTGAGGAATACGGTGTCAAGCGGGGCCTTCGGGACAAAAACGGCAACGGGGTCCTTTCAGGGCTGACCAATGTTTCCCGGATCGATGCCTTTACCCTGAAGGACGGGCAAAAGATTCCCTGTGACGGCAAACTCTGGTACCGGGGGTACAATGTCATCGACCTGGTCAAGGGCTTTGAGGGCAAGCGTTACGGCTTTGAAGAGGTGGCATACCTACTCCTCTTTGGCGAGCTGCCCAGCCGGGAAAAGTTAAAGCGCTTTAACCAGATTTTGGTGGAAAGCCGCCGCCTCCCCACCAATTTTACCCGGGATGTCATCATGAAAGCCCCCAGTAAGGATTTAATGAATTCCCTCACCCGGAGCGTATTGACCCTGGCCTCCTACGATGATGATATCAGGAATCCCTCCCTATCCAACGTGTTGTCCCAATGCTTAAAGCTTATCAGCGTCTTCCCTATGCTGTCTGTGTATGGCTACCACGCCTACAACCATTATATCTGTGATGACAGTCTCTATATCCATCGTCCGGATCCGAATCTCTCCACAGCGGAAAATATCCTCTTGATGCTACGCCCGAACAAGGAGTACACAGACTTAGAAGCCCGGGTGCTGGACATCGCCCTGGTGCTGCACATGGAACACGGTGGCGGGAATAACTCCACCTTCACCACCCGGGTGGTGACCTCCTCCGGCTCCGACACCTACTCCGTCATCGCGGCAGCCCTGTCCTCCCTCAAGGGGCCCAAGCACGGCGGAGCCAATATCAAGGTGGTGGAAATGATGCAAGACCTCCGTCAGACAGTATCGGACCCCACGGATGAAGAGGCCGTACGCCACTATCTGGAGGGCTGTCTGAACAAAGAAGCCTTCGACCGCAAGGGCCTCATTTACGGCATGGGCCATGCCGTGTACTCCCTATCCGATCCCCGGGCCCAGGTGTTTAAGAGCTTCGTTGAGAAGCTGGCCCATTCCAAGGGACGGGATGAGGATTTTTCGCTGTACTCCATGGTGGAACGCCTGGCCCCCGAGGTCATCTCCGGCGGCCGCAAGATTTACAAAGGGGTCTCCGCCAATGTGGACTTCTATTCCGGCTTTGTGTATAGTATGCTGGACATTCCCCTGGAGCTCTACACTCCCATCTTCGCCATCGCCCGTATCGTGGGGTGGAGTGCCCACCGCATTGAGGAACTGGTCAATGTGGATAAGATTATGCGCCCGGCCTACCGGAGTGTCATGGCTCCCCGGGATTATGCCCATATGGCCGATCGAAAGTAAGTATATTGTCGCAACCTCGGTTAACAGCCGGGGTTTTTTTATGCCAACATGACACTTTTGTCACCTTATGGTAAGCTAATGCCATGGCAGGAGGATACCTCCCGTCTTATAATAGGACTATCATAACATTGGAGGAATCAAAATGTCATTACTCACTGTCAATCATGTTAAAAAAATATACACTACCCGCTTTGGCGGGGCTTCGGTCCAAGCCCTCCGGGATGTCACTTTTGCGGTGGAGCCCGGGGAATATCTGGCCATCATGGGGGAATCCGGCTCCGGCAAGACCACCCTACTCAATATTTTAGCAGCCCTGGACAAACCCACCTCTGGGGAAGTCCTCCTGGGGACTAAGGACCTCACTACCATTTCTGACGGGGCCATCTCCGCCTTTCGTCGGGATAACCTGGGCTTTGTCTTCCAGGATTTCAACCTCCTGGATACCTTTAGCTTAAAGGACAACATCCTCCTCCCCCTGGTCCTGGCCGGACGGGATATAGCCGAAATGGAAGGCCGCCTGGCCCCCATCGCCGGGCAGCTGCGCATTGACAATCTCCTTGGAAAATTCCCCTACGAGGTTTCCGGGGGACAGCAGCAGCGGGCTGCTGTGGCCCGGGCTCTGATCACCCATCCCCAGATTATCCTGGCGGATGAGCCCACTGGTGCCCTGGATTCAAGATCTGCCGATGAGCTTCTGGCCCTTTTCGATGAGATCAACGCCTGCGGCCAAACGGTGCTGATGGTCACCCACTCCCTTAAGGCGGCCAGCCACGCCAGCCGTGTCCTCTTTATCCGGGATGGGGAGGTTTTCCACCAGCTGTACCGGGGAAACCGGAGCCTATCGGATATGTTCTCCACCATCTCCGATACCCTCACCATGATTTCCAGGGGAGGCCGCACCCATGAAGAAGCATAATAAGGGGTTCCCCTTCTTTCTCAAGCTGGCGGCCACCAATATTAAAAAGCATCGCCAGGAATACCTGCCCTACCTGCTGACCTGTGTCATGACCATCATGATGTTTTATACCATCGTCTCCCTCTCCCAAAATGATACCCTGAAGAATATGAGCGGCGGTACCTCCATGATGATGATCTTAGGCTTTGGGAATTGGGTCATCGCCATCTTTGCGGTGGTCTTCCTCTTCTACACCAATAGCTTTCTTATTAAACGGCGGAAGAAGGAATTCGGACTCTTCAATATCCTTGGAATGGAGAAAAAGCATATTGCCGGGGTGCTGGCCCTGGAAACTCTCATCACCGGGGGATTTTCCATTGTGGTGGGACTGGTGCTTGGCCTTCTCTTCAATAAGCTTATCTTCCTGCTCCTTTTAAAGATCATTCACTACGATATCCAGCTGGGCTTTCAGATCTCCCCGGTGGCCCTGGCCCTGACCACCCTGCTCTTTTTCGGCATCTTTACCCTGGGCCTTTTCTATAATCTGTTCCAGATCCGCCTGGCCAACCCCGTGGAGCTGCTCCGGGGAGGAAAGACCGGAGAACGGGAGCCCAAGACCAAGGCGGTCCTGGCCATTGCCGGCTTTCTGTGCCTGGGGGCTGGCTACGCCATCTCCCTCACCGTGGACAAACCCCTGGATGCCCTCTACCTCTTTCTGGTCGCTGTCATCCTGGTCATCATCGGCACCTACTGCCTCTTTACCGCCGGGAGCATCTTTATCCTGAAGCAGCTGCGCAAGAACAAGCGCTACTATTACCAAACCAGCCATTTTATTTCGGTTTCCGGGATGATTTACCGGATGAAGCAGAACGCCATCGGCCTGGCGAACATCTGCATCCTCTCCACCATGGTCCTGGTGGTGCTGTCCACCACGGTCTCCCTCTATCTGGGGGTGGATAACATCATGATGTACCTCTTTCCCCAGGATCTGTACATCCGCCATTATGGGGACACCTTCTACGAAGATCCCCAAACGGTATCTGACAATATTGAGGCCATCGTCTCTGAACAGGGGCTTCAGATTAAGGATTATCACGACTGCAGTGAGTTCACCATGGGTACCGTCCGCCAGGGGGATACCTTCGATTATCACCCGGGGAATACCTGGTACGTCACCACCGCCGATGTGTGCATGACCCAGGTGATGACGGCGGCGGATTATGCTGCCCTCACCGGCGAGGCCATCTCCATTACCGGCAATGAGGTCCTGGCCTATGGCAATCTCTTTGACCCCGGGGACACCCTGACCCTCTTTGGCACCGAGTATAAGGTGGTGAAACATCTTCGGGACTTTCCCTTGAAGGAGGCGGAGTACGATACCACCTTCGGTCTGGAATGCCTGTGCCTGGTGGTCTCGGACCGGGCCCATATGGCGGACATTTATGAAAAACAGCAAACTGCCTACGGGACGGGTGCCAGTCCCCTCAATTACGATATTACCTTCGATTTAACGGGGACCGATGCCCAGAAGATTGCCTGTAACGCCGCCTTGAACGCCCCGGGTGCCCTGGTGGCCGATGCCGCCATCCATGGCGGTGCCCCCATTGTATCCAGTGATCAATTGAGTATCCCCAGGGAGTCTGGCAGCTTCGATGTGCGCTGCCGCCAGGACCAATACCGAACCTTCTACTACGCCTATGGCGGGATGTTCTTCCTGGGACTGCTTCTGGGGACAGTGTTCATCATGGCCACGGTCCTCATTATCTACTACAAGCAGATTTCCGAGGGCTATGACGATAAAGGGCGGTTTACCATCATGCAAAACGTCGGGATGAGCCACGCCGAGGTGCGCCGGGCCATTCGCAGCCAGGTGCTGACGGTGTTCTTTCTCCCCCTGGCCATGGCCTGTGTCCATATTGCCTTTGCCTTCCCGGTGATTACCAAGCTGCTTAAGCTTTTCAGCCTGACGGATACCGCCTTGTTTGTCCAGTGTACCCTGGGGGTTATTGCGGTCTTTGCCCTGCTTTATGCCGGGGTGTATGCCCTGACGGCCCGGGCCTATTATCGGATTGTCAGCCCTGGGAGTATTTCCAAATGACCCGAACGCGAAAAGGCAAGTGCCTCACCATTATCGCCACCCTGATTCTCATCCCCATCGCCCTGATGCTCCTGTGGTGTCTCATCCACCAGGGGCTTTCGGCCTGGGAGCGGCAGCACACCACGCCGCCTGGGAAGATGGTCACCGTCTCAGGGCAACAGATGCACCTAACCGATACCAACCCGAAGGGTACTCGGACGCTGGTCCTTATGAGCGGCCTGGGGACAACCGCTCCGGCAGAGGATTTTGCGCCCCTCATCGAAGGACTTTCCCAAAGTGATCGGGTCGTTGTGGTTGAACCCCTGGGCTATGGCTTTTCCGATGGAACCGACCAGCCGCGCACCGTATCCGCCATCGTTTCTGAATACCGGGGCGCCCTTACCGCCGCGGGCATTCCAGGCCCCTATGTCCTCGTTCCCCACTCCATGGCCGGTGTTTATGCCACTGCCTGGATGAACGCCTACCCTGAAGAGGTCTCTGCCTTCATCGGCATCGATCCCACCCTGCCGGGTGAGCTTAAATATTTTGGCGAATCTGCCCCCCATGCTCCGGCGATTGCCGGTCTGATGGCCCCCCTTGGAATCTCCCGGCTCATTACCCTACTCAGCCCCGGGACCTTTATCTCCAATAATTCTGAAGGTGCCTATGCTAAGGAAAACCTGGACCTGCAGAAAACCCTCTCCGCCTGGAAGGGGTATAATGCCACCGTCGTAGCAGAGAATAACGCCATCGCCGAAAACATGGCGGCCACCCAGAACCAATCCTTCCGTCCGGAAATCCCCACACTGATCTTTGCCCGGGAATCCTCCGCCGCTCCGGTAGATGGTAAAACCAATCTTACCTTTTACGCTGAAAAGCTGGCCGGTCTGACCCGGGGCCAATGTATCCCCCTCACCGGACACCATTCCCTCCACTGGACCCAATCATCGATTATGATCCAGGATATTCAGGAATTCCTGAACTGAAAATAGATAAATATTTGTCATTTCTTTACATTTCTTTACATTTGTGGTAAATTTTCAGTAATGAAAATATTTAGGAGGTTTTTCAAATGGCACAAATAAGAAATAAAAAGAGTGCAGCGGCTGGTGCAATGGCAAAGAATCCCACAGTAACAGCCTCAACCGCAGCACCCAAAAAAAAGGACGTGGCACCAGCTACTAAAGCACCTGCAGCCTCTAAAGCCGCTTCCGCGACGACCAAAGCCACCACAACCCCGACCTCTAAAAAAACCAGCACCAAGAAGAAAACCGTAACCGAAGTTGTGGTCCAATTTGATGGTAAGGAATTCAAATCCGCGGATTTAATCACCCGGGTAAAGGAAATCTGGACCAAGGAAATGGGTCGCAAGGTGAATGAAGCTGCCGATATGACCGTGTATGTCAATGCCAATGAAGGCATGGCCTACTATGTGATTAATGGTGGGGATGTTACTGGAAGCTTTGCGCTTTAACATCTGTAGAATACAAAAAGGACTGCCATCCCTGGGGATGAAAGTCCTTTTTTATTGGTCTGTTTCCAAAGGCTCAAAGGGCTGATGCTAATAACTCATCTGTGATTAACACATCGAAAAGCTGCCCTTTACTCAGTGCCCGAACCGCCTCAGCCTTCTCTGTGCCGGAAGCCACCAATATTTTAGTTGGAATCCGACGGTAGTCTGAAAGCCCAATGGAATAGGTCCGTTCCCGCATGCTGGTATCACACTCCCTGCCTTCTCCATCGATATAGCGCATGACGATATCGCAGACTGCCCGATTTTGGGTAAGCTCCTGAAGCTCCCCAGGCGACAAATGCTTTAAGGTTCCAAGGAGGCTTGTTGTCTTTGGCCAAATAGCCCCAACGCTGGTTACCGCAATATCGATTTGCCCATAAATTTTCTGGATATTTTGAAAGTGTTGGCTCTGCCGAAGATGCGCCATCTCCTCCTGGGTAAGGAGGCCTTTCCGACATAAAGAAACCTTCTTCCCACCAAAGGCCATAGCCGCACGCTTGACCAGGGTATCCACATCCAACATATCACTGCTATTCACAATACTGCCATGGAGGGTCACGATCTTCGCTCCCTTTCTGCGACAGGGATTTAAATATTGGATGAGATGGTACATCGTTTCACCCCAGGTCAACCCAATGATATCATTATCCGTTATGATCCGTTGCAGATAACGTGCTCCCTCCAAGGCCACCCGTTTTTTCAATGAACTGGAATCGACATCAGCCTCAAGAATAGGTAAAATTTGAACGTCCCTCAGACCGTATTCTTTTTTCAGTCCTTCCTCCCGTTCGATACAGGCCATATACCGGGGGTGAATATTAAAGGTCACAATTTTCTCCGACTCTGCACGCTTAAGCAGGCGCGAAACCGTAGATTGTGAAATTTGAAGATGCGAAGAGATCACGATGAGTGTTTCTCTTTTAACGTAATAGCGATAGACCACCTCATTCATTAAGCACGTGGACTGACTGTATACCTCGGATTTCATTGGACCCGCCCCTTCATCTTTATAGACTTATCCTTATACCATTATTATCATTCCCTTTTTCAAACGCAATATAGAAATTTTTTTCAATACCCCTAATGAATAATCTTTCGATATGTAGCCCACTCGCACCACGTGATAAGGTTAACATAATAAATCCAGAGAAAAGGAAGGTGATTACCAATGAATGTGCAAGCACAGCTTGCCAAGGGATCCTTTCAGTGCCATTGCGGCAGGGTCCACCAATGTGATACGACGCTACTTCGGATTGAGCGGGGAGTCCTGAAGGAGCTGGGGACGATCCTCGCTGGATTCCACCACCTCCTGGTCATCTCCGATGGCAATACCCGCCCCCTTTGTGGCCAGGCCGTCATTCAGGTTTTAAAGGACCAGGGCTTCACCGTAGATGAGGCATTCTTTAACCAGAAAACCGTGCTCGTTCCCGATGAAAAAGCCATCGCCGCCGTGGAAGCGGTTTATACGGAGGGTACCCAGGCTATCATTGGTGTCGGTTCCGGAGTCATCAACGACCTCAGCAAGTACATTGCCTTCACCCACGGGATTCCCAGCATGATCGTCGCCACCGCACCATCTATGGATGGTTTCGCCTCCAGTGGGGCCGTCATGATGCTCGGCGGCTTCAAGGTGACCTGTACCCGAAAAGCCCCCCGTTGGATTGTCGGGGATATTGATATTCTGACCGCAGCCCCTATGGAGATGATTCGTTCGGGCATTGGGGATATCCTTGGAAAATACTCTGCCCTCAGCGACTGGAAGCTTGCCCATATTCTCTCCACCGATCCCATGTGTGATCTGATTTACCAGATGGTGGAGGAGGAGCTGGAAGCCTGTGTGGACAATATCCCCAAAATCATGGAACGGGACCCCGATGCTATCGGCAGATTAATGGAAAGCTTAGCCATTGTCGGAATTTCTTTAGCTTATCAGGGCAGCTCCCGCCCGGCTTCTGGATCGGAACATCTGATTTCTCATTTTTTTGAATTGACCAGTATTATGAAGAACAAGCCTTATTTTCCCCATGGCATTGATGTCGGCTATGCCGCTGTCATTGCCGAGATTCTGAGAAAACAGCTGCTCCAGGAGGACCCGGGGACCTTCGCCACGGATTTTAATCGAAGGGAATGGGAGGCTGGACTCCAAGATGTATTTGGGGAAATGGCCGAGGACATCATCACTCTCCAGGACGATGCCAAAACCTACACCACAGACCGCTCAGCCCTGATCCGTGAAAATTGGGAAGCCATCCAAGACATTCTGGGTCAAACACCGGGGGTTGAATTCATGGTGGAAAAACTGGAGGCGGCTGGCTTCCACCTTGATGAATTCATCGCCCTATACGGGTGGGATTCCATCCGAAGCGGGGTCCTGTATGCCACTGATTTGAAAACCCGCTACACACTCCTTGAACTGCTCAGTGATACAGGCTATTTGAAACGCTACGCAACGGCACTAAAATTCTAAATAATTATTTTGGGGGTAATACAGTGAATTATTTACTCGGTTTAGATTTGGGAACAGGTGGCATCAAGGCCGTCCTATTCAATGAACACGGTGTGGAAATCACAGAAGCAACCCAGGAGTATCCACTGTACCAGCTGCAAAACGGCTGGTCCGAGCAAGATCCTGAGGATTGGTATCAGGCCATGGTCAAGACGGTTTCCCAGGTTGTTGAACAGTCTGGTATCCCCAGGGAGGAAATCCTGGGAATCGGTATTTCTGGCCAGATGATGGGAGCAGTCCTTCTGGATGAACGGGGTGACCCTCTACGCAAAGCAATCCTGTGGAATGATCAGCGAACTGAAGCGGCCTGTGCCGAGGTAGCCCGACGGGTTGGGGAAGAAAAGATGCTGTCCATCACCTGTAATCCACCCCGGGCTGGTCTCACAGCAGCTAAAATCTATTGGGTCAAGCAAAATGAACCGGACATTTATGCTAAATGCCGCCACATCCTACTACCCAAGGACTACCTTCGCTATCGCTTAACCGGTGAATTCGCCACCGAGGTTTCGGATGCTTCCGCCATGCAGCTGATGGATGTTCCCAACCGATGCTGGTCTGGCTATATCCTCGATGCCCTGGAAATCAAGGAGGATATGCTGGGTAAGGTCTATGAATCCTACGAAGTCACTGGCACACTGCGGCCCGATGTGGCCAAATGCCTCGGTCTTTGCGAAAAAACCGTCGTCGTCGGAGGCGCCGGGGACAATGCCGCTGCCTCAGTGGGAACCGGGGTCGTCGCACCTGGACGAGCCATGACCACCATCGGAACCTCGGGCGTCGTCTTTGCCTATTCTGATAAGCCCGCCATCGACCCTAAAGGGCGAGTCTATACCTTCTGTACTGCCGTCCCTGGAGCCTGGCATATGATGGGCCTCGTCAATTCCGCTGGCTTGTCCCTGAAGTGGTACCGGAATAATTTTTATCCCACCGACGAAGAATATCTGGACATCAATACCGATGCAGCACAATCCCCCGTTGGTGCCAATCGCCTGATTTACCTGCCCTATCTAATGGGCGAATGTACACCACATCTGGATTTGGATTGCCGAGGTGCCTTTATTGGGCTGTCAAATATCCACACCCGAAAGGATATGACCCGGGCCGTCATGGAGGGAGTGAGCTTTGGGCTCAAGGAATCCATCTCCATCTACGATGAAATCGGAGTAAAGCCAGCCCTGATGCGGATGTGCGGGGGTGGCTCTAAAAGCCCGTTGTGGCGGCAAATGCTTTCTGATATTTTTGAAATTCCGGTATGCCTCCCGGATATCGCTTCAGAAAACAGCGCTGCACTGGGTGCGGCCATTCTAGCCAGTGTTGGCACGGGCCTCTACCCCTCTGTCGTTCATGCCTGTGATCAGATCATCACCCTACGGGATGAACAATACACCCCCGATGCGAAGCACAGCGAGCAATACCGCAAAATTTACGATGTCTACCGTGAAATGTACCCCGGTCTCAAGGATGCCTATAAATCCCTGGCAGGCCTATAAGGAGGGAAAATGAACAAACCAGCGATAAGTGAGAAGATATTGGAGGATGTGGGTCTTTTTGTCCTCGATATGGATGGCACCGTCTATTTAGGCGACCATCTGATCCCCGGCTCCCTTGATTTTATCCACGATGTTCAGAAAAGTGGCCGGGATTATATCTTTTTTACCAATAACGCCTCCCGTATCCCAGAATATTATGTTGAAAAATTAAAGAAAATGGGGCTTGTAGTAACTGAAGACAAAATCATGACCGCCGGAGATGTCACCATCGCCTACATCCAAACCTATTACCCCCAGGCCCGGGTCTATCTCAATGGAACACCGCTTCTGGAACAAAGCTTCCGCAATCATGGGATTCGCCTCGTCGAGGACCAACCTGATGTCGCTATCCAAAGCTTTGATACGACCCTGACCTATGACAAGCTCGATAAAATTTGCCGTTTTGTTCGAGAGGGTGTGCCCTTTATCGCGACCCATATGGACACCAATTGCCCAACCGAGGATGGCTTCATGCCAGACTGTGGCGCCATGTGTGCCCTTATTACAGAATCCACCGGCATTGCACCCCGATTTCTGGGAAAACCATGGGAAGAGACCATGGAGATGGTTTTAGAACTCACCGGTTATAAACGGGATGCCATTGCCTTTGTCGGTGACCGCATCTATACGGATGTCGCCACAGGTGTCAATAATGGAGCTAAGGGCTTCCTCGTACTAACGGGTGAATCTGACCTCCAAACAGTCCGCACCTCCGATGTTGTCCCAACCTGTATTTTTGACTCCCTGGATGAAATGCGAAAGTATCTCTAATACGATAAACCCCTTAGAATTAAAGCCCCATTGTGGATCGTTTCTCCACAATGGGGCTTTATCCTTTTATTCATACTGTACTCAGTTTTTCCAATAAAAATTATAACGACACCTCTAAGACTTTGAAGGGTTTGAGCTGCATTTATATCCTGGATATCATCACAAATTACTATAAACCTTTTTTAACAGCATCCAGCCTTTCTGTCAAATCAGAAAAATGAAGCATCCATTTTTGTTGATATCAAACGAGAAAGGACATTATGAAATTGGCGGAGTACTTCCTTCCGTGATATTTTATCACGGTTGGTAAACCACCATGTCACTGTTTGCATCATGATACTACATATCAGTTGCGCCGTAAGGTGGGAATCAAAGGGTAGGACATACCCCTTCTTTTGATCCTGTTCTATTCTTTTTGATATATCAGGCACAACAATTTTAGAAACAACTTTCGTTAGGGTGTCTATATTTTTACTCTGACGCCACGAAGAAATCAACAGGGGTGACTGTTCACAGAAATCCATGCAAATCTGAAATAATCCCTGATAGTATTCTGCAGGTTCATTACTTTGGATGGAAGAGGGTATTTTATCAAGATAAGTCTGATATTGCTCCCTTACGATAAAGGAAAGAAATTCATACTTATCTGCAAAATGCTTGTAAAATGTTCCTCGACCAACGCAGGCTTGCTCACATAGCTTATTGACAGATATGTCTTCGAAATCATATGTTTCCAGCAAGGTCAACATAGTATCTGATAATGCTTTGTATGTTTTATAAATTCGCAAATCCATTCTTTGCTGGATATTGTGATCGTAATCACTTATTTCTTGTATTGTAAGAATGATTGCAGAACAGAATTAGAGAGGAAGTTGCAGATTCCCTTTGGAATTCTTGCGTTTGCCATATGTATCACAATCCAGATACTCTTTATTTATGAATTCGGAGATGCCCAGGCAGAGATTTATTCTGCATATTTACAGAATATTGTAATGAGTGTTGCATATTTATATATGCTTAATCGAAGAAGTGGTTCCAAAGGACAGACGAAGCTAATCGCCTTATGTAAATGGGTCGGAACGTTGGCACCAACCTTAATCGGTGTGATTGAAAATAATATATTCATTATTACTACTGGAATTATCTGTTTTGTTTTAGACGGATTGTATTTTTATCTTTTGTGGTATGTTAAAAAGGCGGGGTACTGATTATTAAGGTTAGCACCTCTCCGTGTATAATTTTGAGAGTCTGTGAAAGTTTTTCTGTAAATAGCGATATATAAGGTCTTCTATGATAAAATAAAATCATAGGAGGCCTTTTATTATGGCAAGAAGAGAAAAGAAACCAGTACACAAAGTACAAATGACAGAGGGTAAGCGCAACATCATTCATCAGCTCCTTGAAGAGTATGATATTGAGACTGCAGAAGACATCCAGAATGCCCTCAAAGATCTGCTCGGCGGAACCATCAAGGAAATGATGGAAGCAGAAATGGATGACCATCTTGGATATGAGAAATCCGAACGTTCTGACAGCGATGACTATCGTAACGGTTACAAGTCTAAACGAGTTAATAGTAGCTATGGAAGTATGGACATTGATGTTCCACAGGATCGAAAATCCACTTTTGAACCTCAGATTGTAAAGAAACGTCAAAAGGACATTTCTGACATTGATCAGAAAATCATATCCATGTATGCAAAAGGAATGACCACACGCCAGATATCGGAGACTATGGAGGATATCTACGGATTCGAGGCATCCGAAGGTTTTATTTCAGATGTTACGGATAAGATTCTGCCACAGATTGAAGACTGGCAGAACCGTCCACTGGATGAGGTTTATCCAATTCTCTACATTGATGCTATCCATTATTCGGTTCGTGATAATGGTGTAATACGGAAGCTGGCTGCATATGTCATTCTTGGGATCAATACCGAAGGTAAAAAAGAAGTTCTGACCATCAATGTTGGTGACAATGAGAGTTCTAAATACTGGCTTTCCGTACTGAACGAGCTGAAAAATCGTGGAGTGAAAGATATCCTCATTATCTGTGCTGACGGGCTCAGTGGAATCAAGGAAGCCATTGCGGCAGCATTTCCAAAGACAGAGTACCAACGCTGCATTGTTCACCAGGTAAGAAATACTCTGAAATATGTACCGGATAAAGACCGCAAAGCATTTGCCACTGATTTAAAGACTATTTATCATGCCCCGGATGAAAAGAAAGCACAGGAGGCATTGAAACGGGTTACGGAAAAATGGACGCCTAAGTATCCAAACTCCATGAAACGCTGGCACGATAACTGGGATGCTATTTCCCCTATTTTCAAGTTTTCCTCACAGGTTAGGAAGGTCATTTATACCACCAATGCAATAGAAAGCCTCAATGCTACCTATCGCAAGCTGAACCGCCAGAGAAGCGTATTCCCGAGCGATACAGCACTGCTGAAAGCATTATATCTTTCAACCTTTGAGGCAACAAAGAAATGGACCATGACTATCCGAAACTGGGGACAGGTCTATGGCGAACTAAGCATCATGTATCCGGATCGGCTTCCGGAATAAGAAATACTGTCTTGAAAAAAGGCGGGAAATCCTCGCCTTCTCTTGACATGCAGCAATACTTGAAGTATATATAAAACAAGGGCTGGAAGCTAATTCTTAGCTTACCAGCCCACCACTTATCATAGAAGATCTGTATTTACAGACTTTTCTTCACACACTCAATTTTGATTTGATCCATCTAAACTATACCGGAGTTTGGTGCTGTTTTGTTGCCCATATATACATGTTTCTTTCCAAGTTTTAGCCGATTAACTTAACTACTCTTCCTCGTAATCATCCCCGCCGTCGTCATAATCATCGCCACCGTCGTCATAGTCGTCACCATCGTCGTCATCGTCGTCATAGTCTTCATCGTCATCGTAATCTTCGTCGTCACCATCGTCGTCATAGTCTTCATCGTCGTAATCTTCGTCATCGTCATCGTCGTAATCTTCGTCTTCATCGTCATCATCATCGTCGTCGTAGTCTTCACCATCGTAGTCGTCGTCATCATACTCGTCGTCATCGCCGAATTCTTCGTCGAAGGCTTCACAGTATGCTTCGTATTCTTCGCTTTCTTCAAACTCTACCCAATACTCTTCGCTGTATTCGTAGCCGTTTTCTTCGCACCAGGCTTCCAGGGCGGCTGTTTCAGCTTTGGATTTTCCGCCACCTCCGCCACTGCGGGCGCTGCTCTTCCGTCCACCGCTGCTGGCACGTCTACTGCCAGAACTACCGGAACCGCCACTGCGGCTGCTGCTCTTTCCGCTTCCACCGCCACTGCGGGAACGGCTGCTGCTTTTCCGTTCACCACCGGCACGTCGTCCACCACTTCTACCACCAGCCAATTTAGCCAGTAATTCAGTCGCTTCGTCCCCATCCAGGGGTTCCCCATCTAAATCGGCATAGAGCAGGCCGTAGGTTTCTTCATCCGCACTCAGCATAAACTGGACGCAAACTGCCTGACCGGAAATATCCCCATTAAATTCCGCAATATAATCATCAGCTTCAATGGCGACATAACCATCCTCGCTGGCTTCTTCACAATAAAATATTTCCCAGGAACCTTTCCCTCTAAATAGATCGCCAATGGTACCGTAATTTTCGTATTCTATTTCTAAGAGCGCCTTTTGTGCATTCTGTAAATTTTGATCTGACATGAATTGATCCTCCTCGATTTTTTTCAATTATACCATCTTTTGAACCCCCATTTCTTTAAGTTGATTGGTACTTTACGGTCTTTTCCTGCCTTTCACGGCAGGTCCAGCGCCTGCCCATTTAAAAAAGCCAGAATCCGTAGATTCTGACTTTATATGGCCGTACCGACTTATCGCTTCTTCGAATAATAGGTATCTACCATGGGCAGGTCTGGCCGAAGGATATGGTCCATGGCGTAGTAGGCGCCCTGGGCTGCTGGTGCTGTGGGGATGGTGGCAATTTCGCCAATACCCTTGGCCCCGTAGGCCACCGGGAGCAGCTCGTCCTTTTCCACATAAATGGCGTGGATCTCAGGGATCTGATTGGCACGCATCAGTCCCAAGGTCCCGTATTTCGCCTGGGGCACACAGTCCTTCAAAGGGAAATCCTCAGTCAGGGCATAGCCCAGACCCATCAGGACACCACCTTCAATCTGACCCTGGATGGAGGTCGGGTTGACCACCTTCCCGGAATCGTGGGCGGCGTATACCTCGCTCACCTTTCCTTCATCATCCAGAATCACCACATGGGTAGCATAGCCATAGGCGATATGGCTCTTGGGATAGGGCACATCCGCCCCCAGCTTATCCGTGGGCTCAAAGTATTCGTAGAAGAACGCTTCCCCCTCCAGCTGGCTTAAATCCCCATCCACCGCTTTTAGGGCCACATCTAAATCAAGGGCAGCACCCCGGACTGCTTCTCCAGTGAGAAGGGTCTGGCGGGACCCCGAAGTCGTACCGGAATCCGGAGTCGTATCGGTATTACTTCCCATATTCCGAATCTTGCTCAGGGGCAGACCTGTGGTTTCTGACAGCATCTGGATGAATACGGTGGCACAACCCTGACCTATATCCGAGGCGGCAGCGTAAATTTCCACAATGCCGTCCCGGACCAGAAGCTTGGCTCGGCCTTTATCTGGCAGGCCGACCCCTACCCCCGCATTTTTCATGGCACAGGCAATTCCTGCCCGGCCAGGATGGCGTTCATAGACTTCCTTAACCGCCTCCAAGGTTTCCTTCAAAGCCGTAGAGCAATCGGCAATCTGACCATTGGGCAGAACCTTCCCCGGCTCAATGGCGTTGCGATAGCGGATTTCCCAGGGGGAGATTCCCACTTCCTCGGCCAGAAGATTGATGATTGATTCCAGGGCAAATTCACTCTGGCACACCCCAAAGCCCCGGAATGCCCCAGCTGGGGGATTATTGGTATAGTATCCGTAGCCTCGGATATCCGTGTTTTGATAACAATAGGGTCCCACAGAGTGGGTACAAGCCCGTTCCAGAACCGGCCCACACAGGGATGCATAGGCCCCGGTATCGAAATTGATCTCACAGTCTAAACCCGTAAAGATTCCGTCTTCATCACAGCCCAGGGTAAAGGTCCCATCCATGGCATGGCGCTTGGGATGGAAGCACAGGGATTCCTGGCGACTAAACTTCGCCTTCACTGGCCGGCCAAAGTGATGGGCGGCCAGTGCGGCAATATGCTGGACGGAAACGTCCTCCTTGCCTCCAAACCCCCCACCAATGAGCTTGTTCTCCACGACGATGCGTTCAGGGTCCCAGCCAAACATAATGGCTACCTCTTTCCGGGTATCATAGGCCCCCTGGTCTGTAGTGTAAATCTTCACCCCATCCTTATAGGGGAAAGCCACAGCGCATTCCGGTTCCAAGAAGGCATGTTCGGTAAAGGGGGTTGTAAACCGACGGGTAATGGTATGTGCCGAGTTGGCCAGGGCGGTTTTGGCATCCCCCCGGGTAACATGCCGGGATTGGCAGAGATTCCCCCCCTCATGGATCTTCGGGGCATCTGCCGCCGCTGCCTCAGCGATATTCCGGACTGGCTCCAGAACCTCATAGTCAATTTTAACCAGCTTTTTAGCCTTTTCAAGGATGGCTTCGGATTCCGCTACCACCAGGCAGATGGCGTCTCCTACACAGCGGGTGATGTCCCCCTGGGCAATCATGACATCCCAGTCCTGCTGGATGTGGCCAACCTTGTTATTGGGGACATCCTCTGCTGTGAGAACCCCCAGGACCCCCGGCAAAGCCAGGGCCTTTTCGGCATGGATAGCCACCACCCGGGCTCTGGGATATTGGGAACGGACAGCGGAAACATGGACCATGTCGTCCATGCGGATATCGTCGGGGTACTCCCCGTAACCGAGCACCTTCTTACGCACATCGATGCGGAATGCCCGTTTCCCGACACCGTAGTCCTCCCCGGCCTCAAGCTCAGATTCCACGGCGACCTCACCCCTTAGGATTTCAGCCACCATCTGGATACCCTCGATAATCTTCTTATAGCCGGTACACCGGCAGATATTGCCCTTGAGGGCAATTTTAATATCCTCCTCCGTGGGGTTAAGATTCTGGTCTAAGAGCGCTTTCCCCGCCATGACCATTCCCGGGATGCAGAAGCCACACTGCACGGATCCCTTGGCCCCAAAGGCGTACACAAAGGCTTCTTTTTCTACCTCGCTTAAACCTTCAGTAGTCAGGATATTCTTCCCCTGGGCTCGTTTCGTGGTGAGCACACAGGATTTCACCGCTACACCATCCACAATGATGGTACAGGTCCCGCAGGCCCCTTCGCTACAGCCATCCTTAACAGAAAACAGATCCAGGTCATCCCGGAGATAACGCAGTAAAGGCTTATCCTCACTGGTTGCCCGTTCAACACCATTAACAATAAAACGATATTCGGCCATTGTCCTTCCCCCTTATCTGATTTCCGCTAACACGGTCAAAATGCCATTGCCATCGACGATGGCCCCCCGGGGGCACTTCACCGCACACATCCCACAGGCGATGCAGTGTTCCTCGTCAATAACGGCGCAGTGATTCACCACGGTGATGGCCCCTGCCGGACAATTCTTCTCGCAGATGCCACAGGCAATACAGCCCGTAGTACAGTCCTTACGGGTCTGAGCCCCTGCCGCTTCACTGGCACAGTGGATCGCGATGGTGTTTTCTGCCGGGACAAGCTCGATGAGCTGCTTCGGACACGCCTTCACACATAATCCGCAGCCCACACAGGACTCAGGATCCACCGCTGCCACCCCAGCATCCGTCATTCCCAGGGCACCTACCTTACAGGCTGACACGCAGCTTCCGCCGCCCAGGCAGCCGTAGCTACAGGCTCTCAGTCCTTCAGGGTACGCCTCTAAAAGCGCCTCACAGGCCATACCAGAAGCCAGGACTACCCCCTCCTTCAAACTGCTTCCGCCGCCGCAGTGGACGACTGCCATTTTCTTTGGTCGTTTTTTCCGTTCTCTAACCATTGATAACACCTCTCACTCGCTTTTACACGTTCCTCAAATCTCAGAGTTTGATATTTATTTATCGTTCTTTAATAATAATATATTATCATCACAGCCCATCGATTGCAAGAATTTTATACACCCCTAAGGAAACCTGAAAATAGCTGTAATGCTGAAATTCTCTTGAAAATTGAAAACGGATAGAATTTACTTAATTGATGCATTAAACTATGCAAATCCTTAATTTTGTGTTAGAATGAAACACAATTGTATTTGTCAATTAACAGGAGGAATTATGAAATACCAACACGTCCAAGCCACTGATCCCGAAATCTATGCCTTGATGGCCGATGAGCTTCATCGCCAACAGAGCCATTTAGAGCTGATTGCTTCTGAGAACTTTGTTTCCGAAGCGGTGATGGAAGCCATGGGCAGCCATCTGACCAACAAGTATGCCGAGGGGCTTCCCGGTGCCCGCTATTACGGCGGCTGCTGCCATGTGGATGATGTGGAACGCATCGCCATCGCCCGGGCTAAAACCCTCTTCGGAGCCGACCACGCCAATGTCCAGCCCCACTCCGGTGCCCAGGCCAATACGGCAGTCTATTTCGCCATGTTAAACCCCGGGGATACGGTCCTCGGTATGAGCCTTGATCACGGCGGTCATCTCACCCATGGCAGCAAGGTCAACCTTTCAGGAAAATACTTCAACTTCATCTCCTATGGTGTCGATCCGGAGTCCGAAACCATCGATTATGCCCAGATTGGGGACTATATCCAGGAATATCGGCCGAAGCTGGTGGTCGTGGGGGCCTCCGCCTATCCCCGGTCCATCGACTTCAAACGCATTGCAGAACTCTGCCGGGATGGCGGTGCCCTGATGATGGTGGATATGGCCCACATTGCCGGGCTAGTGGCCGCTGGACTCCATGAGTCCCCAGTACCCTATGCGGATTTTGTCACCACCACCACCCACAAGACCCTGCGTGGTCCCCGGGGCGGCCTGATCTTGTGTAAGGCCGAGTACGCCGCTAAAATCGATAAGGCTGTCTTCCCAGGCACCCAGGGGGGACCACTGATGCACATTATCGCGGCCAAAGCCGTGTGCTTTAAGGAAGCCCTGTCCGATGATTTCAAGGCCTATCAAACCCAAATTGTTGCCAATGCCAGGGTTCTGGCCGAAGCCCTCACTGCCAAGGGCTTTCGCATCGTCTCCGGGGGAACGGATAACCACCTGATGTTGGTGGATGTCAGTGCTGTGGGGATGACCGGCCGGGATGCCGACGATATTTTAGGCAGTGTCAATATCACCGCCAATAAAAACGCCATCCCCTTCGATAAGCAAAAGCCCACCATCGCCAGCGGCGTCCGGGTAGGAACTCCCGCCGTCACCTCCCGGGGCTTGGTGGAAGCTGATATGGCCGTCATCGCCGATATTTTTGAGCTGGCCCTTATTCAGAAGGATTTAGAGGGTGCCCGGGCCTTGGTCAAGACCTTGGCGGACAAGTACCCCCTGTACCCCGATATCGACATGTAATGGGTATTAAAAAACCAGGATCCGATGATTCTGGTTTTTTATATCTACTTCCGAATGGCCCGGTTCCCCTGGTATCCTCGGTCGACAATGGAGATCCCGGAGATGCTTTGGACAAATTTGGAAAACTTGGAGTAACCTTTATCCTTAAAGCTAAAGCGCGGGAAGGCATCGTGGACCAGATTCCCCAGATAGCCAAGCTCAATGCCATCCCGGCCACTCTGGGCCACCTTGGACCGGACAAATTCCACCACCTCACTGCTGGTATCCTGGTTGCCCTTTAAGGCCACATGGATGCTGCGGCTGGTCTGCTGAAGGACAAAGCGGTTGGATTCCTCCAGAAATTTAGAAAGCAGGCTGTAGCCGTAATTTCGCACATCAAAATCGGGATACTTATTGTTTAAGCGGCTGCCCACCTCACCAAGCCCTGTATTCTTCCCCTTGTTTTCGTTCTCGGTGATGATGTTGGCAATGGTGTTTTCAATGGCCTTTTTAGAGGTCCGCTGACTCTTCTTCTGGCGTTGACCGTTATCCGTACTGGCCGCGGTATCCCCGCCTTCATCCTCAGATTCCACATCGGCTTCGTAGGTATCCAAAACATTCTCAAGGCTGGTAAACTTAGTGCAGGCGTTGCGAAAGGCGTAGGGGGTCTTTTCCTCCCCCATGCCCACCACCATCATCCCAGACTCCCGAAGGCGGCTGGCCAGTCGGGTGAAGTCTGAGTCACTGGAGACGATGGCAAATCCGTCCACGCTCCCGCCGTAGAGAATATCCATGGCATCGATAATCAGGGCTGAGTCCGTGGCGTTCTTTCCACTGACGTTGCAAAACTGCTGAATGGGGGTGATGGAGTTGGAAAGCAGCTCCTCCTTCCACTTCCCCGAGGTGGTGGCTGTCCAATCCCCATAGATGCGTTTGTAGGTAATGACCCCATAATTCGTCATTTCGTTTAGGATGCCAGCGATGTATTTAGCTGAGATATTATCCCCATCGATGAGCAACGCGAATCGTTTCTCTTCCATTTATATTCCTCCGAATTTTTATTCTTGTCGAGATTGTTATTGTACTTTATTATACCACAGTTTTGAATCCACGCCAAAGGGGCTGAAAATTATAACCCTTTTTTAAGCAAAGGGGTGTAAACTGACCCCATCGGATAAAGGAGGTACCATTGTGAAAAAGATCAGCTTCCTCCTGGGAGCCACCATTCTCCTCATGGCTGTCCTTAGTGGGTGCGCTACGGGGAATACCACCACCGAGACTTCGGTTGGCGCTGTGGCGGAAGGTAAAACCGTCCTGATTACCCTAAAGGAAAACCCCAGCACCGGCTACACCTGGTCCTACGTCATCGGGAATCCAGAGATTCTTGCGTTTTCCAATGACATTTACGCCCCGGAGGACACGGCGGGCAAGACCACCGGCAGCGGCGGGACCCACACTTATACCTTCCTTGGCATCGCCCCGGGAACCACTACCATCACCATGACAGAAAAGCGTGATTGGGAAGGTGGCGAGACCGCCCAAACCCAAACCTTTACCGTCACTGTCAGTACCGATGGCCAGATTGAATCCATCAACTAGCCATTATTTCATACCCTCTCTCCTCGTCGGAGCGGCATCTGCCGCCCCGACATTTTTATTGGCCCCAATGGGCGGTTATTGCTTAAATCCTAAATTTTCGGTATACTATTAGAAAACCACCCCTACTAAAGGAGGCTTATGATGTCCACACAACCCGCACCCAAATTCCTTCGGGGAGAGCTCCGGCGCTACGCCCTCAATTTTTGGCCTCTACTTCTTTTTGAAATGCTCTATTACACAGTTGGATCCTTCGGCCTCAAACCCTTGAATGGCCTTATCCTAAACAAAGCCTTACTCTATGCCAATCTGAACTATCTCCAAGGCTCCAATCTGACGACGGTTGCTTCCAATCCTCTGGTGATTGCTGCCGCTTTATTGCTGCTTTTTTTAAATGCTTTTTTCATCCTTCTGGAATTCACCACCGTCATTCTTTGTCTGTATGAAAGCCACAATGGCCGCAGGGTTCAGCTTTTTCCCCTCATTGCCACGGGTATCCGCCGGGCTGCTCAAATCTTTGAGCCGAAAAACTGGATTGCCATCCTCTTCCTTCTGCTGATTTTGCCCTTTGTGGATTTTGGTTTAAGCTCCAATTATTTCCACGGCATTACCATTCCAGGGTTCATCATGTCTTATATTTATGAGGCCCCTGTACTGACCCTCGCCTTTGTAGCCCTCACCCTTCTGCTCTTTCTTCTGGCCCTGCGTATCCTCTATGCCTTCCACTTCTTTACTCTAAAAGGCGATTCCTTCATTAAAAGCGCCCTAAAAAGCCATCGCTTCATCCACAAGCACCTTATTCAAACCCTTTGGCGATGTATTGCCATCCGAATCATCCTGATCCTTATAGTCTTTTTCACCGTTCTGGCCTTTTTGATTTTTTTCGCCATTGTCCTGGGAATTTCAGGTGCTCTGGGTGCCTTGATTGATCCCCATATTGCCCTCTCCACCGGCAATACCATTTTACTTGCCTTCCTGGCCCTTATTGGGACCCTGGGTCTGACCGCGGTAGCCGTCATTGAAACGCCTCTTATTTTAGCCGTCCTAACAGCGTCCTTCTATCAGTGGTCACCCCCAAATACCCTGCCCACCGAACCCATCGTTCCCGAGCGGCCCCTTGGCTTCTGGACCCGGCCCCGGAAGATCATCCTCTGTGTCCTCGTCCTCCTTGTGGCCTTTGGAGGCAAGTACCTGGCTGTTCTGGGTACCTTTAACGGCGATACCCTCAATACCCTCTTTTCAGGCCCACTGATTGCCGGACATCGGGGGAATTCCACCGAAACCCCGGAAAATACCCGGGCCGCCTTGGAAAAGGCCATCGCGGAAGGGGCGGATTATGTGGAAATTGATGTGTGTCAAACCGCCGACGGCGTCTTAGTAATCTCCCATGACAGCAACCTTTCCCGGCTGACCGGAGTGGATATCAACATCTGGGAAACCAATTACGCGGACTTAAAGGATCTGGATATCGGCAGCCACTTCAGTCCCGAATTTTCCAATGAGCGACTGATGACCTTGGACGAAGCCATTGATCTCTGTGATGGACGGATCAAAATGAATATCGAGCTCAAGCCCACCGCTCACGATGTGGATTTTGTGAAGCACGCTGTCGCCGTCTTCCAAAAACATAACTTTTACAACAAGGGTTTCTTTGCCTCCCTGGATTATGACACCCTGAAGGCTGTGGAGGAAATGGACCCCCAAATTAAGACCTGCCTCAATACCTTTATTGCCCTGGGAAATTTAGAGCTCCTCCCGGTGGATATCTACAGCGTCGAGGCCACCTTTGCCACCGAAGACCTCCTTACCCGAGTCCATAATGCCGATAAGCAGCTATGGGTGTGGACCGTGGATGATGAGGACCAAATTGACAAAATAGTAGAGCTTGGCGTCGACGCCATCGTGACGGATTCCCCGGGCACTGCACAAACCTATATTAAGGAAAATGCCCCCAATCAAAGCCAAATTTTCTTCAGTGCCGTTATAAAACTTTTTAGCGGTCTTTAAACATCGGCCCCTTGGATTCCTTATTTTTCCTTATTTTTTTATTAGGCGCCTTGACAACAGCGGGCCCAGGCCTTATACTAGTCTAAACTCTTTGCACTGCAAATCGCATAAACAGTACAAACTGAGCAGGCGATGACCCCGTTTACCGGGTCATGGGGCCGGGCCGCTACGGTGGCAGCAGCGTGTGACTTATGGGCACCTGTGGGACAGTAATGTTCTACAGGTGCCTCTTTTAATTTTTGAGCACCGGTGCCAAGGGAAAAATCGGAGGTAAAACAATGAACGATTTACAACATCTTGAGGGCCTGACCACGGCCGAGGCAACGACCCGACTAGCCAAATGGGGCAAGAATGAGCTCGTCCCGGAAAAGAAGGAAAATTTTTTGCTCAAAGTCCTGCACATCATCGCCGAGCCCATGTTCCTGCTGCTTATCCTGGCGGCTGTCATCTACTTCATCCTGGGAGAGCCCCGGGACGGTGCCATCATGCTCATCTTTGTGGTGGGCATCATCACCATCGATGTCATCCAGGAATGGAAAACCGATAAGACCCTCACTGCCCTACGGGATTTATCCGCCCCCCATATCCCCGTTATCCGGAACGGCGTAGAGCAGTCCATCCCCAGCAGCGATTTAGTTCCCGGGGACATCATGCTCCTGGCCGAGGGGATTAAAATCCCTGCCGATGGCATCATCTTAAAATGCAATGATTTCTGCGTGGATGAATCCTCCCTCACCGGGGAATTCCTAGGCGTTTGGAAGGTCCCCCAGGGTGATGCTCCAACCTCCCAGGATTACTGGCGCCGGGATTATTGCTACGGAGGCACCCTGGTCACCCAGGGCACCGCCACCATCCAGGTGGAACAAACCGGCAGCCGCACCGAGTACGGTAAAATCGGGGCGGGGGTTGCCAGTGCTCCCCAGTCGGACACTCCCCTGCAAAAACAAACCGGACGGCTGGTGCGTCTCTGCGCCGGCATCGCCGGGGTCCTCTTTGCCCTGGTGGGCATCCTCAACTTTATCAACCTCGCCGAGCTGCCCCTGCACTCCCGCATCATCGAGTCCATCCTCTCCGGTATCACCCTGGCCATGGCCATGATCCCCGAGGAATTCCCAGTTATCCTGACGGTATTTCTCTCCATGGGAGCCTGGCGCCTGGCCAAGAACAACGCCCTGGTGCGCCGCCTCCCCTCCGTGGAAACCCTGGGGGCCGTGTCCGTGCTCTGCGTGGATAAAACCGGGACCATCACCCAGAACCGCATGACCGTCACCGAAGCCTGGGCCCAGGACGGCGATGCACAAAAGCTCATCCGTACCATGGGCATGGGTTGTGAAACCGACGCCTACGACCCCATGGAAAAGGCCATGCTCCGCTATTGCGACGAACACGGTCTCACCCCGGCAGAGCTCTTTGACGGCACCCTTGTGACCGAATACCCCTTCACCAATGAAACCAAGATGATGGGCCACGTCTGGCAGCGCCCCGAGGGCATCCTCCTGGCCGCCAAGGGCTCGCCGGAACGCCTGCTGCCCCTCTGCCATTTATCTGAAGATGCCCGCATCCAGGTGGAGGCCCAGCTGGATGCCTTCTCCCGCCAGGGGCTCCGGGTCATCGCCGTGGCCCAGGCCGATTATACCTCCGCCGATGCCGTCCCGACAGAACTGTCCGATAACCGCCTCACCTTCCTGGGGCTCATCGGCCTCTCCGATCCCCCGCGGCCCACAGTGGCAGCCGACATCGCCCGGTGCAACGCCGCCGGTATCCGCGTAGTCATGATCACCGGGGATAACGGCATCACCGCCTCGGCCATCGCCTCGGCCATCGGCATGCCCAATGCCGACAATATCATCACCGGGGATATGCTGGAAGCCATGGATGACGATGCCCTCCGGGAGGCCATCAAGACGACCAACATCTTCTCCCGGGTCATCCCCGAGCACAAGATGCGCATCGTCCGGGCCTTTAAGGAAAACGGTCAAATCGTGGCCATGACCGGAGACGGGGTCAACGATGCCCCGGCCTTAAAATACGCGGATATCGGCATCGCCATGGGAGGACGGGGCAGCGAGGTCTCCCGGGAGGCCGCAGACCTCATCCTCATGGATGACGATTTTTCCACCATTGTGGATACGGTTAAGGACGGCCGGCGCATCTTCGATAATATCCGCCGGGCGGTGGGCTATGTGTTCACCATCCACATCCCCATCGCTTTCTCGGCACTGCTTGGGCCCCTGCTGGGCATATCCCCCGGCGCCCTGCTCCTCCTGCCCCTGCACGTGGTGCTGCTGGAGCTGGTCATTGACCCCACCTGCTCCATTGTCCTGGAACGGGAACCCGCAGAGCAGGATATTATGGAACGGCCGCCCCGAAATCCAGAAGAACCGCTCCTGGACCGGCGCACCCTCACCAAAAGCATCATCCAGGGGCTGTGCATCTTCGCCGCCTCCTTCGGTACCTATTTCGCCGTGCTGGCTGGAAATCCAGCAAACGCCCCCATGGGCCGGGCCATGGCTTTAACCATTATCATTGTCGCCAACCTGCTCTTAGTCTTTGTGAATTGCTCCGACCATGACAGCATTCTCACCGCCATGGGGCGGCTGGTTAAGGATAAGGTCATGTGGGCCGTGGGACTGGGCACTGTAGCCATCCTGCTCCTCATCCTCTACAGCCCCTTGAACCAGCTCCTCAAGCTGGCAGCCCTCACCCCCGGGCAGTTCTTCTTCTCCCTGGGCTTAGGTGTGCTTAGCGTCATCTGGTACGAGGTGGTGAAGGCAGTGCGGCGGGGACGGCAGCACAAATAAATCCCCCCTATCGCCCAAATAACCATCGTCCAAAAAATAAAGGCTGCTATCCTTCCATAAATCGAAGGAATAGCAGCTTCTTCATTTTAGTTCAAGGTCAATTGTTGGGGTGAAATCCTGCGATAATGGGTTATCGTGAATTATTTGGCTTCCATACTAATGACCGGGTCTTCACCTTTTTTAACCAAGGCACCATAATGGAAGGTTGGTATCTCAGGTCCATCATTGACGATCAGAAACATTGTTATGGGGTTGATCCCAGCTTCCGCCATTACTGCAAGATCGACACTGAGCAAGGGATCTCCCGCCGATACCTGTGCGCCACTTTCTACTAAAGCTGTAAAGCCACGCCCATTCAGCTCGACCGTATCCAATCCATAATGGATGAGGAACTCCCGTCCGTTGGCTGCCTGGATGCCCACGGCGTGACCAGTTTCAGCGACAAGGATGATTTTACCATCCACTGGGGATAGTATCTGCCCTTCGCCGGGTACGGGTTGGATGGCAACACCATCTCCCAGAATCTTTTGGGAGAATACCTTATCGGGGACATCCTCCAAGGGGAAGCATTTTCCAGAAATCGGGGCAAGGAGCGTCAGGTGAGCTTTCTTATCTTTTCTAAACCAGTTAAAGGCCATAGCGTTTCCTTTCTTTTTGATTCCACTATCCAATACGAAGGGCAATGAAGAGACACAGGGCTGCCAGAAGAAGGATTACCAACCCGCCTAAAGCCTGCCCCCAAATCTGTTTGTTGCGAAGGAGCGCCTTAAATCCGGCGCCGGACAGGGTGACTTTCCGGAAGGTGAGATAAAAAAGCACGATCAAACCCACTATTCCTAAGAGATGGCGCATCATGCATTCTGCGATGAGCAGCAGGGTGATTATCACCAGCGCACCTTCTCCCAGCCCCGCAATTTCATCCTTTTCCGCGGCGCCCAGCATGAGAACGATAAAGGGTTGGATCATGGCAATTAAAAAGGTAAGGGCCAGCAACGGATTCCCCTGTAACAGGCTGGTAAAATCCAGGCCAGCCGTCGGGGTCCCGATATAGAGATACAGCAGGGTGACAAAGGGCATGATAATCAACACTGCTTTAACTGTATTATAAACCCGATGCAATTTGACATCCATCATTCTTTCTCCTTCAATCGAATATTCTGAAGCTGCTTCAGTCTTCTTCCGTTTTGTGGCCATGCCACATTTTACTTTTTTGATTGGCCAGAATCGCCGCCCCAATCAATCCGCTATCTTCCCCTAGAACCGCCGACTGTATATTGATATGACACTTCATGCAGGGCAGCGCCTTCGCAATGACCCGTTTTTGAATCTCTTCAATAAATCCAGGTAGTTTAAGGGCGACGCTCCCTCCAAGAATGACAGTATCCGGGTCCTCAATGGCACAAATACATCCGATGAAATTTGCCAAATAATCCTTTGCATCTTCGATTAATCCTTTGGCCTGCAGGTCTCCCTCCAGTGCTAATCGGGCGACATCACCAGCATGTCCGACCGCCAGACCCATGAGACCAGCCCGTCTTGTAATCGCCGTGCCGCTGGCAATGGCCTCGATACTCCCCTGGCAAACATGCTCGCCATCCGGGCCTTTTTCCCACATGCAGGCATTAGCAACCTCACCTGCAAAGCCATGGGCACCATGGAATATCTTTTTATTGACGATGAATCCTGAGCCAATCCCCGTCGATATCGTCAAATAATGGACATACTGGTTGGTTTTTCCCGCACCGGCGACTGCCTCTGCCAATGCAGCCAAATTCGCATCATTTTCAAGATTCACCTGAAAGCCGGTTGATGCCTCCAGTGTCCCTACCAAAGGAAACCCATGCCACGACGCACTCAGGTTCGGCGTAAAAATAATCCGTCCCTTCTCTAAATCCAGTGGTCCTGGACAGGACATGCCGATACCGACAATATCCGAACACGTCATCGAGCGGATGCTTTCATTAATCTGCTGCAGGCACGCCCCAGGATTATCCCTATTCGTTGGAAATTGGATTCGCTTCACCAGCTCGTATTGATGATTGACCAATGCTACCCGCGTGTTCGTTCCTCCAATATCAATTCCAATTGCTAAATCCATTATCTTACAACCTCCCTGATCTGCAATTCCTATCATTCAACAATTTCCTTATTACGTTGCGGCTCTATCATCAATGTACGGGAAGCAGAATCTGCCGAATTCGTTATAAGCAACCCAGCAGAATTAATCCATCGTCCGGCATTCTCAGGAAAGCACTGGCCAGTAATCCTTATTCGCCTGAATGAGATCATCCAGAATATTTTTAGCGATACTGGCGCTGGGAATGGTCCGGGATAAGGTCAGGGCCTGCCATAATTTTTGGTAGCTTCCTTCGATCCAGGCTTCCACCGTTAATTTTTCCACTGAGACCTGCTGTTCCATCAGTCCTTTTTGGAATTGGGGAATGGCTCCCTGGCAAATCTTTTCATACCCCCGAGACCCTACAATGCAAGGAATCTCCACCATAGCAGTGGAATCAAAGTTTTCCAGGGCGCCTTCGTTGGGCACAATAAGTAAAAAGCGTTCCATGGTATTCTCTGCAATGGCCCGGGCAAGATCTACGATATAGGTGGCGTGGGCATCTGCTTCGAAACCACAGTCCGCCGCTGTTCCCTTTTCGATAACCTCCTTACATGCGCCAAACACCATTTTCTCCCGACCTTCCATGACCTCGTTGGCACGGGTGTATTCCGGGTTGGACTCCCGAACCACATAATCCGGGAAGAGATAGTATTTAAGGTAGGTATTGGGGATGGTTTCCGGATCCACTGCGTAAACGTCCCGGGCTTTCTGGAAGGTGTGCTTCCAGCTCTCATCCACATGCTGATTGGTGTCGGAAATGGCATCTGCGAAGCCGTTTTTTGCCATGTGTTCTTTAATCTCAGGCATGAGGTCATTACCCTGACTATCGTAAATCTTATGCCACCAGCCAAAATGGTTGAGACCGTAGTAGCCCACCTGCATTTCTTTTCTGGATTTCAAACCGACCATATGGGCCATTTTTTCCTCCAGATCGATGGGCATATCACAAATGTTCAGAATTTTAGAATCCGGACGCAGACGACGGGTGGCTTCAGCTACAATCGCAGCGGGATTGGAGTAGTTGAGCATCCAGGCATCCGGGGAATATGTCTCCATATAGTCCAGGATTTCCAGAACCCCACCGATGGAACGCATCCCATAGGCAATCCCGCCGGGACCGCAGGTTTCCTGGCCCAATACACCATATTTCAACGGGATTTTTTCATCCAGTTCCCGCATTGCGTATTTCCCCACACGGATATGGGCTAGCACAAAATCGATATCGGTAAAAGCGACCGCTGGGTCGGTGGTATAACCAAATTCCACCTCTGGTGCATTTTCTTTAAAATAGATTTCACAGGCCTTGGCCACAATCTCCTGGCGGTCAGCATCATTATCATAAAATGTAATTTTTCTTATAGGGAAACGATCCATTTCTTCCAAAAGCATCAGGGCGATTCCAGGGGTAAAGGTACTCCCACCTCCTGCAACTGTAATAGCATAGTTTTGTTTAGGCATTTTATTTCTCCTTTGGTTAAAGTAATTTTTCAAATTCATCCCGTAATTTAGGTACAGAAAGACCAATGATAACCTGAATGGATTTTCCGTTACAGGCGGCGCCATGGGTTCCCAATGATTTGAAAACCGCATCCGTTGCCACCAGACTTTCATCCACGACATTCACCCGAAGCCGGGTGACACAATTGGTAACATCCACAATATTATCCTTGCCACCCAGAGCTTCCAGTACACGGATTGCCAACTGGCTGCGTTCACTTTGGGGGGATGTTATCCCCTTTTCTTCGCCACCTTGTTTTGTGTCCCGGTACTCCTGCTTCGAGTAGAATTTAACATCCTCCACCTCATCTTCCCGACCGGGGGTTTTGAAGTCGAACTTGAGGATCAGGAACCGGAATACGAAGAACCAGATAGCGGTGAAACACAGTCCCACAGCAAGCATAATCAAATACTGCATCCCATGGGTAGGCGCCAAGGGAATCCAGTTGAGGGATGCCATTTCAATGGCTCCACCAGAGTAAATCCCTACGATGCCCAGAAGGTACATGGTCATTGCCAGGATAGATGAAAGCAGGGCGTGGACGGCAAAGAGGGCCGGTGCAATAAACAGGAAGGTAAATTCGATGGGTTCGGTTACCCCACAAAGCACTGCCGTGAGGGTGATGGGAATGAGGAGGGCCAGGAGCTGCTTTTTCTTATCCGGTTTTGCAGTAAAATAGAAGGCCAGGGCGATCCCGGGACAGCCGAATATTTTAGACCAACCGGTGGCCGTATAGGCGGCGTAAGGTGCCAGCTCCCGCAGATTCGTGGTAGAGGCGGCGATGGTTGGCAGCTGCTGTGCCCAATAGGCATAAATACCGCCCTGAACCACAATGTTATCGTAGTAGAATGGGGAGTACAACAGGTGATGAAGGCCAAAGGGAATGAGGATGCGTTCCAGAAAAACAAAGATGCCCACACCGATGACCCCGGCGTTGAGGACGAATCCCTGGAAAAGGAACATACCCATCTGGATTTTCGGCCAGATAAAAACAGAAAGGATGGCAACGGGGATCATCACGAAGAAACCCAGCATAAAGACGAAGGTTGACCCGCTGAAAACCCCCAGCCATTCCGGGAGCTCGGTATCGAAAAAGCGATTGTGCAGATAAATAACCAGACCGGAGATCATCAAGGCCCCAATCATCCCCATATCCAGGGTTTTGATATTGGCAATCATGGTCAGGCCGCTGGTTCCCCCTACTTCTGCTGTATAATCGATGCCCAGTAAGGTGCCCCAGCCTGACAGAATTGCCGCCATAAAATAATTGAATGTGAGGTACAAGACCAAAGCCTCCATACAGCATCGGGCGTTCTGTTTCTTCGCCAGTCCGATGGGCAGGGAGACCGCGAAGAGCAACGGTAACTGGCGGAATACCGTCCATCCCCCTTCCAGCAAGACATTCCAGCATTTAAACCACGCGGTATCCGGTGCTGCCAGCGGACCAAAAACCACCTCGGTGGTGAAGAGGGTCCCTATCCCAATGATAATCCCCGCAAAAGCGAAGAGGAGCACCGGAGTAAACATGGCTCCACCGAACTTTTGAATTTTTTGCATCATGGCAAATTTCTCCTTCTTTATTCCGTTATTTGATACGTATCGATTGATGCTATGATATCAGGGATTGACACCCACTGACAAGGTTTTTGGGATGATACGGGAAGGGGCAGCGTCTTTAGGTAATATTTTCAGAGGATGTGAATTTTCACATAAAAAAACCGCCCGGGGCGGTCAATGCATAGACAAGGTGTTGGCAATCCGTCAAGGCACAGATAAGAATCCAGCCCACCTGGGTTAACGCGGATTTAAGTGTTCCAGGTATTTTAGGTAAACAATCTCGCTAATCAGAAAAAACTGGGCGCTGAGGTGGCAGTCCGTCCCCGGGGTCCGTCCCCGTAAAACACAATGATTGTAGTAGCAGATATTGGCTTCGCTGATTTTTTTAAGGGCATTGTCCTCATAGGAGGTGACACTCAGGATCTTAGTCCCCCGTTCTCTTAACCTCCGGACCTTTTCATTGGTAAGGACATTGTTCCCTGAAAGGGAGAAAACTATGAAAAGATCACCTTCCCCTGCGCACTTGATGGCTGCCGAAAACTCATTTTCACCTTCAATAGTATAAACCTGACGATAAACATTGAGGAACAGTCGTTTCAATTCCTTGGCCGCATGGCGCTGGACCTCCCCTGTTCCAAAGGCGAAAATCCGTTTGCTCTGATCAATCAGCGCAAAAACATCGGTATAATCCCGCCCCTTTAAATAATCCATGGTCAGCTCATAATCCTGGAAGCAGCGTTCGATGAGATTTTCCTCCAGAACCGGCCGGCTGTCCTCCTGCCATTTCAGGGCTACCTTCAGCTCACTGAACCCACTCAGCCCCACCTTTTTGGTGAAACGGGTAATCGCCGCAGAGGAAACGTGGCACGCCGTAGCTAATTGCGAAATCGTTCCGTTCCGGCATTCCTCCCGATGGTCGCAGATGTATTGCCAGATATCGTAATCATTGGGGGTAAGCTCATGGAAATGCAGCTTTACCTGTGTGTCAAGATTCATCAAGGGCCTCCCGGTAATCAATGTACTTTAGAAATAACATCTCAACCAGTAAAAAGAATGGTGATACGGAAACATACCCCGTGTTAAGTATGGACTTCTCCACACGAAGGTTGGTGATGTGCAAATTGATGGTGCTTAAATGGGCAAGCTCATTCTCCTCCTCCACCGCCGTGAGGGACACCATTGAAACACGCCTCAATTTTAGCTGCCGTGCAAAATCCAGAGTCTCCTGGGATTCCCCGGTATGGGAAACCACAAAAACGACATCCCCGGGAGTAATGGACTCCAAAAGGCGCTGGGTTTCCGTCTTTCCGCGAATCTCGAAAAACAGAATTTCCGCATTTAAAAAAATCCGTTTAATTTCCCGGGCAATGGTGCTTTGGGCTGTGCCGTTGCTGTAAATATACAACTGGTCCGCATCATCAATCAGCTTGAAAACATCCCGGCAATCCCGGGTATAAATCCCCTGGATGACCTCATTGTAGATATTCACCACCTGGCGGATATCCGCCGTGGGCTTTTGGGACTGCACACCCTCCTGTCTGAGGATGGCCTTCATCTCGGCAAATCCCTGGAAACCCAGTTTTTTCGCAAATCGTGAAATGGTAGTTCGCGAAACATGACAGCAGTCCGCCAAATCGACAATATTCATTCCCTGGCACGCCTTGCGGTGCTCCCGGACATAGCGGTAAATCTCGTGATCCGTCCTGTTCAGTACTTCAAAATGCCTGCGGTATAAGGTTTCGATATTCATTCCTTCCCCCCTCTCACATCTCTGGCTTCTTTACCCCCATTATACAAAATAAATCCATAGCCCGATACATTTTTTTGATTCCCTTAACATTCAAATTCGGTCCCACCCTTTGCAGGTCTATCGCCGGCCAGGGGCAGCCCGGAGAGATTGAGTTTGTAAAGATTGCTGCTCGGGAGATCCTTTTCCTTATGGACACCATCGATTATATCGAAGCAGAACTTGCCAAGCTCAAGGACAATCTGAAGAAATGTATCAACCATAAGGATGACCATGTTTGCGCTGTCTTCGACCTGGATTGGGTCAATGAAGATTACCGCCTTTACGATTTGGCCTGGATGGGTTACCCGATCACAGCTTCCTGGAATGTTCACACCTGGGGATTTATCCCAATGAATCAGACCCAGCGGTTCTTAAATATTTACGATGCCAGGATGCGGAAAAATCTTTAGTAATCACAGCAATGATCAAAAAATATTAAAAAATTTTGGGAGGAAATACTAATGGATATAATCGTAATTCAGGACGTTATCGCTGTGGCGAAAAGACTGGACCACAAGGGTTTAGTCAATGCCTTTGAATCCTTCGCCCATGCCGAAATGCTCTGGAATCACAAGAAGGTAGAAGTCGTCTCCTACGGCCTCACGACAAATGACTTCATCGATATGCTAAAAAAATCCTATTACTAGATTTTAATGACACTCCAAACACACGAATAAAAACCAAATCTCTACTCTCCCCAAAGTACACATCAAAATATTTTACTTCAATCCAGATACCCACTCATTATAAAGGATGCAGACGTCATCCTCTTTAACACAGCACCAGATAGTACCCATACACACTAACCATGGTGATGACGGACACCACAAATAATACAATCAAACCCAATCCTGACATATCCCAACCTTCGTTTCTTATAAAGTGATTGCTTTATGATACAAAAAAACCGCCAGCTGAGGCGGTTTTTGGGATAATTCGTCTATTTTGAGGTATGAATTGCAACCAATCGGTTCACGCCACCCCCAATCCTTCATCTAGGCTATGGCCGTCACCGTAAAGCCAGCCTCCGCCACCGCCTTCTTCAGACGGTCCAAAGAGACATCCGCCGGAGCCTGGACCATGGCAGTACCCTTATCCAAATCCACAATAGCCTGAACACCAGGAATAGCTTCCAGGGCAGCTTTCACACTGCCCACGCAGTGCATACAGTTCATACCATCAATTTTTAAAGTCATCATTTTAAGTTCCTCCTTTAAGGTACTTTCATTATTTTCAGATTGCAGAACAGCCTTGGCTGCTGGGGCATCCTGATCTTTTAGGACCGGTGCCGCACTTGTCTTCTTAAGCTTGAGCCGCTTCAATCGCAGGGCGTTGAGCACCACACAAACGCTGGATAAGCTCATAGCCAGGGCCCCCAGCATGGGGCTTAACCGCATTCCCAGGGCAGGGTACAATACCCCGGCAGCAATGGGAATGCCAATCACATTGTAGAAAAAGGCCCAGAAGAGGTTTTCCTTGATATTCTTAATGACCGACCGACTCAGGCGAATGGCGGCGGACACATCGGTAAGGCCACTGTGCATCAGCACGATATCGGCACTTTCAATGGCCACGTCCGTTCCGGCACCAATGGCCATACCCACATCTGCCGCGGCCAGGGCTGGTGCATCATTGATGCCGTCCCCCACCATGGCTACCTTATGCCCCTCGGCCTTCAGACGGGTAATCTCCCGCTCCTTATCCGCCGGCAACACCCCAGCCACTACCCGGCCAATGCCGACCTGGGCCCGGATGGCCTCGGCGGTTTTTGCGTTGTCCCCAGTGAGCATCACCACGGACAAGCCCAAGGCCTGCATTTCTGCCACCGCTTCCACACTATCCGCCTTAATGGCATCTGCCACCGCAATGATCCCCAATACCTGGGTATCATCAAAGAAGATCAGGGGGGTCTTTCCAGATTCGGATAACTTATCCACATTATCCACAATTGTGGATAAGTCTGTGGATGAATCTGTGGATAATGCTGAATCCTTGAGCAGCCGGAGGTTTCCGCCGTAGACCATTCGGCCATCAATCTGGCCCTCTACCCCCATACCCAGCAGTGCTTTAAAGTCCGTCACCGCCGGCAGGCTCAGCTGCTTTTCTTCCACATAATCTACCACGGCATCTGCCAAGGGATGGCCACTGGGTGCCTCCAATGCTCCGGCCAGGGCCAGGAATTCGGGTTCTGTCAGGGATGACCCCGCCAGCCACACATCGGTAACCACCGGCTTACCCGTGGTGATGGTCCCGGTTTTATCCAGAACCACGGTGTCCACCTTACAGGCCGTTTCCAGGGCGTCCCCACTCTTAATGAGGATACCGTTTTCCGCACCCTTGCCCGTGCCCACCATAATGGCCACCGGTGTGGCCAGTCCCAGGGCACAAGGGCAGGAGATGACCAGCACCGCGATACCAATGGACAGGGCAAATTCAAAGGTGGAGCCGCTCACCAGCCAGACGATGGTGGCCCCCAGGGCAATGGCCATGACCACCGGAACGAAAATCCCAGCGATCTGGTCCGCCAGGTGGGCGATGGGTGCCTTGCTGGCACTGGCCTCCTGGACCAACCGGATGATTTCCGAAAAAGCGGTATCCTCACCGACCTTAGTGGCCCGTACCTTTAAAAAGCCAGAAGTATTAATGGTGGCGGCAATAACCGCATCACCCTCTGCTTTTTCCACCGGAATGCTTTCCCCAGTGATGGCGGCTTCATCCACAGCGCTTTGGCCCTCGACCACCACCCCATCCACTGGAATGCTGGCCCCGGGGCGTACCACACAGATTTCATCCACCCGGACGCTGTCCGCAGGAACCTCCACCTCTACCCCATCCCGGATAACCATGGCCGTTTTTGGGGATAAATCGATGAGCTTGGAAATGGCCTCACTGGTCTTGCCCTTGGCTCGGGCCTCCAGATACTTACCCAGGGTAATGAGGGCTAAGATCATGGCCGCGGATTCGAAGTACAAATCCATATGGTATTGATGGACAATGGCCATCTCTCCGGCCCCCAGGGCCCAGCTCATGCGGTACAGGGCGAATACCCCGTACACCAGGGCCGCCCCGGAGCCCACGGCAATGAGACTATCCATATTGGGGGATCGATGGAAGAGGGTCTTAAACCCGGTGCTGTAATACTTCCGATTGACCACCACCACCGGCAGGGTGAGGAGGAACTGGGTAAAGGCAAAGGATACCGAATTCTCCATTCCCGTTAAAAATCCTGGCAGTGGTAGACCCACCATACTTCCCATAGAAACATACATCAGCGGAATAAGGAAGGCAAAGGACACGATAATCCGATGCTTCATTTCTTTAATGGCCATCTCCGCCACATTGGTGGGGGCTGCCTGGGTGACCTTGCTGCCACTTCCCGGCGCATTCGCCACCACCGGAGCAGCCCCATATCCCGCCTTTTCCACCGCGGAAACAATCTCCTGGGTGTCCACCGCATCGGGGTTGTAATCCACCACCATAGAATTGGTCAGCAGATTCACCGCCGCCGTCTCCACCCCTTCCAAATCACCCACTGCCTTCTCCACCCGGGAGGAACAGGAGGAACAGGTCATCCCTGTGATATCAAACCGTTCTTTTTCCAATGTTGTTACCTCAATTCTCAAAAAATTCCACGACGATACTGTCCAAAACCTAGTCCCACAGACGTCCGTCATATGAATACAGTCAGTGTCGACTTGACGCGAACAGCTCTCCTGTCCCTACTTCATAATTTTATCCAACGTGGCCACCAGCTCGTCCACCTTCTCCTCCATCTCCTCGTCCGTCTGGGCATTCTTGACACAGGATTTCAGATGGGCGGCCAGCACCTCCTTATTGGCCCGGCGTAAAACCGATTGGGAGGCCATCAACTGGTGGGAAATATCCATACAGTATCGATCCTCCTCCACCATTTTAATAATCCCATCAATCTGGCCCCGGGCTGTTTTAAGGAGCCGAAGCACCTTCTTTTCATCTGCTTTCATTGATTTTCCCTCTTTCTGCTCCCATTCATTCCGACACCCCCCGGGGGTGTCTGTGCTTGTAATAATAAACCCTCCTGGACATTCTGTCAAGGAGGGTTAACTTTTTTAAGGTGATTTTATTTTTTCGGCTTCCGGGGTTTTGGCACCGGGATAACCGTCTTTAATATCCCAATAACCGACTGGCACAGGGGCACATCCTCAATATCCAGGATGTAATGGACCTTGGCACCCTCGTAGGGTTTCCCGGTCTCTGCCCCGGCCAATACTCCTTCAACCTCGGGGAGCATCTTCACATACACCGTATTATCGCATACCAGCAGCACCGGCCGATCCTCTACGTAGACCATGTATTCCCCAAACATCTTACGATACCGGATATTCCCCACACCTTCAATCTGATCACAGACGTACTGAATGTATTCTAGTGTTGTTGCCATGATAACCCCTTTCTGTTTAAAAAATGCCGTGGTTGTACTTCAACTGGGCATAAACCATCACAGCCAGACCCCCGATGATTCCCACAATCAGCGGAATCCAGCCGACACTGAGGCGGTCGCAAACCGAAAAAATCCCCCCTGCCCCTATGCCAAGCCCCATGATCCATAGGGCCAACCCCATCCCCTTGGTGTAGGACTTTTTATCCGATTCCTTCACCCTGGTGTAGTGATAATCGTGGATAATGGTAATCTGCCCCTTGACCCACAGGCGGTAGCCGAGGAAAAAGAAGAGTGCGGATAGGGACAACATGAGTATGAGGATGAATACAAGCATTTTTTGACCTCCATTAGTCATAAAAACAGGCGCACTACTGGCTACGGCTGCGGTGACCCGTTTATCCATTTAAACGAATGCTTGTAACGCCTCCCGCATCAGCTCTTCTGTACAGCGATAATCAAAATATTTAAAGGGCATCCTGTTCAACCAACGGCTCTGCTCCCGTTGGAACTGTTTCTCCGTTACCAATGACAGCGGCCGCCACAAATAATGTTTCACCATATGGTTTAAGCCAGCCACCGGACTTCGACCATGGGTCTTCGTCCACAGCGCGGGTCCCGCCTGATTAAAATAATTGGAGACAGCCCTATCCCCTGCGCCAATATCCCTCAAGGCCGTCTCAATGCCAGAGGACACCACCGCGGTTAGATTCTGCCACTCTCCGGGTGCCATATTCCCCAGCACCACGGTAAATCGATTTTGAGCATTGACAATAAAAAGACGTTGGGACTCCAACGCCTCAACAACGTGGACCTCCCAACAAAAAAGTACATTGTCCTCGATGCCGTAGGGAGGTGCCGAAGCCTTTATGAATTTTTGCAGTGGAATGGTCATTCCGAGTTCCATGGACACCTCCTCAATTGATCCCCAGGCCTCTAAGCCGTTACAATGCCGATGATCGCCGGTTGAAGCTCCAAAATTATAAGGTTTATTATACCACCAATCCCCTATTTATCCAAAAATAAAGGCAAGCCCCCAACCCGACGGTCGGACACCTGCCTTTTCATGTTGAACCCATTACTCTACCGTTTTCACCGCCCGCATCTCAATATACCCCCGCTCTCCCCGGGGCTCTAACTGAATCCGGGGCTGGGTATCATCCCAGGCGTAGCCGATGAGGCTGGGATCGTAGCGATCCATGGCCTTTTGAACGGCGACGATGGCCTCACAGTATTCCTCCTCGGGGAAAGGCTCCCCCTGGAAGACCAAATATTCCTCGGCGGGCAGGGTGATGGTATCAAAGCCCTCGGGAATGGGGCCGCTGTAATCCACCGATACCTCCACGCCCTGGACGTATGTGGAGGTTCCTGGGGTCTTGTACCCCTCCGGCAGCCACAGGCACACCGGCTCTCCCTCCAGGGCATCCATACTCAGCAGGGTCCCCCAGACCTCGCAGCCCACCTCTTCACAATACGCAAAATAATCAGCAGCAGACTCCCCCCCGTTTGATAATGACCTGCCGTTCCGGCTTTTCCATGACCTGCACAAAAACGCTTTGTACCTTTTCCATATCAATTTTTTCCTTTCGCAATGCTCGAAATTTTACACCATAGGGAACAAAGAGGGTGATGGGAATGGGTGAGCGGGCGTAGGTCCCGGGGTTACAGCCGAACTCCCGATGAAAGGCCCGGGTGTAGCCATCGGCACTGCCAAAGCCTAAATCGAAGGCCACATCAGTGACCCGACTGCCCGCCGCCTTCAGCCGCAGGGCGGATTGGGCCAGTCGGAGCTTCCTTATATACTCCGCTGGGGTGAACCCCGTGTAGGTCCGAAAGAGCCGGTGGGCGTAAAAGGGGGAAAAGCAGGAGACCCGGGCTAAATCCGAGAGGGTGATTTCCTCTGTCACATGCACCCCGATATAATCCTGCATCCGCTGTACCGCTTCAGTCTGTTCATCCATGTCCTCACCTCCTATGGTATTATTCTAACCCCTTTTGGAAAAAATCACTCGACCTCCCTTGCGCTCTCACCCTCCCAGACAAAGCTACAGCAAAAAAATCCTCCACAGGAGAAAAGCAGCCGCCTTTTCCCATGGAGGATTTGATCAATGCACGATTATTTTTTAAGATGATCCGCCAAGAGCAGTGCCATAGCAATACTATTAGCCTTGGCCTGGGCAGAATCCGCACGGCTGGTAATCACTGCCGGACGGGCAGCACCCATAACCACGGCACCGCTTTGGGCATCGGCCAAATAGGTCATGGATTTCCAGAAAATATTACCCGCCTGAAGGTTGGGCATGAGGAGGATATCCGCCTGGCCCGCCACGGGGCTTTCGATCCCCTTATGTTCCACCGAGCGTTTGGAAATGGACAGGTCCATGGACAGGGGGCCATCAATGATACAGCCGGTAATCTGTCCCCGCTCGTTCATCTTGCTGAGGATGGCGGCATCATAACCGTCGGGCATATTGCTGCCCACGGTTTCCACGGCACTCAGGCAGGATACCTTGGGCATGGGGCAATCCAGGGCGTGGGCCAGGGTGGTGACATTGCCGATCATCTGGATTTTATCCTCTAAGCTGGGCTCTACCACCATGGCGCAGTCCGTGGCCAGTACCATGCGGTTATACCGGGGCATTTCCACGGCAGTCACAGCATTGAGAAGATTGCCGGTACGCAGACCGTAATCCCGATTCAGGATGGCCTTGAGGTAGACCTTGGTATGGAGCATCCCCTTCATGATGATATCAGCCGCCCCTTCCTTCACCAAGGCCACCGCAACAGCTGCGGCATCGTGGTCATCCGGGACATCCACCACCTTATTTTTAGAAAGGTCACAGCCCGTCGCTGCAGCACATTCCTCGATTTTTTTCTGATCCCCTACCAAAATGGCTGTTCCGAAGCCATCATCATTCATAATCTTAATGGCTTCCAGGACATCCATATCCCCGGCTGCCGCAACAGAAACCACAGAGGTTTTTCCCACCTTCATGGCCAGTTGTCGTTTCATTTCGTCAAATAAGTACATATTTCCTCCCTCGTGTATCAGCTTTGCATTAAAGTTCATAATAGCTAACAATAGTATACACAAGGATTCTCGTCCATTTCTGCCACTTTTTTATAAACTACAGATAAGAATCAATCTATTTTAGAAGTTCCCGCCGAGCCTTGTAATCCGGCAATACCTGGGCCACTACGGCGTAAAAATCCGCCTGGTGGTTCTGAACAAGGAAATGGGCCAGCTCATGAACCACCACATATTCCACCGCCGCCATGGGCTTTATGAGAAGACGGGTATTTAACGTAATCACACCCTTGCCTGGAATACAAGACCCCCACCGGGATTTCATGGTTTTAATCCGCAGGGTCGGATAGGCCACACCCTGGGCCTTGAAGAAGGGATAATACCGGGCGATCAAGGCTTCAAACACCGGACGGCAGACCGCTGCATCGGGAGGCACCGTCTCCCCTTCAGACCCAGGCGTCCTCCAGCTCAGCTTTTCCACAATCCAGGCCCCTTTGGATGCTACAAAACCATCGATCTGAACCAGGGATACCCGAGGCCCGGCCGATACCGCCACCTGGCCGTCCGGGTGGATGCGCAGATTGATATTTTTAACGGACTTCCGGGTGAGAGTATACGCCACCTCCCCTGCCGGGGTCATCACCCGGCGCTGTTGGGATGGCAGTATTGCCTGGGCCATCTCACAGGCCCAGCATGGGGAGCAACCCATAGGCTACTAATCCCGCTGCCGCTGCAATAAAGATTAGGGGAATAGGTCCCACCTTTACCTTGAAATAAGCCACACAGCACAGGGCGCAGATCACCAGGGATTTAATATCCAGGGCAAGGTCCCCCCCCTCCATGGCAAAGATCTCCACACACAGGGAGTAAATGGCCGCCGCAATGAGGCCGATGACCACCGCCGTCATGCCATAAAGACAGGCTTGAACCCACACATTATCCTTAAAATGGTGGAAGCACTTGGCAATGATCAGGATAATAACCAGGGAGGGCAGCACCACCCCAAAGGTGGTTAAGGCCGCCCCGGGAAGCCCCGCAATTTTAATCCCCACAAAGGTAGCCGTGTTGATGGCGAAGGGCCCTGGGGTCGATTCCGCCACCGCAATAAAATCCGTGAGCTCGGACATGGTCAGCCAGCCGTGGTTGACCACCACCTCCTGCTGGATTAAGGGAATCATGGCATAGCCCCCGCCAATGGTGAAGAGGCCGATTTTAAAATAGGTTAAAAATAAATCCAGGAATATATTCATGCGTCCCCTCCCCCTTTCTTAAGCAAAAAGAGCTGCCGCAGAACCCCTGCTGTGGCCCCTGCTAAAATAATAAAAACCACATTGATGCCCGTAAAGGCCGCGATCCCAAAGGCCCCCACCACCAGAATGGCAATAAAGGGGGTGCGGTCTACATTTTTTGCCATCCGCACCAGAGCCCCGAAAATCAGGACAATCACCCCGGCCCGAATGCCTAAAAAAGCATAAGATACCCACTGGTTCTGTCGGAAGGCCTCATAAAACTGAGCAATAATGGAAATAATCACAAAGGAGGGCAGCACGACACCAAAGGTCGCCAGCAGCCCTCCTAAAAATCCTCCCACACGATATCCCACGAAAGTGGCTGTATTCACAGCAATCACCCCCGGAGTCGCCTCTGCAATGGCAATCATATCCATAAATTCTTCTTCGGTGATATAGCCCTTCTTATCCACGATCTCATTTTGAACCATCGGGATCATGGCGTAGCCGCCACCAAAGGTAAAGGCCCCAATTTTTAAAAAGGTGATGAACAGATCCCAAAGCTTCCGACCACTCATGGCTGTAAATCCTCTGCTGTCAAAGTGATGACCGAAACCGATTGTTCCTCAAATTCCCCACAGAGCCAGCCTTCATAGCCTTTTTCAATGCGAACAGGCAGGAGCGTAATATTCTCCACCACAGCATCCTGCTGGATGATATTGTAGTGTCCCCGATCGACCTTCACCGTAAAGGAACTCATGGGTAGTGCCATCCCCAAGCCCGTATATTTCATATAGGCCTCATTTTGTGCCCACAGACGGTAAAAAGCAGCATGACGGTATTCTGCATCCAATAAGGCCAGCTCCCGAGATTCGCAAGTACTCATAAAGCGATTGGCCAAGGCCATGACATCCTTATCCATAAGGATTTCCTGGATATCGATACCAATAGCACCGCTGCATAGGGCACAGACAATATACTCCCCAGAGTGGGAGCCATTGAAATGGAACTCTGGAAAGGCATCCAAATAGGGTTTTCCATAGGTATTGTAACCAAACTCCAGGGGTTCAGTTACCCCTTTTTTTCTGAGGATGATGGTCATCATCTCCTCCACACTTCCTTCGTTCAGCAGATCCTTCTTCATTTTATATACTTCAAGCATGTTTTACCTCCTATGCTTTACAATGTACGCCTTAAGCCTTCTGGACAAGGGCCTTATCCTTCCATCCCCCGCTTTTATAGCGAAGGAAGTTGAAGGTCAGCCCCAGAATCCAGCCAATGGGGATGGAATAGGCAATGGCCGAAAAACCCAGTGCCGATGCCAGAGAATAGGCCGCAATGATGCGTGCCGAAAAGTTCAATAAGGAACCCACAAGGAAATACCCCATATCCCCGGCTCCCCGAAGCACACTGGCGGCCGTAAACATCATTCCCATAATAATATAGCACACCGAAACCACCCGGATGTAGGACACCCCGGCATCAATGACCCCCGCAGATTCCACACTGTCCACAAAAAGGCCAATGAGATCCGCCCCCCAAAGCCAAATGGCTCCAGAAATCACCACACAGATAGCGACGACCAACAGGACCGAAGTCCGAAACCCCTTTTCCACCCGATCGTACTTCTGAGCCCCGACATTTTGAGCCGTGAAGGAAGTCGTTGCCAGATTCAGGGAAAGCAGGGGTTGGATCGCAAATTGATCAATTTTACAAGCGGCCGTATAGCCAGCAATAGTGGTCATCCCAAAGGTATTCACCAAGCCCTGGACCGCTACCAGTGAAAAGGAAACAATACTCTGCTGGATCGTAGAGGGAACGGCATAGACCACTAAATCCCAAAGCATCCTCCAGGAAAACACACAATCCGACCGCGTAATTTTAAGGGCAGGGACCCGACAGAACACGTAAATGCCGCAAGCCAGAGCAGATATTCCCTGGGAAATCATTGTCGCCCAGGCAACGCCGGCCACTCCCATACCAAATTGAAGGACAAAGAGTAAATCCCCAGCGATATTGAGAAGTGACGTTGCAATCAGAAAATATAGGGGTGTTTTTGAATCCCCAATCGCCCGGCACATGGCAGCCAGAGCATTGTAAATAAAGACGAAGAGTCCACCGAAGCAATATACCACGAAATAGGTCTTGGCATCGGCCAGAATTTCAACAGGGACGTTGGTAATGGATAAAAGCCAATCCGCACCGATAACCCCAAAGACAGAGAGGAGTGTCCCTACAACAAGGATAAAAACCATACTGACAAAAACAGCCTGGCGCATTTTCTGAGTCTCACCAGCCCCGTAGTACTGAGACACCAGCACCGAGCAGCCCATGGACACCCCAATGGCAAAGCAAAGGAGCAGGAACACCAGCGTTGTCGATGCCCCCACCGATGCCAGAGCCCCTGCCCCAACGAAATTTCCAACGACAATCGTGTCGACAATATTATAAAACTGCTGGAAAAGGTTGCCAATGAGCATGGGAAGGGTGAAAAAAATTAAAATCCGGGCTGGACTTCCTTTTGTCATATCTTTTTCCACACCAACACATCCTTTCTAGGCACACCATTTTCCCATTAAAACCCTATTTATTATATATGAGGTGACTCTAAAATACAATTGGCAGACACGAATAATTATGGATTTAACGAAAAAAAGAGCCCGCTCATTAAGAGACAGCTCTTTCATTTTTTCTTATTGGAGTTCCCCAAGCTTAGCATTTAATGTCTGAACATAACCGCCCATGCTATCGGCCAGCTGGGCAATTTTGCTGTTGGCACTGCGCAGAGTATCAAAATCCTTGGTGTCAATCCCCTCAGAATATTCGGTCAAGGCTTCCTTCCCCTGGGTTGCAAGGGTAACCAGTTGGCTATGAACATCCGCAAAACTTTCCGGAGCCTTCTGGAAGTTTATAATTTCATCGCAATCCGCCGTGAGGGTTCCAATATACCCCTTGGTGGTTTCGACCCACTTGGAATCTGAAAGACTGCTTTCAGAAAAGTTTTTCACCTGATCATCCATGCCTTTGGCGGCGGCAGACATACTGGTGAATTTTCCGACGATAAAGCTAATATACTTTGCCTCACTCACGGTACCGTTTGTATTTGTCGTACAACCCGACACAATCGTGCTGAATAATAGCGTCGCTATAATAACGACGCTCCCCTTTTTTATCCAATTTTTTTGCCTATACATCTTTACCGCCTCCACATTTTTTACAGCAGCCATTTTTTTCAGAATGACAGCAACCACCACCACAGCCTCGATCAAACCACTTTAAAAAAGCTCCATTTTCTGGATAATTCCCCCAATGGAGCAGTCCATCATCCACAAAAAATGCCGGCAATGCGTCAAGGCCCTCCTGATCCATCAGCGCCTTTAGGGTCACATTGCTTTCAAACTCGTCTGGATTGGCAAACAAATCATACCGCTCTGTGGTCAATCCCGAGTTTTCCAAACCGACTAATATACTTTGTATTCGGATATCCTCCGAACCGACCTCCACGGCCGGCTTTTCATAAATTTCTAATTTCATGGTCCTATGATAACCGACGACCTTTAAGGAAGGCTTAACGATTGTACCCCCCTTTAAGTTATTTAATCGAAGGCCGATACATTTGGATATTATCCAAGCCCCATACCTTTTCAGAAAAGCTACCTGGCGTAAGGCCCTTTTCAATCTTCTCCATGGTGTTCATCCGGGCATCGATAATATCGATATGGTGCAGAAGCTCCGCCTCAGGGAACATAGGGCGCACCGGAGAGCCGTACTCCGCTTCGTAGTGATGGGATAAAATCATATGCTTGAGGAGAAGGAGTACCTCGGCATCCGTATCCAGACGCTTGCCATATTCCTCAATTTCCACAATTTCCGTCACAATATGCCCCAGGAGCTTCCCCTCTGGGGAATAATCGGACACACTGCCGTTGGCATCGGACACCATTTCCGTAATCTTTCCGATATCGTGGAGGAGGATGCCCGCATACAGCAGATCGCTGTTTAAAAAGGGATACAGGGGGGTGAGGGATTTTCCGATTTGCAGCATAGACCAGGTATGATACAACAGTCCGCCCTTAATGGCATGGTGAAAGGATTTAGCCGCCGGTACATAGGTCAGCTTATCCTCCTTATCTGAGAGGATGGTCCGGGTAATGGTGGCTAAATCCCCATTCTCAAAGCCATCAATGGTGGCGTACACATCGGCCATCATCTCAGCCACCTTCACCGGTGCCGTCTGGACGTAATCATCCAGCGCCACATCATCCCCGGCATTGGCCTGACGAATCCGGTTCACAATAAGCTGGAGACGACCATTATACTCCTGGACCACCCCTTTGATTTTAATCAGTTGGCCACCGGTAAATTCTTCCTCATCGGCCTCCTGAACATTCCACATCTTGGCTTCAATGGTATCGAAGTCCGCATCGGAAAGGGTCATATTAAAATAACGGCTCCCATTGGCAGCGGTTTTCACCAGTTGGTTTTTAATGAATAAATAACCCAGGACATTGTCCCCTTTTTTTAATTTTTTGATCTTCATTCCAGTCTCCTTCTATTTACAGCGCTGGGGATAAGCCGCTTTGTAGGCGATCAGGCCTTCTTCCAAAGCCTTCATCGCCTTGCGCAAATCCTTTTCGCCCAACACATAGGCCAGACGCACCTCGTCCACCCCATCCCCGGGATGGATATAGAAATCATTGGCTGGGGACAGCAGCACGGTTTCGCCCTGGTAATCAAAATCTGTAATTAACCATTCAATAAAATCGCAGGCATCCTTTACTGGCAGCTTAACCATGTAATAAAAAGCGCCCGTTGGTACTTTGCCCACCACACCGTCCATCTGTGCCAGGCATTCTGCCACAATATCCCGCCGATGGGTATATTCTGCCAGAACCTTGTCAAAAAAGTCGATACCCAGCTTGAACAGCTCCGCTGCACCGGCCTGATCCACCGAAGATACCGCCAGACGCATCTGACAGAGCTTTCGAATTTCATGCATCAATTTTTTATTCTTTGACAGGATAAAGCCAATCCGGGCCCCACAGGCCGAAAAGCGCTTGGAAATGCTATCCACAATGATACAGTTCTGACTGATTTGAGAATAATGCCCAGGACTGACATAGGCCATGCCATCGTAGACGAATTCCCGATACACCTCATCCGACACAATATACAAATCATTTTCTGCCGCCACATCCCGGAGGATTTCAATCTCTTCCTTGGTGTAAACCTTCCCCGTGGGATTCCCGGGATTGGTGATGAGGATGGCCTTGGTCCGATCCGTCACCAGGGCTTCAATCGCCTCCCGATCCGGCAGGCTGAAGCCGTCCTCGGTGTAGGTCTTAATTCCCACCAGCTCCACACTGGTGGCCGAGGCCATTTCCTTGTAAATACTGTAAAGCGGCTCCGGAGTGATAATCTGATCCCCAGGGTTACAGATCGTCAGAAAGGTAAAAAGCAGGGCCTCACTCCCCCCATTGGTAATGAGCATTTCCTCTGGAGAATAGTGCAGATTGTACCGATCGTAATATTTACAAGCCTCAGTGCGCAGGGCCGCTTCCCCCTCCGGCGCAGCATAAGCCAGTACCTGCTCCTTGATCTCATTGACCTTGCGCATGAAATCCGGCGGAGTCTCGATATCTGGCTGCCCGATATTCAGATAATACACGGCTTTCCCCTTTTCCTTGACTGCATCGACCAGGGGATAATATTTAAGCAGGGCTGGCTCTCCCATGCCCTGTACACGTTTCGATGTTTCCATATGACACCATCCTTATTTATAGCATATTTAATCATTATAGCCTTGTGGGTTATAATTATCAAGATAAGCTATCGGATTTTATTCACCCGTTTATACTCGTACATCCGGTGATCGGCTTTCCCCAAATAATAATCAGCATCATGGCTCCATCCCGGGCTGACCACACTGGTCCCATAGCTAAAGCAAGGGCGAACCCCCCGGACTCCTGTCATCTGTTGGGATAATATCCATTGCCGCTGTTTTTCAAGCCATCCATCAATTTGCTCTTGTTGCCCCCCCATGGTCAATAAAAGGAATTCATCCCCACCCATTCGGCAAATCACTTCATGATCGCTACACCCTTTCAGGGTAGTCGCAACAAGGCAGATATACTCATCCCCTTTATCATGTCCGAAGGCATCATTACAGGTTTTTAAATCATCAATGTCGATAAAGGAAATGGTAAAATGATACCCTTCAGCAATCCATTCCTCTACCTTTTCCATCCCATAACGACGGTTGTACAAACCGGTTAATGCATCTCGATAAACCATATCGCTCAAAACAGCTTCCTTTTGCCGCTCATCGGTCTTATCCCGAATGACATGGACAATGGTATCCCGGCCATTCCAACCTAAGCTATGGGAAACAACGCGCAAATAAAGGGCTGACTTCTGACCATCTGCCTCTATTTCTAAAATCCAGGGTTCGCCCTGGGTTAAATTCTCTTCCGATACCTGCCCCAGCTGATATCGGATAACATCCAGACGATCCCCATAGTTTTCTTCAAAAACCAACGCCGCTGGATTAAGGTACTGGGGTTCTCCTGTCTTCTCATCCAGCACAATAATGGCTTCATCCGTACTCTCCGTAAGGGAAAGAAACAGACTATAATATTGGCCCAAAATTTTGTTTTGCTCTTCCACCAGATGCTTTTCATCCAGTAGAGCCTGGTGCTGCGCGGCCAATTGATCAACCATCGTATTTAAAATATCAGCAAACTCTCCCATATAATCGATATGCTGACCATAATCGCCCTTGGGAAGCTGTCTGGCTTGCCATGCAATATGCTTTAGACTGCCTTGGACCGCCTTAAGTGGAGCAGCCAGGGTGTTTTCTACTCCCGGTGGTGTGGCATCTAAATCGCCCTGAGCCAGATCCTCTCCAAAGGCTTTTTGTTCCTTCACACATTGGTGGAGCCAATGAAGCCCCTGGGCTAAAGGTTTGAAGGCCTCTGGTATCTCAGCCATATCCAGACAGGCATAATCCGTCCGATACAGGATATCCCTTAAATATTCAAATAATGCTTTTTCTGGCTGTTTGGCCATTACGATCCCATTCCCTTGTCCATTACTCGCCCCTGGAAGCGGCATACCCGGGCCCCGCTGGCCCAACAGTCAATCTCCTGTACTTTATAGGTCCTTCCAGTGTAAACCGTCATAATCCCTGCGATAAACCCCTCATCATAATTACAGACGACCTCATCCGTTGGTGGTAGGCCACTGCAATCCAAATCCTCTGCAACGGTCAGGGTGAAGATACCACTCTCTTCATCCATTTCCTCCATTCGAAGGATTCCGATTTTAAGTTCTTGAAGAATCCGCTGGAGTTCTGCCAGAAACGTTCCAAGGGGTGCATCCAGGGGTAACATATTCTTTGCAAATTCTGTACCGGCTAAATGACCCGCATCTCGAAAAACGTCATTCGCCCCTTCTACCCCCAGCTTATCCGTGAGGACATGATTCATACTGTATTCCAGCAGGCGATAGACCAAAACCGGCATGGATTCCCCCAGATTTTTCCGTCCGTCTTTGATGTCCCCAAGCTTATCCCAGGTAAAACGGTTATGGGGTCCTTGTAAAAAAATATTTGACATATCCACCCTCGTTTCTACTGTACTTCCTTAATATCTTTTATTGATGTCCCTATTATACACTGTTTTACCCCATTTATTAAGGCTGTCTTTACTTTTTACCCTATAATTCCGATTGAAATGGATTTAACGGCATTTTTCTTAATGAAAATGCCAGAAAATTTGACAGACTTTTTTAAATTTGTTAGGCTTTTAAATGGGAATGAAGATCTCCCACGACATCTGTCGAAACCGCCAAGGGCTGATGGCTTCTACGATAAGTGGAGGCATCAGCCCTTTTTGTATTGTCTTAGAATGGGAGGCGAATTTTTTGCAAGTTTTATGGATTTTTTTGATGGGAATTGCCGGTGCTGCCAGTCGGTATGCCCTGGGCCTGTTCCTGAAACCAATGATGCCCTGGCCCACGCTGGCCATCAATTTTTTAGGCTGTATTTTACTCGAGCTCATCTACCAATGTATGCCAGAGCATACCCAAGGCACTCAGAAACTCAAAACAGCCCTGGGGGTTGGGTTTATTGGTGCCTTTACCACCTTCTCCACCTTTTGTAATGAAGCCCTGGGCTTTTTACAAAGCGGTCATTTCCTCTCAGCCTTTACCTATGCTGCCAGCGGAATGCTCAGTGGTCTATTGGGGATTGCCCTCGGTATGGCCATTGGGCAGCGTTTAACGAAAGGCCGGGTTCGGATCGATGGGTGATTATAATGGCCTGGCACTTTTTTTCGTGGGTCTGGGGGGTGGCTTTGGTGCTATCCTGCGCTACAGCATCACCCGTCTCCTCTCCGCCCATAACGGTGGCCGTTTTCCCCTGGCCACCTTTTTAATTAACAGCCTTGGAACCTTTTGCCTGGGATTCTTATCCGGTTTTGGTGCCGGGGATGCCAAGCTCTTATTTCTCGGCACCGGTATGATGGGTGGCTTTACCACCTTTTCGACCTTTAACCATGAGATTCTCCGAATTCATGGCGATGGGCACCCTTATCACGCTGGTCTCTACGCCGTCCTTACCCTTTCCGCTGGCCTTACTCTCGGATTTCTGGGAATGGCCATTGGCTACGGTCTCAGCCGCTGACAAGGTCCTCCGGCCGCTCTATTCGAATCCTCGAAAAAAACGGGTTCACCTATGAGGGAACCCTGCGGCAAAACGCCCGTAAAAACGGACAGATTCTGGATATGCGCCTATACAGCTCTTTTTTATTCCGTTGGCTTTTGATAAAAATACCCTTGGATTTCCTGGGTCCGAATAGAATTCACAAAGGCGTTGGGATCAATCCTTCGCATTTCATTCATAATCTGCTTAACCTCTCCCCTGGAGACGATGGAGTACACCATATTGCGCTCCACCAATTCATAAGAACCCACGCCATTTAAAATGGTCGCCCCATGGCGGCTAATCTCATAAATGGCCTGGCAAACCTCCTGGGGTTTTTCCGTTAGTATAAAAAGGGTCTGCTGCTGGTACTTATGGTACAGGGTCGTGATCACCTGGGTAAAGGCATATTGGAAGATCATGGAATAGAGTGCCTGATCCCATCCAAAGAGAACCCCTGCCAGCATTAGGATGACCACATTGAAGCCCAGAATAAGGTTCCAGGCATCCATGCCCTTGCGCAGGGACAGGAAAATGGAGATAAAATCCATTCCGCCGGCCGTCGCGTCCACCCAGAGGCACAGGACCGAGGCAAAGCCACCGATGACCCCGCCAAAAATACTGATGAGCAGCACATCGTAGGTGATGACATAGGAGGGAATCATATCCGTAATCACAGCCGCCAGCACAATGGTATAGCAGGAATAAGCCGTAAACTTCTTACCGAGATATCGAAAGCCAATATACACCGGGATAGCATTGAGTAAAATATTAATGGGGGTGTAGCCAATGGCTGTATTAAAATAAGTGGCCGCAATCCGTTGGATCAAGAGGGTAATCCCACCAACCCCTCCGGGAAATAAGTTCCCCGCACTGATGAAGGTTTTGGTATTCACTGCGGTAAGAACAGCTGACATCGTCAAGAGGATCATCCGGAAGGCGATTTTTCTCGCCTTATCGATGGGCTCCTGATGCTTGTGATAAATAGCCTTTATTTGTTGTTTCATTTTTGCGCGTCTCCATTCGATTTACATTGCCCTTATTATCCCACGGTGGAGTCTTTTTGGCAACGTCGGCAAATGTTTTCTTTATCCTTTGCTTCTCGAAACAAGCTTCCTTCCTTTTTTGCAGTGTTGTATATTTCTGTTTTGCTAATTCACTTTGAGTTTTAAGGTGTAACGGTAAAATGACGACTTTGATTTCTCAAAATCGCCATTCTATGCTGTTATACAAACATTAATATACAGCCATTATTTCTTCGGCAGATTTAAGTGAGTTCTAGAGTTTCAGCAAATCAAGTAATGCTTTCGCTACACCATCTTTGTCATTTGATGTTGTAATATAATCTGCGTTCTTTTTTACTGTACTCGGAGCATTTTCCATAGCAATACCGATACCTGCACGTTTTAAGAGTGTCATATCATTTTGACTATCACCAATAGCCATTACTTCAGCAAGGGAAATACCCATATCCTTACAAACAGCTGCCACGCCCACAGTCTTGTCGCATGTTTTAGGAATAATTTCCACAAAAGCACCTAATGATGATACAACAAGCACATCCTTATTTATCAGTGCTTCTTCAATACGTGGCTTAATAGTTTCATCTGTCGTTGCCACAAAGAATTTATGCACGCGATGTGAATACATTTGAATGTTTTGTAAATACAGGATTTGATTCCCAAACGATTCAATATAGGAAGGATGTAAGCCGCTACTCTTTATCCGACTTTTGACAGGAGGAATTGTCATCAAACCATAAGGAGTATACATTTCATAAAATACTGAAAGTTCTTCCAATACTTCAAGAACAGATTGTACATCCTTTTGAGAGATAAAATCCTGATGTACTATTTCCCCACTACTTAAGTTAATGGTCATGGCCCCATTCATACTAATAATATAGGGGTATGCTTGGATTTCGTCGATGTACAACAGGCATTCAGACAATGGTCTCCCAGTCGCAATGGCAATCGGAATACCTATTTCTTGAACTTTTTCCAGCTTCATCATGGTATTATTTGAAATTTGATGTGAGGAATTTAATAGCGTTCCATCCAAATCACAAACCAATAGTTTTATTTCACCTTTACACATTTAAATCTTCTTCAGATTGTGGCTGACTTTCCGCGGTTACCACCGGTTTCTTTAAGATAAGGGTTATTGCTGCAGCAGTAATTGTCCCTGCAAGAATCGCCACAATGAATCCAAGGGGATTTTCAACAGCACCCGGGATAGGCAAGATGAAAATCCCGCCATGGACCACAGTAGTCCCTGTTTTGAACAAAGCAATAATCACACCTGCTACCGCAGAACCGATAGCACAGGCAGGTATTACACGTTTTGGGTCATTAATGGCAAAAGGAATGTAGCCTTCACAAATTAGGGATGCCCCTAAAATCCAGGCGGCCTTCCCGGCTTCAATCTCCTGCTCTGTAAACTTCTTTTTTTGAATCGTCGAAGCCAATGCCATTGCTAGAGGGGGAATCATCCCCGCTGCAATAACGGCCCCCATAACCACCTGCGGAACGCCCGGCTGGGCCACGACAGCTGCAACACCGAAGAAATAGGCAACGCGCAGGATAGGTCCACACAGGTCAACCGCCATCATTGCGCCCAGCACGGCACACAGTAGAATCAAGCTACCGCCCTGCATGCTATTTAAAAGCCCCGTCAGGCTGTCCATCAGGAAAGCCACCGGCATTCCCACGACATATGTACAAATCAGACCAACGGCTAAGGTCGACCCTACGGGAATGATTAAAATTTCATAAACACCATTGAGTGCCTCTGGAAGCTTAATGTACTTCACCATCAGCTTAACACAGTAGCCCGCCAGAAAACCACCAATGACCGCACCCAAAAAGGTGGAGCCGTTACTCGCAGCAATACTGCCGCCAACCATACCCGCAAGAAGCGCCCGATTATCCGCAATGGACGTCGCGATAAAGCCACCGACGATTAGAAACATCAACGACATGGTATGTCCACTACCGATGCCATAAATGACCTGTCCTAAAGTTCCCAGTCCATCTTCTGGTGCAGACATAGCATCCGCACCAGAAACAGCAAACCCAATAGCCATGAGAATCCCACCGGCTACCACAAAGGGAATCATTGCATTCAGACCTTCTAACATATGGTCAAAGAATTTTTTATTACCCGTACTTTCCACGTTTTTCTCCCCCGGTTAGTTATTCTGTTTTTTATACTCTTCAACAATTTTAACGCTGCTGGAGCTACCAATTCGTTCCGCACCCGCTTCAATCATGGCAAGACAGGTTTCTAAATCCCGAATACCACCTGCGGCTTTGACCTTTACCGTATCACCAACAACAGATTTCATTAGTTGAACATCTTCTACCGTTGCGCCACCGGTTGAAAATCCTGTCGATGTCTTAATAAAGTCGGGTTTGACCTTCTTTGCAATCTCAGCCATCTTGACAATTTCTTCTGCTGTCAATAAACAATTTTCAAAGATAACCTTTGACAGAACATCGTTTTTACGACAGATCCCAACGATTGCTTCCATTTCCTTTTCCAGATAGTCCCAATTGCCTTTTTTCAGCTCAACCAGATTAATCACATAATCAATCTCATCTGCACCCTCTTCAATGGCTTTCTCAGTTTCAAAGCACTTTGTTTCCAGGACAGTTTGGCCGAGGGGGAAGCTGATTGCTGCCCCAACATGGACGGCTGAATCCTCTAATAAGCTTTTACAAAGGGCCACAGGAGCGGAGTTAATAGCCACCATTTTAAAGCCATAGTCCTTGCTTTCCTGGCAGAGTTTTTCAAAATCACTCACCTTAGCATCTGCTGCTAAACATGTGTGATCAAAGTAATTTGCTAACGCTTCAACTGTTAATTTTTCCATAATTATTTGAACTCCCATTATTTTGTTTTATTGGTTAATACGCAATCCACAGCTTCCTGCCAGCCCTTATAGAGTTGGTTGCTTTCTTCCCGGCTAATTTCCGGTTCAAACTTCTGATCTAACTCAAATGCCCCCAGAAGCTCATCCTTACTCTTCCAGAAACCAGTGGCTAAGCCTGCAAGGAATGCGGCCCCACGGGCAGTGGATTCCACAAATTTTGGTCGCACAACGGGAACACCTAACAGGTCTGACTGGAACTGCATCACAAAGTTATTTTTGCAGGCCCCGCCATCCACCTTTAATTCGGTATTCTTAATGCCAGAATCAGTCTCCATGCATTCGATCACATCACGGATTTGATACCCCATGGATTCCAGCACAGCTCTTATGATATGCTTTCGGTTCGTCCCTCGGGTCAGCCCAAGGATGGCACCCCGGGCGTGCTGATCCCAATAAGGCGCTGAGAGCCCCACAAAGGCAGGGACAACATATACCCCATTTGTATCCTTAACTTTTTTTGCAAAGAATTCTGTTTCATCTGCTTCGGAGATAAAGCGCAGCTCATCCCGCAACCACTGGACTGAAGCCCCAACAACATAGAGCAGGCCTTCAATTGCATATTCCACCTTACCATCAAGTCCCCAGGCAATGGTAGTCAACAAACCATTCTTGGATTTGATGGGTTCGAATCCCGTGTTCATCATAAGGGATCCACCAGTTCCATAGGTCGCTTTCACCATACCTTCATTAAAACAGGCCTGACCAAAAAGTGCGCCCTGCTGATCACCAATGGCAGCGGCCACAGGGATGCTTGATCCAAAGAATATTGTGGGATCCGTCATACCATACACCTCGCTGGAAGGTCTGGGATCTGGAAGGATGGATTTCGGGATATCCAGCTCACTGAGCATCCGCTCATCCCATTTGACGTCATTGATATTGAAAAGCAGCGTCCGTGATGCATTGGAATAGTCAATGACATGGGTGCTACCTCCGGTTAAGTTCCAGATGAGCCATGTATCGATGGTTCCAAATAGCAATTCGTCCTTTTCGGCTTTTTCTCTAGCACCCTCCACATGATCCAGCATCCATTTGACCTTTGTTCCTGAAAAGTAAGAGTCAATGAGCAGCCCCGTTGTTTGGTTCACATATTCAGACAAGCCCCGTTCTTTGAGCTCATCGCAGAAATCGGCGGTCCGGCAATCCTGCCAAACCAGAGCGTTCATAATCGGCTTTCCTGTGGATTTCTCCCAAATTACAGCGGTTTCCCGTTGATTTGTAATCCCGATTCCTGCCACTTCTTCCGGCTTAATCCCAGCATCAAAGATTGCTTTTTGAGCGGTACTGTATTGGGCATTCCAGATTTCAACCGGATTATGCTCTACCCAACCCGGATTAGGATAAATCTGTTTGAATTCCTGATAAGCCATCGAAACCATCTCACCTTTTTTATCAAATACGATGGAACGACACCCCGTGGTTCCGGCATCAAAGGCTAAAATATACTTTTTTTCCATAATAATACCTCTCTTCAATATTATTTCTAAACTTCCATACCGTAGCGTGGAATCTTATGCGTCGGATAGAAGGAAATCGTGGGAATCGTGACATCTGGTGTTCTCGTTGCTACAAACAATGCAATTTCTGCAACATTAGAAACATCGATGCAGCTAGCATGGATTCCTTCCTTCATTTCCTTTTCATCCAGCCATCCTTCAACATAAGCCGTTAAGCCACCATCATATTCCCCACTGTCAATAACCTCAGTCATGGGTGTCTTAACATGGGAGGGATTAATAACCGTAACACCGATATTCTTATTCATGCCTTCCAAAAGGATATTCTTGCTCAATCCCAGCATACCATGTTTAGAGGCGCGATAAGGGCTGTGGCCCGGGCAAGAAGCTACTTTCGTTGAGGAAGAACCGATATTCATAATCCGTCCTCCAGTTTCCTGATTTTCCATCACTCTGAACGCCTCGCGACAACACAGGAATACACCCGTCAGATTTGGACCAATGGTTTTATTCCATTCTTCCATCGTGACCTGAGAAATCGGGGGTGCAAGTGAATCCCGGCCAGCACTATTAACTACTAAGTCAATGCGCCCCCATTTATCCATCGCAGCTTTAAAAAAGCTAATGACAGATTCTTCATCCGAAACATCCGCCGTTATACCTTCACACTCCACACCAAAGGCTCTGACTTCCTCTACAACAGTTTCAAGACGTTCCCCATTAAGATCTACCAGCAACATATGACATCCTTCAGATGCATAGATTTTTGCAATGGCCTCCCCAATGCCTGAGGCGCCTCCAGTGATTAATGCAATCTTATTTTGAAGTTTTTTACTTGTTCCCATATTTAACCCTTTCATTTTTAAAACGCGCTTTAAATGTTTTTATGACCATAGTATAAAATAAAATTTTATTCGTGTCAATGTAAATATAGAATAAATTTTTATTTTATATTCTTTGCCTTAGTTTATCGGGCTTTACATCCCCTTGAATTCATCATATAATAATAGAATAAAATTTTATTCTACTACATATATGGAGAAAAAATGCCTACTAACCGAAATGCCATTGAAGATATTCAATCCAAATTAGCCTACTATAACCCTGCCCTTCGCAAGATTGCCGACTATATTTTAAATCATCTAGACGAAAGCCAATCCATGACCATAAAAAAAATGGCCACCGTCTGTGGTGTTGCTGAGTCCACCGTTACCCGATTCGTTAAGGAATCGGGCTATAAGAATTACCAGGCGCTGAAGCTTGCCCTGGCCCAGGCCGTTATGGAAATGAACGCACCTGAGGAGACTAACCTCACTGATACACCGCCTTCCTACGTTTATGAAGATATCCAGATGAATGAATCCATTAAGACAATTATTGATAAAATTCATTTCCGTAATATGCAGGTAATGACGACTACCAAGGATCAGCTAAATTACAGTGTTCTCCGCGAGGCTGTTGGTCTCATTGAAGAAGCAGACCTCATCCTATTTGTGGGGACCGGTTCTTCAGCAGTTGCCTGCGAAGAAGGTGTGATGCGCTTTACCCGCGCAGGGAAAAAATGCTTCTTCCCAAAGGATAATACCATGCAGCTTATGATGGGCTGCTGTACAACGGCCAATACCCTTGTCATTGGTATCACCCATTCCGGGAAAACACGTTCTATCGTTCAAACTCTCAAATACACTAAAGCCCAGGGAGGAAAGACCATCTGTATCACTTCAGATTCTAATTCTCCCATCATTGCAGAATCTGATGTTTCTATTTTCACGGCAGATCATAGCCATCCCCTCACAAATGCCATCAATTGGGAATCCACCGCTGCTAAAACAGCCCAAATCATGGTCATTGACATTCTATATGGTATTTATGCTTCCTATAATTTTGACAAGGTGTTGGAGAATCTTGATAAAACATACCAATCTGTAAAAGAAACCCGATAACTCCTGAAATCATAAAATAAGCCATTGACAAAATAAAATTTTATTCTATAATGAAAACATAGAATAAAATTCGGAGGTTGTGCTTATGAAAGCTGCTTATTTTTATGGAATCGGAGATATTCGGGTTGAGGAAGTTCCTGTACCGGACATTGCACCAGACGAACTGTTAATTCAAATTAAGGCCAGTGCCATCTGTGGTACGGATTTGCGGATTTATAAGGGAGGGCATTTTAAAATCCCCGAAGGATCCAAGCGTGTACTCGGACATGAGGTGGCTGGAATTGTAGCAAAATGTGGTGAAGCGGTATCCGGCTATCCCCTGGGCATGCGTGTTTCACTGCCGCCAAACGTTGGCTGTAGAACATGCCCAATGTGTTTGAAGGGGCTTAACAACATGTGTCCAGACTACGAAGCCTTTGGAATCAGCTACGATGGCGGCTTCCAGGAATACATGCGTGTTCCCGCCGAAGCCATCCGCCAGGGAAATGTCATTCCTATTCCTGATAGCATGTCCTTTGAGGAAGCTGCGGTCACCGAGCCGTTATCCTGCACCTATCATTCCTATCGCACGTTACAAACCAAGCCAGGGGATACTGTTCTAATTATTGGTGCTGGTCCCATCGGTGCCTGTCATGTCATGATTAACAAATTAGCCGGTGCCACCAAAATCATTGTCGCTGATATTTCTGACGAGCGTCTCTCAGAAATCAAAAACTACGGAGCAGATCTCACCATTAACTCCGGGAAACATGATCTTAAAGATTTTGTTTTGAAACAAACTTCTGGTATTGGTGCCGATATCGTCATCACAGCCTGTTCCGTTCCTTCTTTACAGACCTTAGCCCTTGAAGTGGCGGCTCCCCTCGGCCGGGTTAATTTTTTCGGTGGTATGCCCTCTGGAAAGGAAATGGTCACCCTCAATACCAATCTCATTCACTATAAGGAATTGACCGTTCTCGGTACCACCGGTTCCAGCCTGGATGATTTTAATGAATCCTTATCCATCGCAGCTTCTGGGAAAATTAACATTGGTGATCTCGTCACCGCACGCTTCCCCATCGAATCAGCCAATGAAGCCTTTGCTCACGCTGTATCCGGCAAGGGTATGAAAACTGTTTTCACATTTTAAGGGAGCGTACTGATGATTACGAACACTACGATGCAGGCCGCAGTATTACACGCACCTGCTGATTTACGCTACGAGCGTGTCCCCATCCCACAGATTGATGAAAATGACGTGCTGGTCCGAGTGAAAGCCGCAGGTATCTGCGGTTCGGATTTGGGCCGAGTGATGCATTCCGGCACCTATCATTTCCCCACGATTCCAGGACATGAGTTCTGCGGTACGATTGACCAGCTTGGTCGTGACGTTGATGGTTTTTCCATTGGAGATCGGGTCCTTGTCGTCCCCATTCTTCCTTGCTTTCAGTGCGCCCATTGCCAGAGTGGCAATTACGGCCAATGCGAAAATTACAATTACCTCGGTTCCCGAACAGATGGTGGATTTGCCGAATATGTCAAAGCACCGGTTCAAAACATCATCCCATTGCCGGACAACATTTCCTTTGAAGAGGGTGCTGCAGTTGAGCCAGCAGCAGTCACCCTCCACGGGATGAAGCGTATTAAAATCAATCCTGGCGATTCTGTTTGTATTTTGGGCTGTGGTCCCATTGGCCTCTTTGCTATCCAATTTGCCCGAATCATGGGGGCCACGCAGATTATTGCCGTCGATTTGGATACGGAACGCTTGGCACTTGCCCAAAATCTAGGGGCAACGGATACCATTGAGGCAAGCTCTGTATCGGTCATCCCTTCTGTCAAACAACTCTCTGGTGGTGAAGGTGTCGATGTCACCATTGAAAATGCAGGTTCAAATATTACACAGGTCCAGGCCATTTCCTGTACTAAAAAGCACGGACGGATTCTTTATCTGGGAACCGCGCATAAGGATGTCGTTATTCCTCCAGAAATATTTGAACACATTGTCCGAAATGAGATTACCATCACTGGTGCTTGGAATTCTTATTCCGCGCCCTTTCCCGGCAAGGAATGGCATGCCACACTCGAATACCTCGAGCAAAAACGTTTGGATGTCCGTTCGCTGATTTCACATCAGCTGCCACTGTCCGACGCTCCCGAGGTTTTCAAATCACTGGATTCCCATCAGTTGAATGCCATTAAAATCATCTTCCAGATATAATTCGATGAAAGTTCAATTGATTAACGGCAGCCCCCATCAAAGGGGCTGCATCCACACTATTTTGGAACAGGCGGCTCGTTGCTTTGCCTCCCAGGGCATCAAAACCGAAGAATTTTGGGTTGGTAAATCTCCAATATCGGGCTGCCTCGATTGCAAAGCCTGTAAAAAAAATCATACCTGTATTATCACGGATAACGTCAACCAATTCTCCGCAAAAGCGGCGAATGCCGATGCCTTTATCTTTGCTTCTCCCGTCCACTATGCTGGCGCTTCGGGGAGTCTAACCAGTTTTATGGATCGCTTGTTTTACTCTAATCCAAGAATCTTTTATGGTAAACCGGCTGCGGCCATCGTCAATTGCCGTCGAGATGGGGCCGCCTCCGCCTTCGATCAGATTAACAAATACTTCGGTATTTCGAATATGTTTACCGTTGGGTCCCAATATTGGAACCAGGTCCATGGCCTTACCCCAGACGAGGTCTTAACCGATGAGGAGGGTATCCAAACGATTCGTACGCTTTGCTCAAACATGGCATGGCTGATGCAGTGCATTGAAGCTGGAGCTGCGCTTGGCATCAGTGCGCCAGAATACGAGGTACCTCTGCGTACGAATTTTATTCGATAACGCTTATCTCAATTAAAGGCAACTATATCGACCTTAGAGGGACGTTATAATTGCCTTTTTTATCTCTAATTTAACTGATTATTCGTGATAATCCGATCCACAATCTCAGCCGCAACGCGAACCTTCTTCCCACATTTAAATGCCTGGGGTTTATTCCCATCCAGTACCTCTTTGCATACGATGGACCCAAATTCTTCTTTAAACAGCCCTGCTGCCTCTCTGATTTTCGCATAGGTTTTTCTCATGCTTTTTCCGTCATCCAGATTTCCATCACTGTAATGGAAGCTGATGATTGCAAAGGCTGCCGATACGGCACCACAGATTTCCTGCATCCCACCGCAGCCTCCGCCAAAGCCCTCTGCCATTTTGTAGAAAATGGTCTTGTCGATGTCCATTTCATCCGCATAGGCACACATCACAGCCTGAGCACAGGTATACCCCTTTGCATAATATTGAAGTGCTTCTTTAACTTGATTCTCCACTATCTCATTCCTAATCCTTCCCATGATATCGCTTTTCTAAGCGCACATAATCCTTTTTTCCAGATGCATTCATCGGAATCGCCTCTACCGCATACACCTTAAACACACTCGAGGGGAGCCGTGTTAATTCAACCAATGCATTCGTCACAGCAGTCTCTGTTTTGGGGGCTCTATCCGTTGTAAAGATAACCAGATCTTTTTGCGCATCATGACCAATGCAGGCAAAGGAATATCCCGGAAAATGAGCCGTCAGATTATTCTCAATCTCATCCAAACTCACCCGATAGCCATATAACTTAACGAATCGGCTTTTCCGACCAACGATATAGTAGTAGCCCTCGGAGTCCCGTTTGGCCAAATCCCCGGTGCACAATCGGCCTTGCCATTCATCACCCTTGACGAGATCCTGGGCGCACTCGGCATAGCCCATGGCCACATTGGGGCCGGTGTAGACCAGCTCGCCTCTTTGACAATCCCCCTCAATCCTGCTTCCATCGGTATCCACCAGTTCAAAAGCGCCCCCCGGTATGGGAATCCCGATACTCCCCAATTTCCTCTGGATGGCCTCTGGCGGCAGATACGCCATCCGGGCGGTTGCCTCTGTTTGCCCGTACATGATGACGAATCGTCGACGGTCCTGACTCGACCACTGGGCATACCGTTCCTGAAGCGCTTCGGATAAATGCCCCCCAGCTTGAGTCAAAGTCCTGATATAGGGATACTGCTCCAAATCAATTTTCAATCGATCCATCATCTCGTAGGTATAGGGTACTCCTGCCAGAGATGTCCCCTTGTTCTCCTGACAAAACTCCCAAAATCCCCGTTCTGTCACGCTTTTAGTCGTAAGCAACAGCGTCGCCCCAACCAATAGATGGCTGTGGATGACCGACAGGCCATAGGTATAGGACATGGGCAAGGTCGTCACCGGACGATCATCTTCCTCTAATTCCAAATATTGGGCAATGGCTTCTGCATTGGACTGAAGATTGCACTTACTGAGGCGAACCACCTTTGAGGACCCTGTACTCCCCGATGTGGTCAAAAGTAAAGCCAAGTCCGGATGAAGCGGGGGTTGTTCAGGCCAATCAATGCGATATAGCACCGTTTCGGTGGTAATGAATTCAATGCGTCCTAGGCACAAGGCCATTTGGTTGATCTCTTCGTGGTCCAGGCCCGACAACAAAAATGCCGGCCGGTAGAGATTTATGAGTTCACGCAATGCCTCTGATGAAATATTGTCATTTAGCAGTAGCGGTACAGCATCCATACGAAGTGCCGCGAGATAAAACAGCAACACGTCTGCTTTATTCTCACATAGGATGAAGCACAGGGTTCGCGGCTGTACCACTCCCTTTAATTTCTGGACATAACCGTCAATATCCTGATAATCAATTTCCCGTCCTTCATCCATGATGGCCAACACCCGATGGTTGAAGATGGGATCATGCTTAAATAGTGTCATCTGGTTACTCCTTCCCCCAGGTGCGGGATAGGGCTTTTATTAAATCCACTCCATCCCAAACCACGTTAAAATCCAATGCAGCACCCACCGGAATAATCCGGGTACCGCCCAGCATACCTGTTTTTCGAATGGCATTACCGATTTCTGAAACGTCCACCCCAAAGGCCGTAATGGTCTGTAGTCGTGGGGTGTCCCATTGGTGCAATAACTCTAAATACGGCAGGGGCGCTTCTAAAAAAGTCCCAAAACCCAGGTCCCCCTGATCCCAATCCAAGAGTGCCTCCGGCAACTCCAGGCGACACACACCGGGAGTATCTGAACGTATTTTCTGGACCCAATGGTGGGTAGCGGCAAACCGACAGGCCCCCGTATAGCGGGCCATGATATGACCATCCTGTCCTGCATCGTAGTCCATGGCCTGCCGGGCCACCGCTTTCCAAAAGGCCTCTCTAGTCTGTGGGCTTTGATTCCCATGCCAGAGCACCAGACGTGGGCTGGAGCAGGCCAATTGATTCATGGCATAGGTGTCATTGCAAAAACGCCTGGCCAAATCATCGAGATCCCCCTTTCCAAGGTGTCCCACCACTTGCTCATCCAGAATGGATAGGGATACCCGATGTGGAAAATAGCATTCCACCGCATAGGGCGGCAGAGGGATCCTCCGGATGGTAGTGATGCTTTGATCCCCACCCCAGACCATGCGTCCATTGCATTCCTGGCTGAGCATCCCGGTCCACCCCGCCGCATCCCTTGGATAGGTTAAAATGCAAACGCGCTGGGCCAGGCTCTGATAACAGTCCATCCGTAGCACTCTTTTAAGGACACGACAGGCTGCCAGATCATCGGCATACCGACGCTCAGAGATACGAATCACATTGCTATTTCCAGAAAGAAGGCCCACCGCCAGTGTATAGAGGAAGAAGAGCGGCATATTGGCTGGTGCGATATGAAAGATATGCCCTCGACCCATGGCATACTGACCGTATCCTTTCCCTAGTGCCATCAGATTGCCTGGGCGACACCAAAAGGCAAAGACTGAAGCAGCGGTTTTATTTTCGATGGTGGGTTCTTTTTTTAGCGCCTGTCCAAGGGTTTCCAAGAACTGGCAAACCACCGGTTCACAGACCGTATAACACTGGGATGGGCGTTGGCCTTCTCCCACTAAATAGGTTATTTCATTAGAATTCATAGGTATCACTACACCCCCGAACCTCAGCCTTTGGCAGACGTCCTAGAACCTTAAAATACTTGCCCTTCCGACCACAGGGGCAGTCGTCCTCTCCCAACAGCACACCGAGATCCTCGGTTAACACGGAGTGACCTGGATAAGCTACCGCCATGGGTGAGAGCACCTGGATCAGTCCCTCCTCCCCCTTCTCGCAGAGGGAAAAATCCACGGGCCGGCGGATATATATTTCCGAATAGATGCTGGCATGAAGATGGCCCTCAGGACACGCCATATAGATGCTCCCGGTTTGCTCAATCATGCCATAATAATTGATGATTGTAACAGCTCCAAAAACCCTTTCCAGCTCCCTGCGATAAATCACACTGGAAACCTGCTGGTCTGCCAGTTTTTTCCACCCTCCACCGTGGATGAGATAGCCCTGCTTAAAATCCAGATTCAGCTTTTGCCGTCTCAGCACCTTATAGACGTATTCCCACACCAGAGCGGTAAATCCAAATAATAAAACAGGCCCTTCACGGTAATGACTGGCGAATTCCATAACAGCTGCTTCATTCAGGGTCATATCCTCATTGAGGGCATAGCACACTGGTGAGCCGAAAATAGAAAAACCAAGGATTCCTGCTCCTCGGGCAGAGAAGGCCGCCCGTTTTCGCAGTACGCCTGGAGAGTCCAGGATCAGCATGGGGATCCGCCGATTCCCAATAAAATCAGCCACAATATTAATGAGTGTCTGTTGTTGCCAGCCTGCATTCTGCTCATCTAAAAAAACGGTGGAACATTGCTGGCTGGTGGTACCCGATGACACCATCGGGTTAAGTCCGTCTTCCCTGCTTTTCAAGGTCATTGTTTTGAACAAGGCCACCGGAATAAAGGGAATAGCCTCTAAGGGCAAGGGCTCGCCCCGATATCCCAATGCCGTAACGATGCGCCCATACTCCTGGCAATGCTCCCGATGATAGCGAGTCAGGGGATTCATAAGCGATTCCAGTAGCTGTTTTTTGTCTTCCCTTTCCAGGGTGTAAGGTGATTGTTTTAGTAAATCATCATAGCGCATCGAGAACTTCCTTTCTCAAAACATAGGGCTCACCATGCCCAGGGAACACGTGAAGTCCCGGATTCAACCCCTTTAGCCACGGCAGTGTTTTTTCGGTATAGCGTTCTGGGCTTCCACCGGGCAGCCGGGTAATGGTTTCTCCCCCGGGGATGAGGTAGTCCCCAGAAAAAAGGCGTTCGCCATCCAGGAGGATGGCCGTACTGCCACCGGTATGTCCGGGCAATCCAACGCATTCGAGCAAATGTCCCTGCCATTCTAGTCTTAGTCTTTCCTCAAAGGTCCGGCTCGCCCCCTCACAGACAAAGCCGGGATAATCAATATCCCCCTTTCCCTGGAAGGCCAGGTACACAGACATCATTCGCGACATATTAAGTCCTGCATTGCCCAGTGCCTGACTGCATGCCTGCGACGCAATCACCGAAGCCTGGGGCCAACGACTTCTCAGCTCCGATAACCCGGCAATGTGGTCACAGTGCTCATGGGTCAGAATAATGGTCGTCAGCGCGGTACTTCCCAGCATCCCCCCGAGGCCCACTGCGTCGTTGGGATCAATAATCAGCGCCTCATCTCGACACTGCAAGAGGTAGCCATTGCTCTCAGTCAAAGGATCGCAATGGACGGAAATGGTCAGCATCGCACTAAATGGTGACGTCGTACTTGGCCAGGATTTCCTTCCCCTTTTGGTAGGAGGAAAAATCCAGCACATCCAGGGTTCCCATATTCACCCCAAAGGTTTCTTCCATGGCATTCATTAAATCCATATGGCCAATGGAATCCCAGGATTTATGTCTCCGATAGCGAAGGTTTGCCAGTTCCTCCGGGGCTACCCTGAGAATTTTTATAAAAAGCTGATCGTATTTTTCGATATTTGTCATTTTATCCTTCTTTCTACTACAATTGAAAACAGGGGATCCACATCAAGCAGACCCCCCAGTTCATTTCGACACGACTATTCTTTTATTCCTAATCCGATGGTCGTCACCTTTACACTTAAATATCCAAAGATCAACCCAATGACGTTGGCACCACTAATCCAAAGGACCGCATTGAGCAGAGGCGGTATCCCTGGGATGGCCATGAAGGCACCGGCCCCATAGCCCACGAAGATGCAGGAGTAGGCATTGAATGCCACGAGGGACACACCACAGGCCGGAATCTTTAATCCCAGCATCAATAGGAATACAGTGATGAAGACTGCTAAAGCCAAAGCTGCCAGTGAAGGCATTAGCCCACCAAACCAATCGATGAGTAAAAAAGCAAGAACAGCTAAGACTGCTCCCAAGAGCATGGGCAGGATACTCGTTTTAATGAGATTTGGTGTCGCACCTAGGGCGAAATACCAGGCCCATCCCACAAAGATGGCCCAAACAGGAACCTGGATTGTGATAAATACACATGCCAGGGCCGCTAGGATAGCCACGGAAAAATCGATTTTTTCAAGCTTCACATCAGCTCTCCCTATGCGAAGGCACACTTAAAGCGGCGTTCGAACTCTTCCACCAAGTCGTCTCGGAAATCCGGATGGGCGATTTTAATCAGATTGGCCGCCCGTTCTTTTAGGGTACGACCTTTAAGGGGGGCAATGCCGTACTCTGTCACCACATAATCCACATCATTTCGAGAGGTGGTAATGGCTGCACCTTCATCCAACAGGGGGACGATTTTAGAGAATTTCCCTTTAACCGTTGAGGGCATGGCCATAATGGAAATCCCACCCTTGCTGGCCGAAGCGCCTCGGACAAAATCAACCTGTCCGCCCACACCAGAAATCTGCTTAGGGCCAATGCTTTCAGAAGCAACCTGTCCCATCAGGTCTACCTGGACACAGGAGTTAATGGAAACCAGATTATCATTTTGTGCAATGATAAAGGGATTGTTGACATAGTCCACAGGACGCAGCTCCACATTGGGGTTATGATCCACAAAATCGTACAATCTGCGGGTTCCCATCAAAAATGTGATGACGAATTTGCCCGGATGGAAGTTCTTTCTAGCATTGGTGATGACTCCGGCTTCCACCAGCTCCACTACACCGTCAGAAATCATCTCAGAGTGAATCCCCAGATCCTTCTTGTCCTTGAGGAACAGCAGAACGGCATCTGGAATAGCACCAATTCCAAGCTGGAGGGTAGCGCCATCATCAATCAACGAGGCGCAGTTTTCTCCAATGGCCTTTTCCACCTCTCCGATGGTCGGTGGGGCCAGCTCTATAATGGGCTCTTCATACTCCACAATGCAGTCAAACTCCTTGACGGAAACCAGGCTATGGGCGCCGGTGTGGGGCATTTGTGGATTAACCTGGGCGATGACCTTCTTCGCCTGCAGCACAGCCTGATAGGTGTAGTCCACCGAAACGCCCAGAGAACACATCCCCTTTTCATTCGGAGGTGAGACCATGACCATGGCCACATCCACCGGCAAGGTCGTTTCAAACAACCGGGGAATTTCAAAGAAGAAGCTGGGAATAAAATCTGCCCGTCCTTCTGCTACTGCCGCCCGGGTACTCCCCCCGACGAAGAGCGCATTGTGTCGAAAGACACCAGCATACTCTGGCTGGCAGTATCGTCCCTTACCCATGGCTACCATGTGGACGATTTCCACATCCTGGTAGGCCTCGGCATTATCCACCATGGCCTCTACAATATGGCAGGGCTCACCACAGGCATGGGCAAGAACTACACGATCCCCGGATTTAATGACATCGACGGCTTCTTGCGCCGTTGCCAAATGCTCATCATAATATGTTTTCCAATCCATTAAACTACCTCTTTTTCTTTTCATTTCATTTTTATTGCAGGGACAGGGTCATCTCCGTTTCCGCCACCAACTCCCGGTTACGAAAAACCTGACCACGGCAAACATACAGTTGATATTCCAATCGCGCTGCTAATAAGTCGGCATGAATGTTCAAACAATCTCCCGGATGAACCGCCTGCCGAATCTGAGCCTTCCTGATTTCCATTAATAATGGAAGCTTTTTCTTATCACTCTGGTCCTTCAGGATAATGATATCTGCAGCCTGGGCCATGGCTTCCACCAGATAGACCCCTGGCAAAATCTTATGCTCTGGAAAATGTCCCTGAAAAACAGTCATTTCTCTTCTGGGTGTCCAGGTTGCCTGTATGCTCTCCCCCGGGGCCAACACCTCCACGGTGTCAATCAGACACAGTGGATTCCGATGGGGCAGAATATCTAAAATCTGCTGATGGGTCAGTCCTTGACTATTTTGTGCTTTCATTCCTGTGGAGAGACGGGTAAGGGCATCACGATAATCCCCATCGCCACTTAGGGTGATCCATTTGGAGGGTGGTACCACCAGGCCATCCACCGGTGCGCATTGGGCTGGACAGCCCTGGCACAGGAGGAGGGCGTCGTAGGACCGCCCCTCCTCTGCTGGGACGAAGGTTACCTGTGGAAGCTTTTTCCGAAGGCGCTGGACTAGCGCCACCCGGTCATACCGAGGATTACACCCACCACAGTAGCGGATGCCCACCACCAGCTTAGCCTCCATGGCGCTGTTCCAGGATGCGCCTGGCCTCATCCAGTAATCCTGAGCTGATGGATTGAATCAGAACCACATCCTTCAACTCCGGCACACGTTCCATGAGTTCTGTTTTAATCAAATTTTCACTGGTCAAATCCGCTGCGGGACAGCCCGCACATTGGCCTGTGAGTCGGAAGCGGAGAACCCCATCTTCGAGGTTCACCACCTCCATAGCGCCACCGTGGCTTCCTAAAAGGGGCTTTATGTATTCTGTAATCACTGCTTGTATTCTGCTTTCCACTATGGCGCCTCCTCACTGGGCTAATTATTCTTCAATATGGGCGATGGCCTTTGCCAGAACCTTTTTATGAGCTAAATTCCCCTGACGGGCAATCATGATTCGCTGTGCCTGGGGTGAGCCTGCGCCGTGCATGGACTCTGTCCGATAGCCGACAGCCGCGGTTCCAAGGGCCAGGTTTTCGACCAGACGCAGGATACGCAGACGGTTTTCTGTGGTGACTTCGCTGACACCCTTTAAGTATTTATCGACGATGGGCCCGATTTTGGAATCCCTGAAATCTGCTTCTGACGGGGCGGTAACCATAATACCACCGGCGATGTCCTCCGCTAATCGGACGATTTCGTAGGGGAAGCGGGTCACATTCTGTTTACACACATTGGCTAAGAGCAGGTCGATGATGTAGTTACCGCTTTCGGTGGGAGTCCCCTCTGCCGAGCAGGCAATCCCGCAGGCATACAGGGTTTCATTCAGATGGGTCATTTCGATGAGCTTATCCTTCACGTGGGATGCCCGGGCAGCGCCATTGTAATCTGCGGCTACTGCAGCAGCCCCAATGAGCACGTCGCCCACGCCCACCTTACACCCACCATAGCTCTGGCGATGGTAGCCTGCGAAGCGTTCTACCAGCATGCCGGCGAACTCGGTTTCTCCATTTAAGAAGATGCGGTCATTGGGCACGAAGACGTCGTCGAAGATGGTGAGGGCTTCCACTCCACCGAATTCAGAATTCCCCACATCCATGGTGGTGTTTTCCATCTTACGGGTGTCACAGCTCTGACGGCCGATGATCATGAACAGGCCCTTGGTGTCCATGGGGATGGCGAAGGAAATCGCATAGTCCTTATCATCCGGACCCATAGCAATGGTCGGCATCACAATGACTTCGTGGCTGTTGATAATCCCAGTCTGATGGGCTTTAGCACCTCGAACGACGACACCGTCTTCCCGGCGTTCCACAACCCGCAGGTACATATCCGGATCATCCTGCTGATGGGGTGCCTTGGAACGGTCTCCCTTGGGGTCTGTCATGGCGCCATCTACAGTAAGGTCATTCTTCTGGGAATAATCCAAGAACTTTTTGAAGTTTTCGTGGTAGTTCGTACCGTATTTCTTATCACATTCAAAAGTGGTGGAGTATTCTGCATTGAAGGCATCCATCCCCACGCAGCGCTGGAAGCAGGAAGCGGTCTTCTGTCCGCAGAGACGCTGCATCTTCACCTTTTTCATCAAATCATCGGTAGAACGATGGATGTGGGTGAAGCGGTTGATCCGTTCCCCGGTTTCCGGGCTGATGACGGTCATCAGATCCTGATATTCCGGCATCTGAGCCAAATCGTAGGTCATACGGACCGAGTTCAGTGAGGGGCGGAGAATGGGATCATCCACCGGGTTCTCCACCTTCTTACCAAACATATAAATTTCCATAGGAATCTTGCGGATGCTTTCGATATATTGTTCACCTGTCATTAAAGCCATTTTGTTTTCTCCTCTTTCTTTTTCTTCTTAATTTTTTAGTTTTCTATTCTATTCGTAGCAATTAGGTGCCAGTTCCAGGGTTTTGAAAAATTCACTGTCATGGGCATAGATGACCTTTGCGTCATATTGCTTCTGGATTTTCCGCACCTTTTCGATGGATTCAAAATATGCAATAGAATCATACAGAAGGCCGGAAGCCTTAGCCGGTGGTCCGAAGATTTCTTCAGTGTAGACACAGTCCTGGGGCAGGATGATTGTCTGACCCTCTAAGTGGACCACGAGTCCCAATAATCCCGGTGTATGTCCAGGCAGATTAATGACCTCAACCCCAGGGGCGATTTCAAAATCTTCCTTAACCAAGTGGACCTGTTTCAGCGAAACATCCATATCTCCCTTGACATATCCGCCGTGCTTGGTGGGATCGGGGTTTTGATGTACCATGAACAGAGCATTCTTATAATCCGCATCCGGGACATAAACATCCGCATGTTCAAACAGATACAATCCGCCAGCGTGATCCAGATGCAGGTGGGAAACCACAACGGTTTTAACATCCTCGGGTTTCACCCCGCATAATGCTAATTGCGCATCCAGGGTCTCATCCTTTTTCTGATATAAGGGATAGACTTCCTGGAGATTGATGGGCCAGTAGCCATCCATTGCTGCCGGGTTGCTGCCCGTGTCGTAAAGAATGTAGCCATCATCCGTCTCGATCAGAAATGCCATAACCGGTAACTGAATCCACTCATTTTGAACAATGGGATTACTTCTCGTTCCGACAGTTGCGCCATTCACCACATTGTTTTTATCTGTTTCAAGATAACCGGTGTTCAGAATATACAGCTTCTTCGCTTTTTCCATAATAATTCCTCCTCTTGATTTGGGTGTTTCCCTTGCCCTGTATTAAAGCAAGTCGCGTGCCACTTTTTGTTTTTCTTCAAAAAAATTCACAAATCCGCAATCTACCGTTCGTTCAACCTCCCTTTATTCTTTTTATAAAAAAGCCAGTTGTTTTAAAAACAAAACAACCCCAAGGGCCTTCTCATCACTTTCCCATCAGAAGGCCCCTTGGGGCTGTTTTGTTTTTGAATCATTGTTTTATTTTTGAACCATTTTGTCCTGGGTGTATTTTTTTCGCTTTCGAATATATGTGGCCGGATCCATGCCGAGGCTTCGAGCCGCCTTCCGCACACCGCCATGCTCCACATAGGCCTGTCGGATATATTTCGCTTCAATTTCCTCCAAAAGGCCTTTAAGATTCAATTGTCCACTAGCATCCGTCATATTCTCAGTATTTTTTTGCAGACCCACCGCCACGGCATCAATGTTTTCACCGTCACTAAGAATGAAGGCCCGTTCGATGACATTGCGCAGCTCTCGAACATTGCCTGGCCACTCATATTCTATCAAGCTGGCCATGGCCAGCTGTGTCATCTTTTTATTCTGATTATACTTTCGATTCAAGTGGCTTAACATATTTTGGGTCAATGCTGGGATATCCCGTGGCCGTTCCCGAAGAGGCGGTAGGGTAATCGGAAAAACATTCAGACGATATAGAAGGTCTGCGCGGAACTTTCCTTCATCAACCAGCTGCTGCAAATCCCGATTGGTCGCAGCTAAGATTCGAACATCCACCGGGATGGCCTGACTTGCGCCGATACGGGTGACCTCGCCTTCCTGAAGTACCCTTAATAGCTTGACCTGAGCCGTAAGGGGCAGATCCCCTACCTCATCCAAAAAGATTGTTCCTTGATCCGCCACTTCGAACAAGCCGCGCTTTCCCTTGGCCTGAGCCCCGGTAAAGGAGCCCGGCTCGTAACCGAAAAGCTCACTTTCCACCAGGCTTTCGGCAATGGCGCCGCAATTGACTTTAATGAACGCATTGGTTTTTCTCTGGCTATTATGATGGATATAGTTGGCGAAGCGCTCCTTCCCCACCCCGGTCTCCCCAAAGAGGATAACTACCGTATCCATTTGAGCCACTCTCTGAGCCATTCTCAAAATTTCCAAGGTTACATCATCTTCAGCGATGAAATCATGATCCCCCTCCAATTGACTTCGAATCAATTCGATTTCTGCCTGATATCTCTTGGTCAATTCTTCATTCTGAACCAGCTTTTCCTTCAATTGATAAATTTCTGAAACATCCCGAACATTGGTGACCACCATGATTATTTTTTTATTCTCATCAAAAATAGGTGTACTGGTCACAATGGCCTGCTTCCCAGTGCGAAAATGCTGATCGATAGTAACGGAGGTCTGGGAGCCAATGGCCATGAGGGTTCCAGAACGACTGATGGCCCCCTGCTCCACTAACTCGCTCATGTTTTCGCCCACTACCTCCTCCATTTTAAGGCCGGAGACCACCTCATAGGAATGGTTGCACCAAATGGTATTCGCCTCACCATCGGTTATAAAAATCCCATCAAAAGAACTCTCTAATATTGCAGCCAAGCATCCCAATGGATCCTCATATTCTTCTAAAAATTGCAGCTTTTTCTTCTCTGAAAGATATACAGGATTTCTCTCCATAATCAACCTGCCTTCTTCAATTTGTGTCCATTATACTGTATTTTCGATCGGAAAGCACTGTATTTTTAAATCACTACTAAAAGCAATTGTATTCTCCTAACGCCCGATCTATACTATAATTAATACAGTAAAACCAAAGAGTCCTCCCCATGGAAACCATCCTGTATCCCAAAATCCCCAAGGCCCTAATGCTGCGCCATGGAGGTTCTTAATATCTCTGGGCGGCAGACTCATTAAAGGCACCCAAATATTATATCATTGGGGCTGGCAGCCTGAAGGTCTTTATGAAACGCTACGGGTCTCCCTGCGGCATTCGGATCTCCGGACGAAACTTCGGCGACGAAAATGACCTCTTCCCCATACCGCTGTACAGTGTTTTTTGCCTAAAAGCTGGAATCTTTGTAAGATAGAATGGTTCATTGAAACCAGAAACAAAGGAGTGACAAAATGATTGATTTTCAAAGTGATTATATTGCCGGGGCACATCCCCAAATCATCAAGCAATTGTCTGAAACGAATTTGGAGTGCCTGCCGGGCTATGGAACCGATGCCTACTGCAGCGCAGCGAAGGAAAAAATAAAAGCCGCCTGTGGATGTCCAGAGGCAGAGGTAGAATTTTTAACCGGAGGGACGCAAACCAACGCCATTGTTATTTCTACCATGCTTCAGGATTATGAGGGGGTGTTAGCTGCAAAAAGCGGGCATATCAGCACCCATGAAGCCGGTGCCATTGAGTATTCTGGCCACAAGGTTTTAGAACTGTCCCAGGCCGGAGGCAAGATTAGTGCCGCGGTATTGAAAGATTACCTCAGTGACTATTTTGCAGATGAAAATTATGAGCATATGGTTTTCCCGGGGATGGTTTACGTCTCCCACCCTACGGAATATGGTACCCTTTACTCCAAGGCGGAGCTAGAGGCCATCGCCGGGGTTTGCCAGGATTATAAAATCCCCCTTTTCCTTGATGGTGCCCGTTTAGGGTATGGGCTTATGAGCGCCGCTTCAGACATGACCCTGGCAGATATTGCCCGAATTTGTGATGTGTTTTACATCGGGGGAACCAAGGTAGGGGCTTTATGTGGTGAGGCCGTTGTCTTTACCAAAGGGAATCAGCCAAGGCATTTTATGACGGCGGTGAAAAAGCGGGGTGCCCTGCTGGCTAAGGGACGACTCCTCGGTATTCAGTTCGATACCCTTTTTACCCATGATTTGTATTTTGAAATCAGCCGCCACGCCATTGGATTAGCAGAGGAGCTAAAGGCTATTTTCACGGAACGGGGTTATTCCTTTTACCTGGAGTCCTTTACCAATCAGCAATTTATCATTTTGGAAAACGCCCAGATGAAAAGGCTTAAACAGGACGTGTCCTTTTCCTTTTGGGAAAAGCTGGATGACAACCATACTGTGGTGCGTTTTGCCACAAGCTGGTCCACCACAGCGGAGGATTTAGAGGCTTTAAAGAGGATTTTATAATTGGCCCTTTTCAGGCATATCCACGGCCTTCGCTATCCCTTGCCCCGTGTTGAGTGGTAGTCGCAAATTTTGTGACTACCACTTGATCCTGCAATTCTTCTGAAATTGCATTGTTAATATGTTTACCAATTGTTTTGAATCTCTGTCAAACAATTCTGCCTTCTGCTGCCGATTCAGCCAGACTGTATCCTGCTCCGGTGAGATTTTTACATCCATAGGCAGCTCGCCACGGGTACAAAAAAAGACCACCGTCATGGTGGTCTCATTGGGAATCAGGTGGGGTGACACTTCCCACATCTCCTAACCTCTTGTGAGGGGCGACGGCTGCCCGTTCCGTCCTCTGGTTCCCTTTGTATTTATATTGTACATTATTTAGTGCTTTCTGTCAATTTTCAGGAGTTTGCCGTCCCGTATGAAATTAAGGGTTCTCCGAGTGTTTAACTTATATAGCGTACGGGCATAATGTTTTCCATTTCGGGATACACGCACAGCCACTTTAATAAATTCATCCTCCATCTGAATCTCTTTCACAAATTCTATGGATTGATCAGATGGATTAATCCCAACATAATCTGGATCATTCAGTATTTCCTTGAGTAGATGTCTGTACCGTTTATAATCCTCTGGGTGACTTTTTTTCATATGTCGAATATTACTCTCTCCAATATAAATGGGTGCTCCCGGGGATAAGTCTAATCTAAGGGTATTGATTATTTCTTCGGAAATATATCCTAATACGACCACTGGTAATCTTTCCTATTCTTCTTTCTCGTCAGAGATACATTGACCTTTAAGACTTTTGTTTAGTTTTATTTGTGGAAATGCATATAGATTTTCACTTCTGAGAAAACTTTTTTCTAAGTTCAATAGTTCTTCTATTTTATCTCTATTTAGTGAAACTCCAAATAATGAAAGCTCATCTATTAATTCTTCAGACGTAAAATATTCCTCATTTATTAAGAATTCAATCGCTTTCTTCAAATATTGTGGTTCAGTTAAAGGTGTTTCACTATCTAAAGGTTCTTTTTTTCGATATCCCTTTTCTGACATTTGTTTCATCAGGTATTGATATTGTCCATGAGTTATCGCTCCAATTTGATGGGCACGTACAATAAGTGCAGAAGCAGAGACATGATACTTCTTTTTCAATTCTAAATACAAAGATATATTTGTTATTTGATTCCCCTTAAGATCATTTCGATACATTTCTTTTGGAATTAGAAGAGCACCCGCAAATGCATTCATTTTTTTTTCCATTTCGCGGTATTCCGTACTCGTCATTTCTTCAACTGTATAATCGTCATCCATTAAGATGTGCCCTAATTCATGTGCTGCATTGAAATTTCTCCGGTAAAAACTCTCTTTATCAGAACCAAGGATAACAATTGGCACAAGATTATCTCCAATAGTTTGGACTTGACTATAGGCATCAATTTCATCGCAGTTTGCAAATACGGATGCCATCACAATTCCATTGCGTTCCATTACATCAATTATATTTAAAATGGGGCCATTGCCAAGTTCCCATGTTTTTCTAACTAACTTAGCAAGTTCTTCAATATCAATGTTCACATGATTATATTTCAATGGTATAAATGATTTGAATTCTATATATTCTTTTAAAAATGTATAGATTTGGGCTAATAAAATCAGATGGGCAATTTGGCTATTTTTTTGTCGCATCGTCGTTTTTTGAAGAGAACGAAAATATGTATCTCCTAAGATTGCATTCGTCTTTGGCGCATCATAAAAATATTGTCGGGGAAAACCTAGACAGTCCGTAATTTTTTTTAACGTTTCTACCTTTGGCTCTGCCTTTCCATTTTCAAATTGTGAAATCGCCTGTTTTGTCACACCACTCATCTCAGCGACTTCTTTTATCGTAAGACCACAATATTCTCTGGCAAGTTTTAAGCGCCCAAAATTAAACGCATTTTCTAAATTATCCATTGCATAACTCTTTTCTAAATCAAACGATACTCTTCTTTTCGGATTTCCTTTTTTTGGCTTTCAAAGTTACTTTAGGTGCAAAGGTCGAAATTTCTGGATTCGTAATATTATATTTGTTTTCTTCTTCATACTCAGTACCAATAAATTCATTCCAGCTTTCTTGATTGATTATATTAAAGCCTTGTTTAATCTGTATCGCTGATACATTGGTTAGTATTCCCATTTGTTCAGTGATAGAAACAACATAAAAGTTTGAAGTATCTTCGAGATTGATATCTGAGCAAAGCAGATTCCTCTGTTGAAGTAATTTTCTTTCAATTAATTTATTGTCATTATCTGAATAAAGCATCGATAATTGTTGCTCAATGGGTTCAGAAGCGGAACAATTATTAAGTGTAGCTAGCGCATTAATATAATGTTCAGAACAATCGCCCTTGCTTTTAATGATGTTTTCTAATCTCTCTGCACGCATAATAGCATAGAGATCCTTGGTTTCCTCATCGTAGACTAAGAAAAATTTCCACGAATTCTTATGCGCAATAAAAAAAGGAATATTATTGACTTCCAAAATATTTTTGAGCCCTAAATTAAAAAAGTTCCAATTGTAAAGACTTAGTCCATTTGATGTAGGAATACCTTTTTTTATATTCTCTAGTCGAGCTTCTTTAATTTCTTGAAGACCATTCTGGATACCTTGTACGATTGTACGTTTAACAATATTTTTCTTGATAGAAATCACCTCCTTAATTATATTTTACTAAATATCGTAATTTAGTCAAGTAAAATATATTAAAAATTTTAAATTGTAAAGTAATTTTAATTATTGCTACTGCAATTATATCATCATTCAGCGCTGTATCACTTAATCGAACCAGTTTATATTTATTGCTACATTCGCATAAAAACCTTGCTCTAAAAATTTATCTACAAAAAATGGACTGTTTGCTATAAGCATAACAGTCCATAAAGCGATTTAATTAATTGTTCTACATTTTTAAAGAACATCACAACTCACAGATAAAAAGAAACCTATCCTTAGACATCCACCGCACCCACCATTTCCCCCATCACTACCTCCAACCCTTGGGCCCGCCGCCCCAGCAGGCGGATGGCGACATCGCCGCTGGCCAGGCGGGTGGCGCCGCCGATGATTTCATCGGCGGCTTCGATCTGGTTGCGAAAGGCAGAGAGGGCGGCTTTATCCACGGGGATGCCGAAGAGGGTGAGGGCGCCCATGTGGGTGTAGCCCTCGTAGAGCCCGATGCCAGCCAGATCAAAGGCCTCGGGATCGAAGCGGATATTGTCCCGATAGATGAGATGCCCTTCCCGGCGCACCTGGGTATGGCTGTGGAAGTAGCGGTAGTCAAAGGCCTCTCCCCTGGCGGCCCGGCCACAGGCGATGACCTCCCGGAGGATGAAGCGGGACGCCGGGGCCAGGTCCACCGTGAGGGTATTCTCAAAGGCGGACTGGGCAAAGGGAATGACGGGCTGAGGGCTGTAATCCAAAAATCCATGGGATTCCAGGGTGATGTGGGTCCGGCGGGTGGCCTGGCCGCCCCCGGGCATCCGGTGGATTTTTTCGTAGGCCTGGGATTTGAAAACCATGGCGGCCTCGGGGCCAACGGCCAGTTCAATCTCCTGGCGGTCCCCCTCCATGAGCCCGGCGGAGGCGGTGAGGAGCATGACCTCCATGGCCCCCGATGGCGGATAGAAGGGCTGCATCACCTTAAAGGGCGCGGTGAAATCCAGGTCGGCGATGTGGGTCCACCGCTCCCGGCAGGCTGCGGCTAGCCTCAGGGTCGATGGCTTTCCGAAGGCGTTGCCCCTCACGGTGCCACCCCCTCCAGCAGGACCGCGGCTTTAATCCAGTCCAGGACGGCCTGAGTGCCCTCCTCCCCTCGGATATTGGTGAAGAGGAAGGGGCGATCCCCCCGCATCTTTTTGGAGTCCCGCTCCATGACAAAGAGGTCCGCCCCCACATGGGGAGCCAGGTCAATTTTATTGATGACCAGCAGATCGGACCGGGTGATGCCGGGGCCGCCCTTGCGGGGGATTTTATCCCCCTCGGCCACGTCGATGACAAAGATGGTGGCGTCCACCAGCTCGGGGCTGAAGGTGGCGGAGAGGTTATCCCCACCGCTTTCGATGAACATCAGCTCCAAATCCGGGAAGGCGGTCCGCAGCTCGTCCACGGCCTCCAGATTCATGGAGGCATCCTCCCGGATGGCGGTGTGGGGACAGCCCCCGGTCTCCACACCGAGGATGCGCTCCCGGGGGAGCACCCCGCTTTTGCACAGAAACTCGGCATCCTCCTGGGTGTAGATATCGTTAGTAATCACCCCGATGCTGTAATCCGCAGCCATATGGCCCACTAAATTTTCGATGAGGGCGGTTTTCCCCGAGCCCACCGGCCCGGCCACCCCGATTTTCACAAATGACATGTTTTCTCCTTCCATCCCTATACAATCAGGACATATACAGCCGGGAATACAGCACCTCGTGGGCCATCCCCCGGATATCGAAGCCCGGGCAGCCGACGCAGAGCATGGACTCCGGCAGCTCCTCCACCGCCACCACCAGCTCCGTGAGCAGAGGGTGCAGCTCCGCCAGCAGGGCCTGGCCCAGGGTCTGGCTCAGGGGGATGGTTTTCACACAGGTGGTCACCATGGCCGAGGCCTGGGCGTACAAAAAATGGGAAAGCCCCGGGGCCTTCCCAATGCCGGCGGCGGCGCAGAGGACGCCGTAGGCCACGGCGTGGTGATGGACCCCCGGGGCGCTTCTGTAGCCGCCCCAAACCGGGGCCAGCGCGGGCAGTGAGGCGCTGTCCAGGGTCTTAATGAATCGGGACCCCAGCTTGCCCATGGCCTCCCGGGATTCCCTGGGGAGGACGCTGGCCTCCAGGATGTCATCCAGTGCGGACAAGGCCTCCCCGTCACCCCGGGCTGCCGCCTCGTAGGCCAGACGCACCGCCAGCAGCTCGGTGTAGAGCAGACTGTGGCGCAGCCGGGAGCGGATGTAGTCCCCCGCCCCCTGGACATCGGCGACGATGCCCTCCTGTATGTAGGTTTCTAACCCCCAGGAGTGGGAGTATCCCCCGATGGGAAAGAGGGCATCGTTAATCTGGAGGAGGAGGAAATCAGTGGGAGTGGCCATTGATGGACTCCGACAGGCGCTTGTCAAAATTGAAGCGCATCTGGGTGATCTCCACGGTGAGGCTGTGGAGGCTGGAGAGCAGCTTCATCATGGGGGCGGTATAGGGGGTGATGAAGGTGTCCGGGGATTCTCCATAAAACAGGGTGGCGTGGCGGTTGCCCACCTCGTAGCAGGCCTTGGCCAGCATCTCCGGATGATTGGGCACCACGGAGAAGACGATGGCCTCCGCCGGTGGGATGTCCACCACGAGGATGCCCGCCTCGTCGGCGTAGAGCACATCGCCGGAGCGCAGCCCCCGGTGGAGGATGTGGTCGTCCAGACGGATCCCCACCTCCACTCCGGCGGCGCTGACCTTGCGATGAATCTTCTTAAAGGCCTCGTCCCAGTGGATGGCCACCGTGTCCACCGTTTTTCCGGCGTAGGCGGCGTCCTCCATCTGGCCGAGGATTTTTTCACACAGCATAGTTCTCTCCTTCACAATTATAAATCCATTGGGGCCGCAGGCCTACCACATCCCTAAGAGCATGAGCACCCCCGGCACCCAGGCCGTGGCCACCCCTTCCACCACCTGGAGCTTGGGCGTGAAGCGCCCCAGGGATTTGCCGCAGATATCCTCGACGAAGGCGGTACCCCAGAGGATGGCCCAGAGATACCAGATGACGGCCCAGCGAATATCCGGGGTAATGCCCCAGGCGGGGATCCCCACGAAGCCCTCCAGAGTTCCGAAGATCAGGGCGTTGATGGCCACGAAGGTGGAAAACCAGGCAAAGGGCTTGGTACTGAGCTCAAAGACATTGTTGATGCCCACGTAGAGATAGGTGAAGCAGAAGAGCAGACCCGTCCCCGCGGCGTAGTAATTGCCCTGGATCAGATTGACGAAGTTGATGAACAGGGACAGGCCGCCGGTGAGGAAATTCATGACCGCGGCGGACTTGCCGTCGACACCCGTCAGATTGCAGATGCCATTGTTGATGAGCACGATGCCCACGAAGAGTAAACAGACGCCTAGCATAGCTTCCTCGACTTTCTAAAACAGGCTATACAGCTGGGTCAGGGGCAGGGCCTCGGCGGGCTTGGAGGTGATGGACTCGCCGTCGGCGCAAACCTCGTAGGTTTCCGGATCCACGGTGATGGCCGGAGTGGCGTCGTTGTAGCGCATATCCGCCTTGCCGATATTGCGGCAGTTCCGCACCGGCACCACGGTTTTCTGCAGGCCGTAGGCCCCCTTCACATCGGCATCCATAGCCGCCTGGGAGACGAAAGTCAGACAGGTGGCTTCCACCGCGCGGCCATGGGCTCCAAACATATGCTGGTAGAGCACCGGCTGGGTGGTGGGGATAGAGGCATTGGCATCCCCCATCTTGGCGGCGGTAATCATCCCGCCCTTGATGACCATGTCCGGCTTCACACCGAAGAAGGCGGGGTTCCACAGCACCAGGTCGGCGAACTTGCCCACCTCTACGCTGCCCACATAGTCGGCGATGCCGTGGGTGATGGCAGGGTTGATGGTGTACTTGGCGATGTAGCGCTTGGCCCGGAAATTATCGTTATCCTTACCCGCATCCTCGGGGAGGGGACCCCGTTCATCCTTCATCTTGCTGGCGGTCTGCCAGGTTCTCGTGATGACCTCACCGATGCGGCCCATGGCCTGGGAGTCAGAGCTCATCATGGAAAAGACCCCCATGTCGTGGAGGACATCCTCGGCAGCGATGGTTTCCGGACGAATCCGGGAATCGGCGAAGGCCACGTCCTCGGGGATTTTCTTGTCCAGATGGTGGCAGACCATGAGCATATCCAGATGCTCGTCCAGGGTATTCACCGTGAAGGGCATGGTGGGGTTGGTGGAGGAGGGCAGGACATTCTGGGTGGCCGCCGCCCGGATGATGTCCGGGGCATGGCCGCCGCCGGCCCCCTCGGTGTGATAGGTGTGGATAGTCCGCCCGGCGATGGCATCCAGGGTATCCTCCACGCAGCCCCCTTCGTTGAGGGTGTCGGTGTGGATGGCCACCTGGACATCATAGTCATCCGCCACATTCAGGCAATGGTCGATGACCGCCGGGGTGCTCCCCCAGTCCTCGTGGATCTTCAGTCCCATGGCCCCGGCTACCACCTGTTCAACCAGGGGTGCTTCTGCGGAGCAATTGCCCTTGCCCAGGAATCCCAGATTCATGGGATACTCCTCGGCGGCCCGCAGCATCATCTCGATGTTCCAGGGCCCCGGGGAGCAGGTGGTGGCGTTGGTGCCGTCTGCCGGTCCGGTGCCCCCGCCGATCATGGTGGTGACCCCGGAGAAGAGGGCGCAGTCAATCTGCTGGGGACAGATGAAGTGGATGTGGGTATCGATGCCCCCGGCGGTGACGATCATCCCCTCCCCGGCCAGGGCTTCGGTGGAGGCCCCGATGACCATCCCCGGGGTGACCCCGTCCATGGTGCTGGGGTTCCCCGCCTTGCCGATGCCGGCGATCTTGCCGTCCTTGATGCCGATGTCCGCCTTGACGATTCCCGTCACATCCAGGATCAGAGCGTTGGTGATGACCAGGTCCAAGTCCCCGTCGCTGCTGCGGGTGGTGACCGATTGGCCCATGCCGTCCCGGATGGTCTTGCCCCCGCCGAATTTGACCTCATCCCCGTAGTGGGTGTAGTCCTTCTCCACCTCGATGACGAGGCTGGTGTCCGCCAGGCGGACCTTATCCCCCGTGGTGGGGCCGTACATCATGGCGTAGGTTTCGCCGGATATTTTCGTGCTCATATGCTGTCCTCCTATTTTGTCGTAAAGCCCTTGAGGGCTGCCGCTTCCAGTGCCGCGGGTGCCGTGGCGGCGTTGGCCTGGGCGCAGGTCAGATCGTTGAAGCCGAAGATGCGGCGGGTGCCGCCGAAGGCCGTGAGTTTGACCTCCCGTTCCTCCCCAGGCTCAAAGCGCACCGAGGTCCCCGAGGGGATGTCCAGGTGGAAGCCGTAGGCCGCCCCCCGGTCAAAGGCCAGACAGCGGTTCACCTCGAAGAAATGATAGTGGGAACCCACCTGCACCGGTCGGTCCCCGGTGTTGGCCACCATGAGGGTGACGGTCTCCTTGTTTGCGTTTAAAATAATCTCCCGATCCTTGGCGATGATTTGTCCGATTAACATAGTGCCTCCTTATACAATGGGGTTGTGCACGGTGACCAGCTTGGTCCCGTCGGGGAAGGTGGCCTCAACCTGGACCTCCTCCACCATCTCCGGTACGCCTTCCATGACATCCGCCCGGGTGAGCAGCTTTGTGCCCAGCCCCATAAGCTGCGTCACGGTCTTGCCGTCCCGGGCCAGCTCCAGGAGCTCGGCGCTTAAATACGCCACCGCCTCCACATAATTTAACTTCAGGCCCCGGCCCATCCGCTCCTTGGCCAGACTCCCCGCCAGGTGCAGCATGAGCTTTTCCTGTTCCTTTGGGTTTAATCGCATGGTGTATCCTCCTTTGAACTCAACGCAAAAAAAGACAAAGAAATCGTCGACTTCTTTGTCTTTTTTGCTTGCCGTTTTTTAGATTGTTTGTAAATTATAGCATTTGTGGATGGGGGGTGTCAAGTATGAGGCGCCTGTCTTTTTTTGACGGCTGCAACCCTAGATCAATATAAATTTTATGTTTAAACTTTAGGATAAGCCTGTTATAATGCTATTAAACCAAGGATAAGGAGCGCACACCATGCCAGAGCTATGTCGTTTTTACAATATTGTCATTAAAATGCTATATTCTGATAGCGGACAACACCACAAGCCTCATTTTCATGTATACTATGGTGAATATGAAGCCTCTATCGGTATTGACGGTGAGCTTCTTGCTGGTAGTCTTCCCGTCAAACAGTTTAAATTAGTCAATGCCTGGGCGGCCATTCACGAAGAGGAACTGTATCTTGCATGGAACAACGCTCTTCGTAATATTCCCTTTGGAAAAATCGCACCACTTCAATAAGGAGGTACCCGATCATGTACATCATCGATGATATTGTCTATGCCGGCGAAGCCCCAACCAGCCCTTCCGTTTGCGGCATTCGTCCCCTCAGCGACTATCGGCTGTGGATTCGTTTTAGTACCGGTGAAGCAAAGATTTTCGACTGCACCCCTTTGCTATCCTTCCCTGCCTTCATCCCCTTGCAGAACCCGGAGGTTTTCTCCCAGGTCTACATCGATTATGGGACAGCGACATGGTGTGACGGCTCGGTGGATATTGCGCCAGAAACCCTTTATTCTGATGGGGTTCCAGCCGAAGCAAACGCCATTGCTTAGATTTAGAGAGAAACAGGGTGCAGCATCTCATGCGTCTGGGGATGCTGCACCCTTTCTTTATGCCTTTGAGGTCCCCACCAGCATCCAAACCAAAACGCAATCGGCGTCTGAATCGTTGTAGCTGGAATGGGACTCTCCGGCGGGGATGAAGCCGCTGCAGCCGGCAGTCATGGTGGTTACCACGCCATCCTCGGTTTTGCACTTGACCTCTCCCGACAGGATGTAGGAATACTCGTCGGCATCGTGGGCGGCAAAGGGAACCACTGTCCCCGGCGGAAAGACTGCATGGCCCATGGTGGCGCTGCTTTCTGAAAACAGAGCCGTCATGGCGACCCCGTCCTCCCGGAGGAGGGTCGTCATATTTTCCGGTGTCATGACCTTCATAATTTCTCCTTTTTCATCAACACAATCCGCTCCCCCCCAGTGAGCTTAGCGGCAAAGAGCCGTGACCTCAAAGCTCTGGGGATCGACGACGACGCCATAATCCGTCTGGGCCTGGGCCAGGGTGATGTAGCCGCCCCGGACATCCTCGGCCACCCGTTTGGGGTCTCGCTTCATGGGATCGCCGTAGCCACCGCCGGTGCAGGTTACCATCTGAACGATGTCGTTCTTATTCATCACCCGGCGAGCGGCCATGGCTTGGGGCGGATGCTCCGTACCATCGGCATCGATGAAGACGAAATAATTAATGCTGCCGTCTGCCCCGCCATTAGAGCCCCAGGCCGGGTAGCGGTTCCGCCCAAAGGAAGCGGTAAAGGATTCGCCGTCATTCATAGCCCGGTAGGTCCGCACCGCACCGCTGCCACCCCGGAATTCCCCGGCACCCGCACCATCGGTATGGAGGCTGTATTCATCCACTTGGATGCCATAGCGGGTCTCTGCCATTTCCACTGGGACATTGTAAGTCTCGCCATCCCCCACACAGAATTGGCCAACTTCCCCGTCCTTCCCCTGGGATGCGCCCCAGCCACCACCGGTGGGCTCGATGATCAGGAAGGATTCGCCGGTGTCCTGATGGAGTCCTCCCATGACCACCGCACACACCGACAGCATATGGCCGGCACCCAGATATTCTGGAAAAATGGGAGCCAGAGCCTTCCACACCACATCAGTGGCGTAAATCATACATTCGTAGTAGCAGGAGGTCGGTGCCGGGCGGGTACAATGAGTCACACTCTCCGCTTCTGCGATAACCCGCATGGGACGGAAGACCCCATCATTGACCTCCATGGAGGGATTGATGATGGACATGTAGGCCACCTTCACCCCGCAGCACAGGGAGCTGTAGCCCGTGTTCACCGGGCTGGCCACCTGGGGTGAGCTGCCCGTAAAATCCACCAGGAATTCATCCTCGGTAATGGTGATCTTCACCTTCAGGCGCACGGGATTCCCATGGCCGTCATCATCCATGAATTCCTCCATCTCCCAGGTTCCCTTGGGCATTTCCTTGAGACGCTTCCGGGCCAGGACCTCGCCCTGATCCAGGAGGCGGGCCATGGAGCTTTTCACGGTTTCCACCCCGTATTTATCGCAGAGCTCGCCCACCCGCTTGTAGCCCGTCCGCAGGGAGGCGATCTGTCCCCACATATCGCCGGTGGCCACATCCGGGAACCGGGTATTGCTGCGGATGATCTGATGGAGGATGGGCGACAGCTCGCCGCCGTCCACCAGCTTGAGGGCACTGAAGCACAGCCCTTCCTGGAAGACCTCTGTGGAGTCTGTGGTGAAGGAGCCGGGAGACATGCCCCCCACGTCCGTCCAGTGGGCCTTATTCCCCACGAATCCGATGAGCTCCTCGCCGTAGAAGATGGGCATGACCATGCCGATGTCCGACAGGTGGGTCCCCCCGCCCATGTAGGGATCGTTGATGATGTACACATCCCCGGGCTTCATGCTGTCCTTGCCGTGGACGGCGATGACCTCCCCGATCATGGGGGCAATGAGGCCGATGAAACCGCAGGCCCCGTTGCCCTGGGTGAGCAGCTGCCCGTCGGCATCGGTAATCCCGCTGGCATAGTCCAGGGTTTCGTAGATGATGGGACTCATGGAGGTCCGGGCAAAGGCGTAGAACACCTCATTACTGATGGCGATCAGTGAGTCCTTCACAATATCCAGGGTAATGCTGTCCACCGGCTTAGTCATTTTTGTCCTCCTTCATTTCAATAATCAAATTGCCGTACACGTCCACCGTCACCTGTTGGTCCGGTCCCACCACAGTGGAAGCCGTGGGTTCCTCTACCACCGCCGGTCCTGGAATTTGAGCACCAGCCCCCAGGGCGAAGCGATCGTAGATGGCGCCCTTGATGAAGCCCCCGTCCTCGAAGTAAATATCCCGTTCCGATTTCTGGGCCTGGGCCACCTCTCCCTGCTGCTCGGGTATCCGGGGCAGCTCCAGTTTTTCCTGACGGCCATAGGCCACCAGATGGAGATTGACGATTTCTGTGGGTGTGCCCTCCAGCTTAAAGGTATAGAAGTGCTCGTGGGTTTCGTGGAATTGCGCCACCAGGGCTTCCTTATCCGCCTCACTCCAAGGCACCGGCGGGGCATCCACACTGACGGTGTGTTCCTGTCCGAGGTAACGCATATCGGCCACGAACTTCAGCAGGATGTTTTCCCGGGCGACGCCCTGGGCCATGAGTCCGGCTTCAGCCTCCTCGATGAGGGGCTGCCACCAGCTGTTCAGGGTGTCCGCCGACGTGTCGTTCATCCGACTGATCTTCGTCTGGATATAATCGTTGCGCTGATCCGCCATGAGCATCCCCCAGGCGGAGAACACCGAGGCGGCCGGCGGGATGATGACCCGGCGCACGCCGAGCTCCTTGGCCAGATAGGCGCTGTGCATGGGACCGCCGCCGCCGAAGGCCACCATGGCGAAATCCCGGGGATCGTAGCCCCGGCGTACGGAGATCAGCTTCAGGGCGTTGAGCATATTGGAGTCTGCCACCCGGATGATGCTCATGGCGGCTTCCAGAGCCGTCATGCCCAGGGGCGTCCCCACCTTGTCCTGAATGGCCTTTTCCACCGCCGCCATATCCACCCCATTGTCGAAATTGTCCGGAGACAGCCGACCGGTGAGGAGGCAGGCATCCGTGGTGGTGGGGTCACTGCTGCCGTTGCCATAGGCCACGGGGCCAGGCATGGCACCAGCGGATTGGGGACCCACCTTCAGGGACCCGGCATCGTCGATCCAGGCAATGGAACCCCCGCCATTGCCAATTTCCACGATATCTACCACCGGGGCCATGACGGGATACCCGGCATAGCTTTCGGTGCGCTCGATGCGATACTCGGTGCTGACCTTGAGCTGGCCTTTATCGATAAGGGAACATTTGGCCGTGGTCCCCCCGATATCGAAGGCGATGATATTGGGCTCGCCGATGGCTTCCCCCACCACAGCGGCGCCGAACACCCCGGCCACCGGGCCGGATTCCACCATGTTGATGGGACTAATCTTGCTCTGCTCAAAGGTGGTGGTCCCCCCGTTGCTCTTCATGATGTACTTGGGGCAATCCACCCCCAAGGCCTTCAGCTCTCCCTCCAGGCGGTCCACATAGGAGGATGCTGTGGGCATGACGTAGGCGTTGAGGGCGATGGTGGAGGTGCGCTCGTACTCCCGCCATTCCAGGGTGACATCCCGGGATGCCGTGACGAACACCTCCGGCCACAGCTCATGGATGCGGGCCACCGTGCGCTGCTCGTGGGCATCATTAGCATAGGCGTGGAGCATACACACCGCGATGGATTCGACCCCCTGTTCCCTCAGATAGGCCACGGCTTCATCGATATCCTGCTCCAACAGGGGCGTGATGACCTCCCCCCGATAGGACATCCGTTCCTCCACCTCACACCGCAGGTGGCGCGGGATGAAGGGCCGGGGTTTAGCAAATACGAGATTGAACAAATCCGGGCGATTGCACCGGGCGATTTCCAGAACATCCCGAAAGCCCTTGGTGGTAATCAGTCCGGTCTTGGCACCCTTCCGCTCCGTCAGAGCATTGATAACCGTCGTAGTGCCGTGGAAGAACAGCTCAATTTCCGCTGTGGAAATCCCGCTTTTCTTGATGACATTAATAACGCCCTTTTCAAACCGAGGTGGTGTCGTGTGGCTTTTCTCAAAGGAAATGCCACGTTCACCATCCAGGACTACCAAATCCGTGAAGGTGCCGCCGATATCTGTTGCAATTCTCATATTAACCTCCCATTTTCCATTATTTGTGGTAATAAGTGATAAGTTTACATTATCACAAAACCCTACTCCGGTAAAGCAAAAGAAACAAATTTCACCGGTCCCACCGACGAAAAAGCGGCACTGCAATGCAGTGCCGCCAAGATGTTTATTGAATCGTTGGATAAGGGGTTGAGGAAGCCCTCAAGCCTCTAAAATTCGTCGGGTGATCCCCTCAGCATCCAACCCATAGTAAGACAGAATCTCCTGGTACTCCCCGGAAGTGGCATAGCCTTTGGGAATACCCATGCGGTGGACGGTGGTATCCGCCATATCGCTCAGACATTCGGTAACCAAGGTCCCCAGTCCGCCGTCCACATAATGCTCTTCCACGGTGTATACCTTATGGGTTTTAGCCGCTGATGCCCGGACCAGCTCAGTATCCAAAGGACAAACCGTGGGCATCCCCAGATGATCCACTGAAATGCCCTGGGCCTCCAACTGTTTGACAGCTTCCAAGGCAGGACCGGTCATGCTGCCCGTGGAGATGAGGGTGATGTCTGTCCCCGCGTTGAGCTGCTGCCCCTTTCCGATGGTAAACGGCTTTTCCTCAAAGAGCACGGGAATCTTGGGGTTGCCGATGCGCATGTACACCGGACCCTCGTAGTCAATCATGGCTTTCACCGCAGCTCGAATCTCCGCTGGGTCCTGGGGTGCCAGCACCACCACACCGGGAATCATCCGGATGATGGCGAAGTCCTCCAGACTCTGATGGGTCGCCCCCAGATCCGAATAAGTAATGCCGCTGTTACGTCCCACTACCTTGACATTCTGGCGCATATACCCCAGGTCATTGCGAAACATCTCGTAGGGTCGGCAGGTGACAAAGGGGGCGATGGCACAGAATACCGGAATATTCCCCGCGGTGGCCATCCCCGATGCCATTCCGATGGCGTACTGCTCCATGATGCCACACTCAAAGTAACGCTGGGGGCAGGCCTCCATAAAAGTGCCGAAGCCCGAGCTTTTGCCACTATCCGCAGAAAGCAGAACGACGGCATCATTCTCCATGGCAATTTCTGTGACGGCTTTCCCAAATTCTTTCCGGGGATCGTAGGTTTCTCCAATTTTCATGATACAGCCTCCAGTTCTCTTTCGATGGCTGCAATTAAGCGCTTGGTATCGGCCTCCGCCTGATCCAGGGCTTCGGATGTCGGTGCCCAGAAGTGGTAAGCCACATCCCCCTCGCCTTCGTTTAAGCCCTTGGCTTTGGTGGTCTTTGCAATGATAACAGTGGGTTTCCCCGTTCCTTCAGCCACCAAATCCAGGGTATCCACAATCTGTTCCATATCGTTTCCGTCCATGGTCAGCACGTGCCATCCAAAGGCCGAAAATTTATCCGCAATGGGTTCCATATCCATAATGGTATTCACCGGGCCGCTGATTTGCAGGCCATTGTCGTCCAGCAATAAGACCAGGTTATCCAGTCCAAATTTGGGCGCCGCTGCAGCTGCTTCCCAATTGGAGCCCTCGGGCAACTCACCATCTCCCATAATAACGACGGTCCGATAGCTGCGCCCCTGGAGCTTGGCTGCGGCAGCCATGCCGCAGGCGATGGATAAGCCATGGCCCAACGCGCCGGTATTGGCCTCGATTCCGGGCAGCTTATGCATATCCGGATGTCCCGGTATCTTGGCATGGAGGCTGCCGTAGGTATCCAGCACCGTCTTATCAAAATAACCCTTCTCCGCCAGGACAGCGTACTGAGCCAGACATTTATGCCCCGCCGACAGCAGGAAGCGATCCCGATCCAGCCAGCCCGGCCTTTTGGGGTCCACAGCCATCGTATCGAAGTATAAGGCCGTCACCATATCGATTGCCGACAGTGCCCCACCCACATGGCCGTGGCCGCTGGCCCGGAGCATGCGCAGCACGTTCAGGCGGCACTGCTCCGCGGTCAGCTTGAGTTTTAAAATCCGTTCGTTCATACCATTCTCCCCTAATTGTTTCCTCACATCATCCCTTTAGTCATCCCCCTAGGACATCCCGTTGGCGGCATTCATAAAACGACGCTGGTAGGACACCACCTGATTGGCACTGGTGAATCGTGCCAGATAATTGGGTTCTGCCGTGATAACCACCCGCCCGGCCATATCGCCATATTCATCCGAAGATAACAGCCGATCGATATCCGGGTAATTATCCGGCCCTTCCATACTGCAAATAATAAGCCGGGTATCCGGTAAATTACTCTGGCGCAGGAGTCTTAAATTCTGTCGGACACCGTCTAAGCCATCCCGGCCTTCAGCACAATCAAAGGCGCGGTGTTTCAGCATGTTTTCCGCTTCCTTCCGAACCAGATTCAGGTCAATATCCAAATCTCCCGCACAGAAATAATCTTTATCGATCATAAAACTTCTGAGCTGTTCCAGATATTTGACATCCTTGGTATCCCGGTACAGGCCCAGGTATTCTTCCATCGTCGTGGATTGCAGCAAGCGATGGCGGATGAAGCTATTGATGAAGTAAGGCCGGGCCTGGAGGGCCAGGGCAGTCTGCCAGGGCTCGAACATCAGGGTAAAGTTCACCCGATAGCCGTGCTCGTGGAGCATCAGGGCCAGGTGGTGTCCCCGGAAGGCATCGGCCGTAGAAGGGGCGTTATGGGCGGTGGCCAGACGTTTATCCCCAGTGAGTAAGCTCCCCACGTTATTTGCATTGACCGGGCCAGTATGGGGCACCTTAATGACCACCCGGTGTTCACCGAGCATTTCTTTAAACTTAGCGGCTTCCTCTAAAATTTCAGCGTCACTTTTACCAAAGGGATCGTTGAGTTCCACACTGATGTCTGCACCAGGCCCCAGAATGCGTCCGATTTCCGCCATGACTTCATCCCGGGTTTTAAACTGCCCACCCACATTGGCCTTGGGATTATTGATAAAGAGGTCATAAATAATTCCCGGATTACAGGTTAAATTGGCAATATAGTCGGCAATGGGGGCAACTTCATAGGGATTGGCACTATCTGCCGAAAAAAGCACATTGGTGGGACGCTTTACACTATTTTTATCATAACTGATGTCCCGGACCAGATCCACTCGCAGTACCCGCCCCACAAAACCTAACGCCGCCTTGAAGCCTGCCGGGGTTTCCCACTCCGGAACCTGGTAGGTTTCAATGACCTTTTTAAATTCCGGGGTCACGCCAATGCGATCAGCCCGACCATTCAGGTGATCAAATTCTGCTGCTGTCAGCGGCAAATCCTGAACGCGTGCAACCAGGGCTTCTTCTCCGCTGACGACCGGTAAATTTAAATCCTTTAACGTCCAATTAATCTTCATCTTCTCTCTCCAATCTTCTGTCAATATTCTTGCACTCCCCCGTCATCATGACCAGTTAGTACTACTTTAGTTAAAAAAAATGCATGGGAGTAACGGATTCGCCACTCCGCATGCAAAGGGGTTTTAACACATGAATTATTCGGCGTATTTCGGTACGATGCCGATCTCACGCATGGTGGACAGTGCCGAAATGATTTCGGGGGCTGCCCTTGTACCGATCAAGTCGGCACCTGCCATAATAAAGGCGTAGGCATTTTGTGGCCGGGGGAATTTAACCCCGGAAACTTTAAGCTTTACATCAGAGCCTTCACACGCTTTCTTTGCTACCAAAAATTGTTCCATGCTTGGCCCTTCAAATTGACCCGTGGCGGTCTTCATATAATCGATTTGGCATTCAATTAATAAATCACAGGCTCTTTTGATTTCATCATCCGTCAAAAAAGCCATATCCAGAATCCCCTTAGTGAGGACTGCATCTCCTGCCGCACCCTTGAAGCGCTTTAGTTCATCCCGAACCACATTCAGATCCCCATCTTTCAGGGCCCCAAGGTTCAAACACATATCAATGGATTTAGCACCGAAGCGCACCGCTTCCAGAGCTTCCATTTCCTTCACCGCCGGCGTGCTGCTGCCCCAGGCAAAATTAATGCCGCAGGCCGGCAGTACATCGGAGTCCGCCAGGGCATCCACCAACACCGGCATCCAGTAGGGGCTGGAAACGTACATGGCGGCACAATTCCATTTCTTGGCCTCCGCTGCTCCATCCAGCACCTTCTGTTGGGTAGTATCCTTGGGAAGGATGGCATAATCAAACAGCTTCCCCAAGCTTTTTTCATCCATTATGGATAAATCAACCATTATAATTCCCTCACTCTCTATAGCCCATTTCCCGGCAAAGCCGTGCTGACACTTCGGGCAGCAGCCCCAAAGCCTCAATGATCCAAAGGGCATTATACCGCCCAGCACGGGATTCTTTGGCATAATATAAGCTATCCATCAATTCTTCTTCGGTAATTCCTAATTCTTTGGGTGTTCTGGGGGCACCGGCAATTGCCAGCCACCGAGCAATGGTATCGGCATTGGGCAGGGCAGCTGCCTTTTCCCGAAGGGCTGGCAGGGCTTCCAAAATTCGGTGAATTTCCTGCTGTCTGACAACGGGGTCGAAGGAATGATTATCCCGCTGAACATCGAAAATTTCTTCTGCACCGGTACCATAAACCCTACGAATCCCCTCCTGCCATTTTCTTTCCCCCCACATAGAATCAAGGGCTTTCTGGATATCAAAGGTTCCCTCATCCAGAGCCAAAATATACTGCCATAGTTTCAAATTAACCACTGCGCCGACGCCAACCATCTGACCGTGCATGGATTGGGGTATCCCGCGATTTTCCTGGCACATGACCCAGTAGTGGTTTAATTGGTGCTCCGCCCCAGAACCACAAGGAGAGGAACCATACCAGGCCATGGCCACAGCACTGCGGTACAGGGCATCCGTCAAGCGCCCCACCGCCACCGGATTCCCCACTGCAATGCCCTCTGCCGTTTCCTGTGAAGCGCCCTTCTCAATACAGGATGCCATCATGGCTTCAACCGCCTCACAATAGTAGAGGTCTTTCACCATCTTCCCAGAATACCAATCGATGGCGGCGCTGATTTTCGAGACCACTTCACCAATTCCAGCCGCATTCATTCGCGGCGGTGCACTGGCAATAATGGCGGTATCCGCTAAAATAAGGGTCGGATAATCCAGATAGTGGGTCTTTTGAAGATCATCGATGATGATGACGGACATATTGGTAAAGAACCCATCCATGGTCATGGCCGATGGAATGGCCACACAGGGCAGGCCCATCCGTGAAGCCAGGTACCGCACGGTATCTGTCACCATACCACCGCCCAGAGAAATCAGAAACCCTGTATCCTCGGACAAATGGCAAAGGATATTTCCAAGGGCCCTTTCATCTGAGCGGCTGCCCTCGGGCAGAGTATAAACGGAAACTGCGAGATCTTCTTCTTGCCACTGGGCTAACAGTGCTTCTCCCAGCACCTGATAAACAACGGCATCCGTTACCAGCATGCCCTTGCCTGTCATTCCCAAGGCTTCTAACTGTGTCGGAAGGGTTCGGGCCACATCGGGCCCGATAACCACCTTTCCCACTGGCATGGTATGGTGCCGTCCACAGCGGCAGTCAAAGGCGTGCTTTTTATAAATATCCACTCCTTTGACTTTCCATTCCTCCATCATTAAAAAATCTTTCCATTCAATGCATCGTATACATCATTGAAGCGTCGATAGGCCTTATCATAGGCTTCATAATTATCAGGGTTAGGATAATAGGTTTGGGTAATCTTGACCGCACGGTCCGCGGCTTCGTGGGCATCCTTGTATTCTCCCACACCGATACCAGCATAAAGGGCAGCACCCAAGCAACCACTTTCACTAGCGGCTAAGAGGTGAATGGGCTGCTTGCAGATATCTGCCAGCATTTGGCTCCACAATGGAGATTTGGCCGCACCACCCGTAAGGCGAATGCCATTGATACGGATGCCAGCTTCTAACTCTGCGTTAATAATATCGTACATTTCATAGCAAATGCCTTCCATGACGGCACGGGCCATGTCGGCCTTGGTCGTTCCCAGGCTCATTCCAATGAAGGTCGCCCGGGCCTGATCGTTCAGCTTCGCTCCGGAAACCCCTTGAAGGTAGGGCAAGAAGGTAATGCCATTGGCCCCGATGGGTACACCGGCAATTTGTTCATTGATGATATCGTAGGGATCCACGCCGGAGACTTCCCCGGCAATTTTTTCTAAATCTGCAAAGGTATCCCGATACCAGCGATAGCTGGAAGCTGAGGTATTCGAAAAAGCTTCTATCGTGAAGTTGCCCACACCATGGTTCCCCTTAACCACTAAACGACCTTTAGGATCGCGAATGGATTCGTCCGAAGCAATAAAGCAGGAGCCAAAGGTTCCCATAACCATGACGGCGGTTCCGTCATCCACAGCCCCAGATCCAAAGGTATTACAGTTTTGGTCATGGGCACCAATGCAAATGGGTGTTCCTTCTGCCAAACCGGTCAGTTCCGCAATATCTGCAGGGATATGCCCCACCACCTTGCCTGGTTCAGCAATAATTTCCGCACGTTTGCTCAGGGGAATGCCCAACATATCATGGTGCTTCTTGGACCATTCCTTACTATTGATGTCCATCATCCCCTCACGGCTGGCCGAGGAGAAATCCGTATAATAACCGTCTGCCCCTAATTCTTTCAGGAAATAATCCTGATGGGTTGAGAATAGGGCTGTTTTCTCCCAGTTTTCCGGTTCATTTTCTTTAAGCCAAACCAGTTTGGCAATACTGAAACACATCCCCAGGGGGTCCCCGGTAATTTCATAATGTTCATTTCTGGCAATATGCTCCTGAATCCATCCAATTTCCTTGGCACCACCCCGCAGATCCTGCCATCCTACAAAGGGGCGAATCAATTTGCCCTCTTCATCCAACAGCCCAATGACGGAACCCTGGGAGGATAACCCGATGGCCAGAATGTCCGTAGGGTCTACCCCTGATTTTTCAATGGCGGCCTTACAGGTTTCATACAGCGCCGGGGTCATATCCTCCGGAATCTGTTCAACCCAACCTTCCTTGGGATAATAACAGGGATATTCCCGATAGTTGCTCCCCATCAGATTCCCTTCCAAGTCAAACACACACACCTTACAGCCCGTCGTCCCGGCGTCCATACCTACTAAATATTTACCCATGACTCTCTCCTTGTATTAATTTTATACTTATTCCCCCACATACTCCGGACACAATCCGCATCTGCGCATATCGTCCACCGCATCTAATATTTCCGCTGCCCCCTGGGTCCCAATAAGCTCGGCCCCCGCAGCGAAGAAAGCAAAGGCATTTTGTGGCCGTGGCGCCTTAACCCCCGCCACCTTGACCTTCGTCTTTGTCCCTTTTAGTGTGTCCACCATGAGCATGACATCGGACACAGATGGTCCGGCGTATTGGCCGGTAGATGTTTTTGCCCAATCAATTCCGGCTTCTGCCACCAGCTTACAGGCCGTGGCGATTTCTTCCTTGGTCAGCATACAGGTTTCGATGATCATCTTTGTCATCACTGGCCCCGCAGCTTTTTTATAGTCCTTGAATTCTTGCAGGACTTCATCGTACTTCTTGTCCTTGAGCGCCCCCACGTTCATGCAATTATCCAAAACCGTTGCGCCCAGACGAACGGCTTCTTCGGTTTCAAAGGCTTTTACAGCACTGGTTTGCTGTCCAAAGGGAAATCCAATGCCGGCCCCCACCAGCAAATCCGTTCCCTGGAGTTCTTCAACCACCACCGGTGTCCAATAGGATGAGGAAAAGCAGAATGCCTTGGCATTATACTTAATGGCATCCCGACAGCCCTGCCGGATCTGTTCTTCTGTGGTGTTTTTCGGCAGCACCGAATAATCGAAGAGCTTTCCCATATCCCGTTTCGTCATTTTTGACAAATCCACCATTTTCTCTTACCCCCTAAGATTTTTATTATCCTCAGCCTTCATATTCCGGAAGCATCTTAATGGCACGCATGGTATCCAGTGCCTCGATGATTTCCGGTGCTGACCGGGAACCGATGAGCTCTGCCCCGGCTAACAAGAAAGCATAAGCATTTTGAGGCCGCGGGAATTTAACCCCGGATACCTTGACCTTGGTGTCCGAATCCTTCAGGGTTTCAACCATAACCCGTACCTGCTCTAAGGACATCCCGTTGTACTGCCCCGAGGAAGATTTCGCCCAATCAATTTCCGCTTCTGCAATGAGCTTGCAGGCCGTGGCGATTTCTTCATCCGTCAGCATTTCGGCTTCAATGATCATTTTGGTCATGGCCGGCCCAGCGGCTTTTTTATAATCCTTGAACTCCTGAAGAATTTCGTCGTACTTCTTATCCTTCAGTGCTCCCACATTCATGCAATTATCCAGAACCGTCGCCCCCATCCGAACCGCTTCTTCGGTTTCAAAGGCCTTCACGGCACTGCTTTGCTGTCCAAAGGGAAATCCGATACCGGCCCCCACCAGTAAATCCGTTCCCTTCAGTTCTTCTGCCACTACCTTCGTCCAATAGGATGAGGAAAAGCAAAAGGCCTTGCAGTTGTACTGAATGGCCACCTTACATTCCTTCCGGATGGTTTCTTCTGTGGTATCCTTTGGCAGGATCGCATAGTCAAAACACTTTCCCATGTCCCATTTCGTCATCTTTGTGAAATCAATCATATTACCCTCCTTTTTTGATCTTCCCTTACCTACCCCAGCGGCAGGCATATACTGGTCATAACCGGTATTATGTCTGTATTATAACTAGATATGACTAGTATGTCAAGTAAATTGTTTTCATCTTAAAAAAGGTTTTTGGGCAAAAAAATAAAACACCGAAAATCGAGACGATCGATATGCGATGTTTTATTTTGTAAATCGGTTTTCAGTTGTTTTTATACTCATACCGCAGCTTGATTTTATCCCCGCGGAAGACAACTTTTGAATATTCGTAGGGATGATCCAACTGGTCATACAGAACATCCTCTAAAATCAGCAGGGAGTACCCTGGGTTAACACCAAAGATGGGACTTTCCTTTTCCGTTGCTGTAGCGGATTCGAGGGTTTCCACCACCCGGGTGGGCTTGAGACCCCGCTGGTGCTCTAAAAGCACACAAAGCTGTTCCTTTTCGAGTAAATCCTCTCGGATGCCCGCACACAGGGCTTCGGGAATATAGGAGTAATGCAGACTAATGGGTTCACCCTTCACAAAGCGTAAGCGACGAATCTCGACAATGGGGGCCCCTTCCGGGCAAGCCAGCCGACGGCTGATTTTCCCCCGGGCCTCCACCGTTTGAATTCCCAATACCTGGGTTGAAATTTCGTAACCCATGCGCTCAAGCTGCTCCCGAAAACCCATGTATGCTAAAGATTCCGTCTCAATCTTGGCATCGGACACGAAGGTTCCCTTTCCAGGTACCCGGTAAAGCAGACCCTCCTGCACCAGCTGAGAGCAGGCTGATCGAATCGTCATCCGACTGACACCAAACATGCGGTTCAACTCGCTTTCAGAAGGAATAGCGGTCTGGGCCTTCCATTCTCCTTCTTCTATTTTATTGCGGATCAGCTCCTCTAATTGGACATATAATGGTTTGGGATTTTCTCTTCTTATCTTTTCCATAACAGCTCCTCCATCAGTTTCCAAACTTTTCCTGACGTTTGTTATTTTGTTAATATCCTAACACAAACCCATCCATTTGGAAAGCCAGGCCCCAATAAAATTCAAACTCAACCTTGATACGCTGGCACGATTCCAATCTCACGCATCTGGTCCAGGGCATCGATAATGGCAATGGCAGCACGGGTCCCGATGAGGTCTGCACCTGCCATCAAAAAGGCATAAGCATTCTGGGGTCGAGGGAATTTAACCCCAGCAACCTTCAGCTTAATATCCGTATCCTTTAAGGTTTCCTTCATAATCAAAAATTGATCCATACTGGGTCCTTCAAATTGTCCGGTGGAGGTTTTGGCATAATCGATTCCGGCTTCTGCAATGAGCTTACAGGCCGTGGCGATTTCCTCATCCGTTAAGAAATTGACATCCATGATGCATTTAGTAATATTGCCCTGGGCTGCCGTGACAAAGGCATCGAGTCCAGCCTTCACCTCTTTATAATTTTTATCCTTCAGAGCCCCGATATTCATCACAATATCCAAGGCGGTACATCCTGCCTTTACCGCCTCTTCGGTTTCCAATCCCTTCATTCGGGCTGAGGACACACCAAAGGGAAAGTCCAGTCCACAGGCCACATGGACATCACTCCCGGCAAGCTCCTCTACCACGACCGGTGTCCAATAGGGTGATGCTGAGTAAAAGGCTGCACAATTATAGGCCACTGCCTCCCGACAACCCTTTCGAATATCCTCCTCCGTGGTATTCTTGGGCAGTACCGAATGGTCAAAGCATTTCCCCAGTTGCCATTTGTCCAATTTTGATAAATCTACCATAATAAACGCTCCTCTTTGATTAAATATTTACAACACAACTGACGGTAATTCCGCCAGCGTATCAATCACATAAGACGGATCCAGGGCCCGGACCTGCTCTGGGGTGTTATAGCCATAGGTCACCCCACACACGGCAATCCCCGCATTGGTCCCAGTGAGGTAATCCGTCCGGGTATCCCCAATCAGGATCGCCTCCCCCCGGGGGCATCCATAAAAATCGACGATGGCATTGACACAGTCCGGGGCTGGCTTAGGATTCACCACATCATCGGCAGTGACGATGATGTCAAAATAATCCATGAGCCCAAAGACTTCAAAGATACCCAGGGTGGCACTTCGTATTTTAAAGGTCGCCACGGACAGTTTTTTGCCTGCCGCTTTGTACTGATCCAGCACTTCCCGGACGCCGGGATACAGCTTGGAATGCACCGCACAATTGACAGTGTAGTACGCCACAAATTTTGGCAGGATTTCCCCATCAATGCGGTCAGCCTCATGCTCTCCCAGGCATTTCAGCAGTACATTACGGGCGCCACCACCAATGCAGCTGCGGATAAAGGCATCCGTTCTTTTTTCGAAACCATACTCCGTGATGAGGTGTTGTACCGTCGCCACAATATCCGGACAGGTATCCACCAAGGTCCCATCCAAATCGAAGATAAGATGGCTGTACGAACGCGGTTCACAATTGGCAATCATCAGCTTCTCCTTAAAGCAGACAGCAGGGGGTTCGCATTGAAATATTCTAAGGTAATGCCGCACTCCCCAATATCCCGCAGGTTTTTATCGGTTTTTTTATAGTCCGCATGGTAGTCTGAGCCACCGGAAATAATAGCAACCCGACCGGTGTAATCCGACGTAACTTTGGTGATGATTTCATCCTTGGTCATGGGTCCACTATAGGTGGTTTTATCGTAGGTATAGGCCCCTTCGATGCCGTCTAACCCCGCATCAATGAGGGATTCGATGAATACGGCCCGCTCCATTTCTGCATCCTTGGTTACCACCCACTCATCAATGAGGTAGGGATGGGCCAAAATGGCGATTCCCCCGGTTTCATGTGCCAATCGGATAATTTCTGCGGCATCGGGCTTTTCCCGTTTGACCGAGAATTCCGGATTATTCCGACACAAAAGCTTGGCCTCGCTCCAAGTCTTGGTATAACCCTTCTCCGCCATCAGGTTGAAGATGAGTTTTTTCTGGACATCCTCGGGCTTTCTGGGGATGTCATCGTAATTCAGCACCTCTTCCCAATCCACGGGGAAGCCCTTTTCGGTGAGAAGCTCCGTCAGACGTTTGTAGGAATCAATTTTGCTTTTCACAATCTTGCGATTCATCTCCAATAGCCGGGGATCCTTAAAATCACACCCCAGGACCACGATATGGACATCCTCCACCTGAGTTTCACAGGAAAATTCAATGCCCGGAATAAAGGTAAGGCCTTTTTTGGCAGCATAGGCCACAGGATCGACCATCACCCCACTGACCTCGATTTTTTCAGGGGGCAGCACATCGTGATCGGTGATGGCCAATACCTTCACGCCACGCTCCACCGCATTGCAAATGAGTTCCTTGGGGGTATCGCCACCGTCAGAGCGGGTGGAATGGCAATGGAGATCCACCTCAAAGGGTGCTACATTGCGGTCTATGAGGCTAAAGAAGCGGATGTGCTCTGTGACCACTTGGCGCACCCGGTCTGCCACATAGGCATCCAGCTTCAGGGGATCGTTCTGGGTGGGGTTCTCCGCCATATAATCCTTCATTCCCTGGCAATAGGCAATTTTAATGGCCGTGGAAATATTGACCTTGGCCGCCCCCAGATCAATGAGGCGGTAAAACATTTCATCCGTCAGCCCGGTTCCCCCATGGAGGACCAGAGGGCAGGGTGAAAAGCCATTAATTTCCTGGAACAAATCGTAATCAATATCGATTTCTCCTTGATACACCCCATGGGCCGTCCCTACGGCCGGAGCAAAGGCATCCACCCCTGTAGCATCTAAAAAAGTGCGGCAATCCGTGGGCTTGGCATGGGCCCCTGCCCCCTCCTCTACAAAAATATCGTCCTCTACCCCGACAATGGCACCCAGCTCACCCTCAACGGTTACCCCCTTGGCATGGGCATATTCCACAATATCCCGGGTATTTGCAATATTCTGACCCAGGGGAAGCTTAGAACCATCGTACATCACCGAGGACCAGCCCGCATCGATACAGGCTTTGGTAAAGGCCACATCCGTGGAATGGTCTAAGTGAATGGCCACATCCACGGCGGCATGTTCAGCCAGGGGGCGTAAAAAGGCCATCATTTCAGTGATTCCAAAGGATTTCACCGTCTTTACCGAAGTTTGAAGAATAATATTCTGACCCAATGCTTCTGCCGCCTGGATGGCAGCTCGGGCCGTAAGGTCACCAACGATATTAAATGCCCCGACGGCATAACCACCCTGACGGGCCTCTTTTAATATTCTTTCTAAATTAACATATGCCATCTGATTTCTCTCCTTTGTCCTATAAATCCATAAAAAATCAATGCTTTAATCTTAGCCATCTTATGTGAGTATGACTAGCTATAACCAGTATACTGCTATCTCTTAAAATTGTCAAGACTCTTAAAGGACGGACTCTATTTCATTTATTTTTATTTTCCCCTTGACCTTGACGCGGCGTCATCCTTTATGATAAATCATGACATAGCGATTCAACATGAAAGAAGGTGCAATCCATGGAATACACCACTTCAGAAATGGCCGCACTGTCCGGTGTGACCACCCGGACCCTGCGGTATTATGATGCAATCGGACTTCTAAAGCCCGCTGCCATCCGGAGTAACGGTTACCGCATTTATGGGCCGGATCAGGTGGATACCCTCCAGCAGATCCTCTTTTACCGGGAATTGGAATTTCCCTTAAACCGGATTCGATCCATTCTGACGGCACCGGACTACGCCCGGGAATCCGCTCTTTCGGAGCAGCTGGAAGCTTTAAAGGCACGTCAAAAACGCATCGAGACCCTCATCGCCACGGCGACACGGACCCTGGATGCCTTAAAAGGAGATTTAATCATGAAGGATACTGAAAAATTTGAAGGCTTTAAAGCCGAAATTATCGCAAAAAATGAAGACCGCTACGGCGCAGAAATCCGCAGCCGTTACGGCGATGCCACGGTGGATGGGGTGAATGCCCGAATCCAGGGTATGAGTGAGAAAACATGGCAGAGGGCCCAGGCCCTGGAAAAGGATGTTGCCCAGGCCCTCAAATGTGCCGCAGCTACAGGGAATACCACCGGGGAGGAAGCCCGGAAATTATGCGGTCTTCACAGCCAGTGGTTAAAATGCTATTGGACTCCGGGGATGTACACCCCCGCAGCCCATATTGCCCTGGCCCAGGGCTATGTCACTGACGAACGCTTTGCCGCTTATTACGATGCCATCGTCCCCGGAGGGGCTACCTTCCTCCGGGATGCCTTGGTGGCCTTTTTTAACCAATGATGTTCTATTTCTTGGCCTCGGACCAGATTCTTTCCAAGGTGTCATAGAGCATCTGAGGGGCAATGGGTTTCGCTAAGTGGTAATTCATCCCGGCATACCTGGATTTTTCCATGTCCTCCTCAAAAGCGTTAGCACTCATAGCCACTATGGGGATGGTCTTGGCCGTTTCTTTTTGCAGCTGGCGGATGGTCTTTGTCGCCGTAAGGCCATCCATCACCGGCATGCGGATATCCATCAGGATCATATCGTAATAGCCCACCGGTGCCAGAGTAAACATCTCAATGGCCCGCAGCCCGTTTTCTGCTACCTCTACCGTAATTCCTTTGACTTCCAACAAACGCCGGGCAACCTCCACATTGAGGATATGGTCTTCGACCAACAAAACACGCTTGCCTTTAAAGTCATAGCTCCTCGGTTTGATGGCCTCAATTTCCCTTTCCTTTTGATTGTAGATTTTTTCAAAGGTGGAGCAAAGGGAGGCCTTAAAGAGAGGTTTGGTCATGAGAAAATTGACCCCGGCCATCTTCGCTTCGGTCTCAATGCTGGCCCAGTCATAGGCCGTCATAATGATGATGGTGACATCCGGGCCAACCAGTTGCCGAATCCGTCTGGTGGTTTCAATCCCATCCATTTCCGGCATTTTCCAATCAATGAGGATCACATCGTAGGACTGTTGTCGCAATTGGCGTTTTTCAACTTTATCCAGGGCTTTCTGGCCACTTTCCACCCACTCTGCCACCGCCCCCATTTCCTGGAAAATCCTTTGGGTCTGACGGCAGATTCCCACCTCATCATCCACGATGAGGATAGAGAGGCTGTTCCAATTAATTTGGCTTTTCAGTTGGTAGAGATGCTTTTTATCGGCATTGATTCCCAGGGTAATGTCAACCGTAAATTCAGTCCCTACCCCTTCGATGCTGTTAACGGCGATTGTTCCACCCATCAGTTCTACCAGATTTTTGCAAATCGCCAACCCTAGCCCTGTCCCGCCATAGGGACTGGTGGAGCCGCTATGCTGCTGCTCAAAGGGATCAAAAATCCTGGGCATAAAGGATTCGCTGATGCCAATGCCCGTATCGTTCACGGTAAAGCGCAAATGGGCTTTGCCATCGTTCACCCCGCTTTGATGGACTATAAATTGCACCTTGCCCCCGGCTGGTGTGAATTTCACCGCATTAGAAATCAGGTTGATGATAATCTGCTGGAGCTTCATGGCATCGCCGAGATAACTCTGTTCCACAAAGCTGGTGATCATACAGTCGTAGTCCACCTCTTTGCCGCTGGCCAACTCATAACCAATGGCATTAATGTCCGCAATAAATTCTTCAAAGGGGATTTCCTCCTCTTTGATGGTAATCTTGCCACTTTCAATACGGGACATATCTAAAATATCATTAATCAGGGACAGGAGGAACCGGGCGGAAATGCCGACCTTTGAGAGGTAGTCTGTCACCTGCTTGCGATCCTCCACATTTTGAGCTGCCAAGGCAGACATCCCGATAATGGCGTTCATCGGGGTCCGAATTTCGTGACTCATTCGGGATAAAAACTCGGTTTTAGCCACACTGGCCTGCTCCGCCTGCTTTAAAGCTTCCCGAAGAATCCCTTGCTGGCGCTCTTGTTGGAAAAACAGCTCGGTGACATCGGAACGAATCATGACAATACGGGTCCGACTTTCATCTAAGTAAGTATACTTCCACCGTTTCCGATATTCTTCTCCCTCTATTTCCACGCTAAAGGTACAGGAATAAGCATCATCTTTTTCCAAGCGTTGTTTAATGGTGGAGAGCGCAAAGGCTTCTCGGATCATTTCCCGCTGATCCGAAACGATATACTTGTCGATGGTGTTTCCCGTTGCTTCTTCATAATCCACCAAAATACCAGTACCATAGCGATGGCCAACCATGTTATGCCGCATACAGTACAGGGTTTCCTGAGCGGTATCGATGATCCCTAAAAACTCAAAATCGATATCGATCAAACGATTGATCAATAACTGGGTTGTTCGCTCCTGATCAATATCATAGGTGTACATAAATGATTTGATATCGCCGCTTTCAGGGTCCTGGAAGGTCCGTACCATGGTATTGACCCAGATCACCCGCCCATCATGGCTTTTCCTCTGGTAATCCAGAGAGTAGCTGGTATCACCCTTTTCAAAGGCCTTCATTACCCGCTGGGCATTAAGCATATATCGGATGTGATCCTGTTCTTTTTGAGTATACCCAGTGGCTGCTAAAGCCTGAACGCCAACAGTGTAGGTCATCCCATCGTGGGATATCCCCACAGTATCCCGAGCCATATAACGCTCAACCCGGTCCTGGGTAAGATTACTCCGCACTTTCACCAAAACATTGCCGGTGATATCCTGTTCTTGGAAATGAAGCTCATCGGAAAAGCGCTTCTTCGCATTCATAAATTCTGTAATATCTTCCCCCACAGCGACACCGATAACCGGTTCACCTGCATTGGAAAAGATCGTCGAATACGTGATCCGCTGCCATTCCACGGGTGTTTTTAAGGTGTTGTAGCGGATGATGGCGGTGGCTGAAGGTTGTCCCTGTTCTAAAGAGTGATGGAGCTTGATAAAATCCAATTCACTTTCTGGTGCAACATACCCCAGTTCTATAATTCGGGTGTATCCACCGGGTGAGGAAGCAAAAAAGCCGATGTTCTCTGCACCCTGATTGTTGGATTCACCCTGATTGTTGGATTGGTAAACCCCTGTTTGAATATCATAGGTCCACATGGAAATACTGGTGGAGGAAATCGCCAGCTCCATCTGCTGCTTTTCTACCAGGGCCTTCATTTCCTGGGTGATATTCCGCCCAACACCAATGGCATAGAGGGGTCTTCCGGTATCATCCCGAATAATGCTGTGACGAATCCGCTCACACCACCATCCCTTGCCATCCTCTGTTGCAAACCAGATATCTTCGCTAACGTTATCTTCCCCTTGACTGACACGCTCATACAACTGCCTGAAATCCTGGCGACTCTCCGGTTTGACAAACCCTGAATCTAAAACGGTCTGGATAAAGTTTTCAATCTTTTGGGGAAAACCGGCATGGGCCTTGACGGACTGGGGAAATTGGGTGAGACAATCCGAATAAATATCGTATCGCCAAATATTGACATCCGTATTATCCATGGCAATATCGTAGATCGCTTCCTTTTCCCGAAGCTTTTGTTCAATGGCCTTTTGCCTTGTAATATTGTGGAAGACGCATTGGAGAAGGGGTGCGCCGTCCTCTTCTCCAATGCGACATCCCTGAAGATGTACCCATACAATACTGCCATCCCGATGGGTCTTCCGAAAATCAAAATCCGCTACGGTACCATCCTCTAATGCCCGATTAAGCTCTTTGACTACCCTGGCCGTATCCTCTGGGTGGGTCATCACTGCGGCATCCCCCTTAATACGCTCACGATACTCTTCTACCGTATAGCCCGTAAGCGCCGGAACCCCATCCGAGAAGTAAACCGTCTCGAAAATATCCGTCACCCGATAGATTGCCACTCCCCCGGGAATGGCATTAATAATATTTTGTAGCTGGATCTGGTTGGCGTCAAAGTTTTTGGTTGCCGCTGATTCATGGGAGAACCGCTTCCCCCCTGTTTTCTTTTTATTCATACTGAGTGTTTACCTCCCTAGAGATTGGTGAATCCGAAACAAAATCGGTTAGATCGAACACCATCTGAATACGGGCTTTTTGGCCATAATAGTTAATCCGTTTATCCTTCAACAAAAATGGCCGTTTGAGAATCGGATGCTCACAGGTCCAACGGTAAAAGTCATTCTCTGAAAGTTTATCCCGAATACAAAAGGGACAAGGCGACTGGCGTTTTTGGATCACTTCATAACATTTTTTCCCATGATAATCAGCCGTCTCAAATAAAGCCATGGCCGCACGGCTCATATAGAGAACCTCGTCCGTCTCTTCACTAAAGATGGATACTGCATTATCCAGCACATCAATGAGCCATTCCCGGTTAAAAATTGGCTCTGGAGCATTCACCATAAGGTATTCGCCGTAAAGGGTGGCAATGTTTTCTCCCTGATATTTGGAATTAGCCAGTGCCGCTTCTGCTTTTTGATAAAGATCCTCAAAGGATTCCCTCTGCCCCTGGCTAATGGCAATCCCAAGGGAACAGACCAAATGGACCCCGGATTCACCCAAAAAAATACGGGCTATGGTATGACACAAATCCTGACATTTTTTGAGGATAAAGTCTTCCGAGGGCATATCCTCTAAAAAGATACAAAATTCCTCACCACCATAGCGTCCGATGAAATCAACCTTCCTGAAAAAGCGTTTGAGGGCCTCCGAAAGCTTAAGGATCGCCTGGTCGCCATAATGATGCCCCAGCCCATCGTTAATCTCTTTGAAGTTTTCCAGTTCAAGCATGACGAGGGTTTTAAGAGACGCTCCCCCCTCAGTGAGGACATGGCTGATTTTTTCTACAATGGCCTGACGGTTATATAGCCGGGTAAAGGGATCCAGCTGGGCTTGGACCGCAGTGTTTTCATAAACCCGGGCGATTTCCTGGATGCGCTGCTTGGCTTCCATCACATTGAGTACCCGGCGCAATGCTACCTCGGGAATGAAGGGCTTAGTGATACAATCGTTGGCCCCGATGGCTATGGTATGAATTTGTTGCTCCACAGAATCATCTGCCGTAATCATAATCACAGGAATATCCATCAGTACTTCATGCGTGCTCCGATATTCCATGAACGCTAAGCCATCCATTTGGGGCATCATAATATCCAGCAGGATCAAGTCGATGGTATTCTGCTTTTCGGATAGGACCTCTAGGGCCTCTTTTCCGTTGGATGCTTCAAAAACGGTAAAATATGGATCAATCAGCGTCCGCAAGATTATCCGGCTGGATTCTTCATCATCGACAATTAAAACCTGATGGGTCTGATTTCCCCCACTCTCCGCTGATTTTTTGTATTTCTTCAGCTCGGCTTCAATTTTCTTTTGACCTGTAATATCGGCCAATGTCCCCATCAGGATATGTTTATTTCCCAGGGAGCTGATGTACTTTAGTTTGAAGTCCACCCATCGCGGGGGGTGATCTTCTGTTTTTAAGCAAAATTCACATTCACCATAATCCTGGGTATGAATGGCCGTCTCAAATGATGTCATGACTGCCGCCTGATGTCCCGACGAAACCAGCTTAAGGGGATTGCGCCGACTCATCGCATGGTCCGCTTCAAAAAGCTGATCAAAGGCTTTGTTCACCCGGAGAATATCAATATGACCATTATCAAACTCACAAATACAGGAGGCCTGGATGGCATTAAAAAATAAAATCTCCATTTGCGGGTTGGATGCCCACAACGCATCTGCTTCAAAAACTGGAGCATCCACGGAAACTACTGCATTATCTTCCTTTGCCAAGAGCGCTTCATAATCAACAACAGGCATGGGGCGACCATAATGGTAACCCTGTGCATATTCACAGCCAATGCTTCGCAAGAATTCGGCCTGATGCCCATCCTCTACCCCTTCGGCAACAGTGGGTATTCCCAGCCATTTGGCCATGCGGACAATCGAAGCAATGATGTTTTCTGCCCGACCGGAATGATCGGCATCCCTTAAAAACCCCAAGTCAATTTTCAGAATATCGATCTCAATGTTTTTCAACATATTCAGGGAGGAATATCCAGACCCAAAATCATCCATATGAATGGGAAACCCTTTCGCCCGAAGGCGATGGATTACGTCCTGCATGATCTGAGGGTTTTCCATATAAGCGGATTCCGTTAGTTCTAGCTGTAAAAAACCCGCTGGTATATGGTACGTATCCACCAGCTTACAGAGGTTTTCCACCAGATTCGGATTGTAGAAATTAACCTGGGAAACATTCACTGAGACAGGAACAGGCTGACACCCCTCGCTAAGCCATTTGGCCAGGAATCCACAGGTTTTTTCCCAAACATAATAATCTAGCCGGGCAATAAAACCGTTGGCCTCGAAGACCGGAATAAAATCCCCGGGAGAAATCATTCCCTTTTGGGGATGATTCCAACGTACCAGGGCTTCTGCTCCACTTAAGTTTCCCGTCATCAGATTGTATTTTGGTTGGAAATAAACACAAAATTGCCCGCCCTCAAGGGCTGACAGCATCTCATTGACCATTTCCTGCTCCAACTCCAACTCATGACTCATGGCAGGTTAGTAGACGGCAATGTGGTTCATATAATTGCCTTTACAGGTCCGAGCGGCCAAAGTGGCCCGGTCCAGCATAATCCCAACAGGTAAAGTATAGTCGTCCAAATAATAAATCCCAAAGGAGGGAATGATATTAAAGTCACTTTGATAAGCCCCGAAGAACTCAACAAACCGACCGATCATCTGCTCTAGCCCATCTTTTGCTGTATAAGCCACACAAACGGCAAAAATATCAGCCTCCATCCGCCCATAGACGCCTAAAGGATAATCTTTCATCAGCTTTTTAAGCTGTTCAGCCAGATATTTGAGGAATGCATCCCCTGCCTCATCCCCATAAAAAGCATTGAACAGCTGGAACCGGTCGATATCGAAACGAATAAAGGCAAAGGGATACTCCGGGTTGGCCTCCAAAAGCTCCCGGGTCGCTGTGGAAAATTTTGATTTATTGTAGATATCCGTCAGCGTATCGTATTCCGCCAGATACTTCAAACGCTCAAAAGCGGCCATTTGGCTCCGCTCAATAACGTGGCGCAAACGAAACTTTAAAATCTCTGGAATGTAGGGCTTAAACACAAAATCCCATGCCCCTAAGCTGAGTGCATGCTTTTCATCCTCTTGATTATTGCTCCCAGTGGATACGATAATCGGAGTATCTTTAAATTCCGGGATCTCTTTGATTTTGGACATGAAGGCAAAGCCATCCATGACTGGCATGACAAGGTCTAAGATAACGGCTGCGGTCTGGGGATTCGCCTGTAACATGGCCAAACCCTCTTCCCCATTCTGGGCCTCGAGCACGTTGTATTCATCTTCTAATATTTTATAAAGGACCTTGCGATTAACAATGTTGTCTTCAATGACTAAAACAGTATTTGTAGACGGCATTGCCCAAAAGGTTTAAAAGCACCTGCTCCATCAGCCGGGCATCCATGGGCACAAAAAGAATCTCTTCGGGCATTTCCGTCTGGATAATGTGGTCCGGTGCCCGGGCTGCCGCCAAAACCACGGCACTTCCAATGATTTCCTCCGCCACCTCCGGGGTTCGGATCAAGGTAGCGCCGTCATCCTGGAGCCGGGTCAGGCTCAGTACATTTTCCACCATCTCCTGGAGCCAGTTGGCGTCCTGATGGATTCCCTCTGCCATGGCATAACGGGGATCTGTCCTTTCGGTCATTTGCAAAATCATTTCTGAGGTTCCTTTAATCCCCGTCAGAGGGGTACGCAGATCATGGGAGATGGATCGCAGCAGCTGATTCCGATAATGCTCGCGCTTCGCCTCCGCTTCCACCTGGATACTCTCCTGAAGCCGGACATTCATGGCCGATATGATAATTGCTGTTGCCGTCATAATAAAAAAGGTAATCCAGTAGGTGGGGTCATCCACCGAAAAGGAATGGAAGGGACTGGTAAAAAAATAGTTAAAAGCGGCGGTTGCCAAAACGGCAGCAATAATGCCCCAGAGATACCCCGGAGTCAATCGGGAGATGAGGATTACAGACAAAATGTAAACAACCACCATATTTGTTTCAGAAATACCCATGCTCCGCAACCAAAATCCCAAAGCGGTGGCGATCACTAAACCCAGAATAATAATCAGGAACGCCCGAATTTGCTGATGATGCCCTTGGTCCTCTCTCACCTCCATACTGCACTCCCTTCTCTTTATTTTCCTATTTTATCAAATTTTATCAAAAAAATATCTCAATCGATTAAAAATCTATACCTCTCCTTTGAAATTCTTCTTTTTCTTAAAGATTAAATCCATTTGAAGGTGCTATAATAGCTTCAATTCAGTAAGTTCTTCTTAAATTCTAAGGAAATCGGGTGGATGCGATGCCTCTTTTAAATGAAAAGCCTAAGTCATTACTCTTTAAGTTTATCACTGCTTCATTAATTGGCGCCCTGATGATTTCGCTTTACAGCTTTATCGATATTATTTTTATTTCTATAATTGAAGGTTCCATTGCAGGGATCATCCTCAGCCGGACAATCCCACTTTGGATGATTATCAACGGCTTTGGCTACCTCTTTGGTATTGGCGGCTCTATTTTAACGGCGGTAGCCGCTGGCCGAGGAGATGACAATGAGGCCAACCAATACTTCATGGTCACCATGATTGCAGCGGTGATTCTCTCGGTCACTCTGTGGTTTAGCTTTAATTTCTTTCAAGACTCCATTTTATCCTTTTTAAGTGGTGGGGACCTTGCCATTCTTCAGCTCATTCGCCTTTATACCTTTTATATGCGGCTAGGCTTTCCGGTCTATATTCTTTTTATTACGACCGCCTGTTTCGTACGATATGACAATTCCCCCTACTGGGTTGTCTTGGCCACAGTCGTTGCCTCGGTCTTTAATATCTTTGGAGACTATTTTTTCACCTTTGTTCTGGAATTGGGCATCGTGGGTATTGGCCTTTCCACCACCCTCTCCCAAATCATCGGCCTCATTATTCTGATGCTCCACTTTTTTTCCTCCCGTTGCACCATCCACCTTGTGGATATGACCCATTTTGGGCACAAGCTGTGGAATATTATAAAAACAGGGGCCCCCACCTTCATCAGCTATTGCTCCTTTGGGACCCTTGTCGCCTTGCTCATTATCGTCTCCAAGGCCAAGGGCACCCTCCCCGAGGCCTATTACTACGCCATTCCCATTTCCAGCTTTATCTGGAATATTTTAACGGTAATGCGTTCCTACGCCTTCGCCATTGGCCGCGCCACCACCCCCTTGTTGGCTAAAAACTACGGTGCGGGGCTAAGGACCCGGGTATCCGCTTTAAACCGTCGAACCATTGCTATCTGCTTTGTGATCTGCGGTATCGTCGCTGCCACTCTCTGCTTTTTCCCCAAGGAGGTTACTAATTTATTTATCCAAAGCACCCATCCTGAGATGGATGCCATGATTCCAGTTATTTTCAGGCAGTTATCCCTGGCCTTTATTTTTACCTTCTACAATATTTATGTGATTTATTACTATCAATGCATCCTTCGTCCGGGGAAAGCCCTCCTGCTAAGCCTCCTCCAGGGTATTATTCTTCCGGGATTATGCGTTACCCTCATACCCACACTCTTTGGAATGTACGCCCTAAGCTACAGCATCCCAATTTCAGAATTCTTGGCCACCCTGATTATTACGACCTCTTTACTCCTCGATTACCGACGCACCGCTCTGGTTCCTGATTATATGTCAAAGGCTTAGTTCCGGCAATCCCTTTCTTTCGCCAACAAAAAAACAGAATCAGCGAACTGTTCTGTTTTTTTGTTGGCACATGGGGCTACCCCATGCGACTTTAGGCTATGTAGCATTCCGACATTCTCTTTCTTACTTAGGTTTAAGTATACCGATCGCACACCCAAATCACAAGTCCGAATTTATCGCAGATTTTTACCATTTTTGCATCGTTCACACCATCAACCGCACGATGAATACCCCGGATTCCACGGTGTAGTCAAAGGCGGCATCGTACCGTTTCGTAAAGGCCAAGACGCTTTGGAGACCCAAGCCGTGGCCATCACCCTTGGAAGTCGGCGGCAGCGCGGCGCCATCGGTACTCATTTGACTGCTACAGGTATTTCGAATTTCAAAAACCAATCGCCCTTTAAAACGATTGGCCGTGATTCTGACCCAGCGGTCCCCCATCACCTGGGCAGCTCCCTCTACGGCATTCTCTAAGAGATTGGAAATAACCGTGGCCAGTTCGAATTCTGGTACAGCCAAATCCTCCGGAATGTCCAGGGCCGTGGTCAGGGTGATGTTAGATTCAGCGGCCATGACGGCCAAATAACTGACAACCCCGTTAATGGCACTGTTCTCACAGTAGCGCTCTACCCGAACAGCATCCAGACTTTCTTCCACTGCCCTTAGAACATCCCGGGCCTGCTCTACCTGGCCCATTTTGAGGTAACTGTCAATAATCCGTACCCGATGACGCATATCATGGCGTAGAATGGCGGTTGCCTCTTCCCCCTTTCGGATATTCCCACTTTCCCGCTCCAAATGTTTGGTGTAACTTTGGAGGTAGTCATTGGCCCGAAGTAAAGACAGCTCCTTTCGGTTTTGACTCAGGATCTGAAAAATCAAGGCGTAGTCAATAAAAAGAATGAGCAGGACCATCAGGGTTCCCAGGCCATTGGTGGGAACGGTGTAGATATTGGTCGCCCAAACCACCATGGTGTAGACCGCCGCATAGAATAATGCCGGTACCAGACACAGGCTCCCCCATCCCGTTTTTCGGTGCCGCAATTCTTCAAAATAATGCTGGCGCAGGAACTTCCCAAGGGTAAAGAAAAGAACGACATATGCCCCGGCCTGAACGAATAGTGCCAATCGGTCATTTCCAGTGAAGATATGGATTAAAGACCAGCAGACACTTCCCACCAAAACATAGGCGGCCCCGGTAATCCCTGTGAAGAGCCCTCTAAAATCCCGATATTGATTAATCCAAAGGACCGTTCCCTGGGTTACCAGAATGGTCAGGATGGTAATGAGGATCATGGTCCCTTCACTCACCCCACCAAAAAGCATGATCCAATTCCCCACACCAATGAGGACAAAACAAATCCCCGCAATGGCACAGGTTTTACTAAGGCTGTAGCGGCGCTCTGAAAAGTAAATGGTAAAGGCCAGCATAACCAGTAGGGAAAAAAGATACTGCCAAAATTTTGGTTCCATAAGGGTCATCATCATCCATCACCCATTCCCCGGGCGGCGGCATAGGCAAGCCAGACCCGTCGCACAGGGGTCACCTGGCTGCGGCTCACGGGAATCCGCTGCCCATTGTCTAAAAACAAGCTGTCCCCCATAAAATCATTGACATAGAGCAGATTCACCACAAAGGATTTATGGCATTGTACAAAGCCCGGGGCTTCCAACAGACTGGCTACCGAGGTTTCAAAGCTGCTCCGATTGGTAACCCCCACCAGCCGGTTGCCGCCCGCCAGAACGAGATTCACACAGCGGGACACGTTTTCTGCATAACAGATTTGGTTCATGGGGACCTCCAGCTTATCCCCCCGGATATGGAGACAAAACTTCTTTTCGTCCTGGGCAAGGCGTTTAGCCACCCGTTTAAGGACATAGACTACCTTTTCCTGCTCCACGGGCTTGATTAAATAGTCCAGGGCATGGACACTGTAGGCATCCAAGGCGAATTCCGGGGAGCTGGTGGTATAGGCGATATCCGCCCTTTCATCCCCCAGGCGAATCTGCTGCCCCAGGTCAATGCCATGGATATCCGGCATGAGTAAATCCAGGAAATACAAATCAAAGGTCTGTCCCTCCTGAAGCTTTTCCATCAAGGCCCCACCCCCTTCAAAAACACTGAGCCCGGCCGGCCGAATTTTTAGAGACTCCTGGGCCGTCCTTACCGTCTGGCACATCCATTTTAAATCCTCTATATTATCGTCGCAGACAGCTATTCGCATCATCCTCACCTCTTTACACTTCATTCATCCACGGTAAGCACCTAGGGTGGCTTTCCCTTATGTATTAGTATAATATAATCCGTGGGATCATCGCATCAAAAAATATAAATGCCCTTACAAATTCTACGCAATTTTGTGCCTTTTTTGCACATTCCTTCCTTTTAGGGGGGTATTCTTCTTAATACAACAGATTCTGTTATGCGGTGGAAATCAAAAATAAGGCATTCCATATAAAAGCAAGCTTTTAATAGAACGCCTTATTTTTTGTTTTATACTTCGGTTAATCTAGGAGTGATGACCCCAATCTACCGGTTTCGGTTGTAATTAATCAGGCAGCCGGCCTTGACGATTTTCTTTTCATCCTCGGTCATGGGGGCGATGTAAAGGGTGATCGCTCTAACGATATCCCCCAGCACATAGGCCTTTATTTCTTTCATATCTCCATCCAGCGCCGCTCTGACCCCGGGGATGTAGATATAATCCCCCACCTCGAAGTCCGGCTCCGCTGCCATTTGGAAGGGCAGCATCCCCCAGTTCATTACATTGGAGCGATAACGCTTAGTGGCGTATTCCTTGGCGATGTTGGCCAGGCCCCCAATGACCCGCTGGCAACTGGCGGCCTGTTCCCGGGCAGAACCATCCCCAGGCTTGACGCAGTAGATCATGCTGCCAATCTCAATCTCCTGGGCCGGGGCTTCCGGGCTGATTTCTGCAATCTGGGCATAAATGGGTGCCAGCTCCTGGGCCGTGTCCACCGGATTTTCTCCGGCCACCCGAGCCTTTTCAATGGCATCCACTACCTTGCTCCGGCCCACGTATTCCGGGTCCCGCCGGGAGAGGGTGAATTCTGCCAGTCCCAAAGGATTGGAACGGTAGGAGGAGGTTTCCCCAGAGGGGATCAGCTCATCGGTGGTGGTAACCTCATCCATGATTTTGGAACATACCTTCAACAGGATGTTGTCCGCCAATGGACTCATTTCCGGCCAATCCTTAATATTGGGGCCGTACACCAGGTTATCTTTGGTTTCCGCCTTTTCAAAGCCCTGGTACACCCGGACCTTATAAGGCGCATCGTCATAATGGTATTCCGGTGCCACATAATCGTCCGCGTAGGCCGTGGCAGAAGTCAGTACCCCACCGTTTGCCGCAGAGGCGGCAATGGACCGGGCATCCATGAGTGCCACAGCGGAAAGCTGACCCACCCCAGGCTTAGAACCTTCCCGGTTGGGGAAGTTACGGGTGGTGTGGCGGATGGACAGGGCATTGTTGGCCGGGGTATCCCCTGCCCCAAAGCAAGGCCCGCAGAAGGCGGTTTTAATGGTAGCCCCTGCCGCCATCAGGTCGGCAATGGCCCCCTTCTTCACCAGATCCAGGAAAACGGGCTGGGAGGAGGGGTAAACCGCCAGGGTAAATTCGTCGTTGCCGATACCAGCGTTCTTTAGGATGTGGGCGGCTTCCATAATATTGGAATAGGTCCCCCCGGCACACCCCGCAATAATCCCCTGCTGGACAGTCAGCTTCCCATCCACAATTTTATCGGTCAGGGAGAACTGCACATCCGTCCCTTTCGTAAATTCCAGGGCCTCGGTTTCCACCTTATGGAGGATATCGGCCAGGTTGGCGTTGAGCACGTCGATTTCGTAGGTATTGCTGGGGTGGAAGGGCAGGGCGATCATGGGCTTAACCGTGCTTAAGTCCACGTAGACCATGCCGTCATAGTAGGCCACCTCTTCAGGCTTCAGCTTCTTGTAGGCGTCTGCCCGGCCGTGCTGTGCCAGGAAGGCTCGGGTATCCTCATCCGTCTGCCAGATGGAGGTGAGGCAGGTGGTTTCCGTGGTCATAACATCCACACCGTTACGGTAGTCTGTCTCCATGGATGCAATCCCCGGCCCCACGAATTCCATGACCTTATTCTTCACATAGCCGTTTTTAAAGACCGCCCCGATGATGGCCAGGGCAATATCCTGGGGTCCCACCCCGGGCTGGGGTGCGCCATCCAGATACACCGCCACTACCCCAGGGTAATTAATATCATAGGTATCGCACAGGAGCTGCTTAACCAGCTCCCCGCCCCCTTCGCCAATGGCCATGGTGCCCAGGGCACCGTAGCGGGTGTGGCTGTCGGAGCCTAGAATCATCTTGCCGCAGCCGGCCATGGTTTCCCGCATATACTGATGAATCACGGCTTGATGGGGGGGAACATAAATCCCGCCGTATTTCTTGGCAGCGGAGAGACCGAAGACGTGGTCGTCCTCATTGATGGTCCCCCCCACGGCGCACAGAGAGTTGTGGCAGTTGGTGAGCACGTAGGGAATGGGGAATTTTTCCATCCCCGAGGCCTTAGCCGTCTGGACGATCCCCACGAAGGTAATATCGTGGGAGGCCATGGCGTCGAATTTCACCTTCAGTGCGTCCATGTTCCCCGAGGTATTATGGGCTTCTAAAATGCTATAGGCCATGGTGCCCTTGCTGGCATCGGCGGCATTCACCGCCTGGCCGGTGGCGGCCTTCACCCCCTGGGCATCCTCAAAAATCTCGGTGCCCTTCACTAGATAGACACCGCCGTCGTATAATTTAACCATCGTCTTCCTCCTGTTTCGTCAATATGCACGTCCATCGACGGCCACGCTCGTCCCTTTTCAGGTCGCCAGCGGGCCCCTTGAACCATTATGTATTCTGTATCCAATCTTTGCTTTGCTAGTATTATATCACAAGATTCCTGTCGATAAAATGAAAAAAATACAGGTGGTCCCTGGCGGTGACCATTATTCCTCCGCCGTGGGGGCACCCAGCTGCGTTAGTGTCTCCCCGGCGATGCGGTAGACCGTCCAGTCCGACATGGGCTCCGCCCCCATCCCCCGATAAAAATCGATGCTGCTCTGGTTCCAGTCCAGGCACCACCACTCCAGGCGGCCGCATTTCCGCTCCACGGCAATCTGCGCCAGGCGCGATAAAATAGCCTTGCCGTATCCCCGGCCCTGGTACTCCGGCCTGACGTAGAGATCCTCCAGATACAGGCCCGCCCGGCCCAGGAAGGTGGAGAAATTGTGGAAGAAGAGGGCGAAGCCCACCTCACAATCGCCCTCTAAGGCGAAGATGACCTCGGCCTTCTTTTGCTCGAAGAGCCATTCCTCCAGCAGCGCCTCCGTGGCCACTACCTCGTCGGTCATTTTCTCATAGGCCGCCAGCTCCTTGATGAAGGTTAAAATCAGCGGGACATCCGCCCGCACAGCGTTTCGAAATGTGCTATTCATCCTTGGTTCCTCCTTGTTGATACACGTCTCATTTTTTTCGCTGATGCGAAAAAAAGCGCCAGTGACGGCGCTCTAACAAATGATTTCTCCAGGCTTTCACCCCTTTGGATTATAGCATTTATCGGGGACAAGATGTTGTTTTTTTGCGACACAATGCCTCAATGGCCTCCGGACCGGGCATCGATGGGATGGCCCCATACCCCGTTGTAGTCAAACCACCGGCGGCATTGGCCCGGCGAAAGAATGCCATCAGTTCCTTTTCCTTGAGGTAGGGGAGGTCCTCCACGCACATAGGGCTGAGCTGATGCAGGAGGGCTCCAAAGAAGGCATCGCCAGCGCCGGTGGTGTCTACCGCAGCCAGAGAAAACGCCGGAACGTACCCCTTGGCGGACCCATTGAAGAAATAAGCCCCTTGATGTCCCAGAGTGACGCACACCAGGGTGGGACCGGCTTCATAGAGGGCCGCTGCTGCCCGCTCCAAATCCGCTTCCCCTGTCAGCAATCGGGCCTCCTCCTCGGATACCTTGAGGATATCCGCATAGGCAAGACCGTCTCGCATCGCCTTCACCGCCTGCTGCTCATTGGCCCAGAGCAGGGGCCGATAGTTGGGATCGTAACTGATCATGGCACCACTGTACCGGGCGAGGGCCACCGCCGTCAGCGTCGTGGACCGGGTGGGTTCGTCGGTCAGGGAGACCGATCCAAAATGGAATACCCGGCTATTTTTGATGACGGACATGGCGATTTCGCCCTTGGTCAGAAGGGTATCCGCACATTGTCGGCGATAGAAGCTGAAGGATCGGTCCCCCCGATCATCCAGATGGACGAAGGCCAGGGTGGTGGGTGCCGTCTCGGTCATCACCAGTCCCTGGCAGTCCACGCCGTTGTCCTCCAGATTCTGCTTCAGAAAATGGCCAAAGGCATCCTGTCCCACCTTTCCCAGGAAGGCAGTCTTACTCCCCAGCCGAGCCCCCTGGACCAATACGTTGGCCGGGGCACCTCCAGGATTAGCCGAAAAGCTTGGACCCATTCCCGCCTCGGTTTCCATGGGGGTAAAGTCGATCAATACTTCGCCGATGGCGCTGATATCATACATGTTCAAACTCCTTCCCGCTGCAATCCTCATACTGAAAGGATGAAAGCGGCCAATACTCAAAACGGGCAGCACCACTGTAGATTTTTAGGGTGTCTGCCCCGGCCTCAGGGAAAAACCGCGAGGTGAGGACCGTATGCCCCCCATCCACAAAGATTTCCAGGGCGGTCTCATCCACAAAGAAATGCAGTCGGCGGACCTGATCCAGGCGCACCCGACGCAGGGTCCGGCCCTGGCCGCATTTTGGTTCAAAGGACAGGGACAGCATCCCCCCCTCGTAGGTCAGCGCGCACCCGTCGAAGAGCGTGAGGCGAAAGGGTGCCGCTGGATCATCGTTGTGGAAGATCGCTTCAAAGCATCGGGGCAGCGGAAGGGTGACACCCTCCCGGATGACCCCAACCTCGCAATGCCCCTGACGCAGGGCTTTCAGCTCTGGAAGGGGCCTCTGGCACAACCGCCCATCCTGAACCGACAGCTCCCGGGGCAGGGTCAGGGCATGGATCCAACCCTCGGAAACCGTGGGGGTTGTGTAGGGGGCATCCGGCAGACCCATCCAAGCCACCAGAATCCGACGGCCCTTCTCATCCGCAAAGGTCTGGGGGGCGTAAAAGTCGAAGCCCCGATCATACTCCACAAAATCATCTATGGGCTGTCCCTCAGCCAGCGTCCCGGCCATTTCCAGGACCCCACTTTGATAAATATTCTGGCAGCAATCGCCGCGGGCCGGCACACCCTGGGGTGAGATGGATAAGAATCCCTTCCCCCCCAGTTCAAAATAATCCGGGCATTCCCACATGTAGCCCAGAGGCGTCGCCGTGGACAGGCGATTTGTTAACCGCCATTTTTCGGGTCCATCCTCCTCGTACACCAATACCTCCCCCACATCCCTATTACTCCGGGCACCTAAGAGCATCTGGCGCTTGCCATCGCTTGCCACCACCTTGGGGTCCCGCACATGCAGGGTCAAATCCTTGGGGTAATCGGCATTGCTCAGAAGCAGGCGCTTGTTGGAAAAGTGGATGCCGTCGGCGCTTTGCGCCATCAGGGTATTGTGCTCCCGCCCGGTATGGATATAGTCGTGATCCCCAGCGGCCTTGACATTCCCGGTGTAGTACAGGGTCATCCGATCCCCGTCCGCCCAGGCTGATCCAGAATACACCCCATTCTGATCCCAGGGGGTATCGCCGCAGAGCGCCGGGATGTGGTAGTCGTAGTGGATGTAATCCCGGGTGGTGTAATGTCCCCAGTAATTGGTGGCACCCGGCGCCGTATCCAAGGGATTGTATTGGAAGAAAAGGTGCACCTCCCCCTTCCATTGGCAGAGGCCATTGGGATCGTTCATCCAGCCCACCGGAGGAAGCAGATGGACGTGCATCGGCCGGGAAAGCCAAGGCATCCCCCGCTTTTCTGCGGACAATGCCTTGGCCAATAAATCCTGTTGGTTAATCATTATCGCCTCACAGGCTTTCATCAATCTTGAGGAACCAGGTTACGGCGAAGGCAATGACGGCGGCCACCACGATGGTCAGCAGATAACCGAAGGCACTCTGGGTGGTGATGAGAAATCCGAAGAGGCCCGTGATGCCGTAGGCGGTGGCCCCCACATGAAGGATGGATGAAACCATGGCCCCGCAGGCCCCACCAATACATCCGGCGATGAAGGGTTTCATGAATCGGAGATTGACCCCGAAGATGGCCGGTTCCGTAATCCCCAGGAAGGCAGACAGGGATGCGGGCAGGGCCAGCTCCTTCAACTTGGCATTCTTCGTCTTCAAACCAAAGGCCAGGGCAGCTGCCCCCTGGGCCACGTTGGCGGCCGATGCGATGGGCATCCAGGTGTTCACCCCGCCAGCGGACAGCATCCCCGCCTCGATGACATTGTACATGTGGTGAATCCCAGTCACCACCGTAGGAGCGTACAGGCCGCCCATCAGGAAGGCACCAATGCCGAAGGGAATGGCGATGAGCATCTGTACCCCGTTGAGGGCGTAGCTTTCCAACGTGGAGAAGACCGGTCCGATGACCGTCATGGTCAGATAACCAGTGACCAGCACCGTCACCAGAGGCGTGACAAAGAGATCGATCATTTCCGGAACCATCTTGTGCAGGCGTCTTTCAATGAAGGACATCAGCCACACGGCGATAATCACAGGGATGACATGGCCCTGATAGCCCACCAGGTTGATATGGTACAGACCAAACCAAACCGGTACGTTAGCGATTTCCGAGGGAGCCATGGAGCCCACAGACCAGGCATTCAGCAGATCCGGGTGAATCATGATCATCCCGATGACGGCGCCTAAGAAGGTATTGCCCCCAAAGGTCTTCGCCGCACTGATGGCGATGAGAATGGGGAGAAAGACGAAGGCCGCATTGGAGAACAAATGGATGAGCTGGTAGGTGCCGTTATCCGCCAGCATGGGGAATGCCGCTGCCAGCCCCTCCAGAAGACCCATGAGCAGACCGCTGGCCACAATGGCCGGGATGATGGGAACGAAGATATCCCCAACGGTTTTGATCAGCCGCTTAAAGGGACTGATCTTTTGAGCCGCCGCTTCCTTGACCTCCGCCTTGCTGGCCTCCTCAAGGCCGCCGCTGGCGGTAAAGGCATCGTACACCTTATTGACCACACCCGTACCCAGGATGATTTGCACCTGACCCTGGGCCACGAAGACGCCCTTCACCCCATCGGTATTCTCAATGCCCTCCCGGTCCAATTTGGCATCATCCACCAGGACCAGCCGGAGACGCGTCGCACAATGCGCCGCAGAAGCCACATTCTCCTGACCGCCCACACCCTTTAAAAGCTCCGTCGCAACCTTTTGATAATCCATCTTACCCTCCTATGAAATTAGTTCCATACCATTCTCGGCTTTTTCCATCAGTTCCTCTTTATGAAACGAAATATGGAACTGATTTCTTATTTGATTGCATTATACTCCCCTATCCCCGGTATTGTCAATATATAAATTCAAAAAAATCCAAATAAAAAGCACCATCCATCCGGTGCTCTTCTGTAATTTTATGTGAAATTAATATCACATTGTGCTTTCTCTTTCACACAATTCAAAGCCTAATCGCAGCTGCTTATTGACGGATTGTCCCCGTTCCAAATGGCCCATGACCATTTGCGCCGCCTCCTGACCACTGGTCTGATAGTACAGATGCACAGACGTCAGGGCGGGCAGCAGGGCCTTGGACACCATGGAATCCCCCACCCCAGCGACCCGGACATCCCCGGGGACAGACAGCTTGCTGTAATGCAGGCAATTCATGGCGCCGATGGCGATATTATCCGTGGCACAGAAAAGGCCGTCAAAGGATTGCCCCCCGTCGAGGAGGCGCAGCGCCCCCCGATACCCATCGGCAATGGAAAATTCCACCTCCTGATACAGGGTAGGCTCCGGCTCCAGGCCGTGGTCCAGCAGGGCTCTTCGGTATCCCTCGTGGCGGCCCAGACCGGCAGCCGCATCACCGGACTTGACCCCCAGGAAGGCAATCCGCCTTGAGCCCTGGGCGATCATATGATCCACCACCGCATAGGCCGCCCCCTCATCATCGTGGTAGACGCTGGGCATCCCCTCGGCCAACTGGCCCACCACCACCAGGGGCTTGGTGTATTGATTGAATAAACGTCGGTGTCTAGGCGTAATCTCCGTGGCGATGAAGATGACCCCATCCACAAAATTATTCTGGAATAAGGCCAGGTAATCCAGCTCCGATGCCACATCATTTCCGGTGTTTCCCAAAAAGAGATGGTAGCCGCTGTCGGAAAGCCCCAGGCTGATGCCCTCCACCACCCGACTGATGGATTCTGAGCTGAGCTTCGGCACGATAACCCCGATAACCCGGTTTCGCCGCTGCCTAAGGCTCTGAGCCGACGCCAGGGGCGAATAGCCCGTTTCGTCGATGACCTTTTTAATAATCGCTTTTTTTTCTGCACTCACATAGCCGTTGTTAAGGTAGCGGGATACAGTGGCCGGCGATACTCCCGCCAGCCGTGCAATGTCTGAAATGTTCATGCTTTTCTCCCCATTCGATTTGAAGGCATTATATCATTTTTGGGCAAAAGCCGCCATCCTTTAAAGACAAGGATAAATATTTGTCTTCTTCATCATTTCCAGTCATCTTTTAGTATAATCGAATCAATGCAATCAATACAGTTTGGGATAGGAGAGTATTATGGGATTATTTAACAGGAAAAAGAAAGCGGTTGATCCAATCGTCTACGCCATGGTGAGCGGCCGGATCCTCCCCTTGAGCGAAGTACCGGACGAAGTCTTCTCCCAGAAGATATTAGGGGATGGCTTCGCCATCGCGCCCACCGACGAGGTGGTTCTTGCGCCGGCGGAGGGTACGGTGACCGTCCTGATGGAAGGCAGCGGCCACGCCTGCGGCCTCAGCCTGGCCTGCGGCATCGACCTCCTCGTCCACATCGGCGTCGATACCGTCAACATGCAGGGCGAAGGCTTTGAAGAGCTCGTCTCCGTGGGCGATACCGTCACCACCGGTACCCCCCTCATCCGATTCAGCTCCGAAGCCATCGCCAAGGCCGGCCACTCCGACGTCGTCATCTGCGTCGTCGCCGAACCCAATGGGAAAGCGGTGCGCATTGAGGAAGACGGCACCGCCATCGCAGGGGAAACCCCGGTGATGGTGGTCGAATCGTAAACCCCCATCATGACAAAAAGCACCCCATAATGGGTGCTTTTTGAATGCCTGATTATCCGGAATCCCTTAAGCGTTGGCCAAGGCACACAGCTCGTCCAGCATCGCCGGCAGGCCCGCGTCCATGGTTTCATCCGAAAATTGGCAGGTGCCCACCCGCCCGTGGCCACCCCCTTGATATTTTAACATCAGGCTCCCCACGTTGAGGGTAGCGGTGTCCTTTAAAACACTGTAGCCCACAGCTGCACTGCAGCCCTGCCCGCCACGGCCACTGGCAATCCAGGCTGAGATATTCTGCTCCGGGTACATGCTGTAAATCATAAAGCGGTTCCCAGAGTAAATGGGGTCCACTCCCCGGAGATTGGAGATGATTACCTTCCCCTCAGTCCGGTTATGGTCCTTGACCATGGCCACAAATTTTTCCGTCTGCTCCCGGTACAGCGCAATGCGTTCAATCACATCGGGCAGGGCCAGGATTTCCTCGGTGCTCATGGTCCGGCAGGCATCGATGAGCTTTTCCATGAGCTGGTAATTGGAGATGGTAAAATCCCGCCAACGTCCCAGTCCGGTCCGGGGGTCCATCAGATAACCAATTAAAATCCATTCCGTGGGGTTCTGGATTTCATCAATGGTCAGGTTGGCGGAATCCACTTTATCCACCGCCGCCATCATTTCCGTAAACTGAGGGAAGCGTTCCTCTCCACCATAATAGTCGTAAATGATCCGGGCACAGGAAGGTGCGATTCGGCTTTCCCCCTTGTATTTTCCCGCCAGCTCCAGGCGCTCGTACTCGCTGGAATGATGGTCGAACCACAGGCCACCCCCTGGAACATAGGGTACGTTGGCCAGACAATCGTCTGCATCAACGGGTACCAAGCCATCCTGTAAATCCTTGGGATGGGCAAACTTCTAATGGTCGATGATGCCCGCTTCCTTTAAAAGGGCACCACAGGCCAAGCCATCAAAATCTGAACGTGTGACTAATCGCATTCTCTCACCTTTTTTCTTTTTCTTTTTCTGCCGCAAGCTTTATTCGGTTATTCCCCGGTCCTTCAAAAATACCGAAAGGTTCCGGTCATGGAGGGCTTCCCCCTCTGTGCTGAAGAAGCATCCGGGCAGCTGTCCCTTGTCCCGATGGTGGGCGACACAGTCACAGCATTTGCCGTGACGCTTACAATTGGCGGTGCAGGGGCAGGGACGGGTGTTATCGCAGGTTGACATGAGCTTTACCTCTTTTCTAATTGATATACTAACTAATTCCTTGAAGCTTATTCTTTCGTATCAAAGCCTAAGACATCACTATAATGACATAAATCCGGATTTATTTTTAACACCTCTGAAAAGAGAAATTGGGCTAATTCACGGTTTCCCTGAAAAAGATAGCCAGTATTCCCCCTCCCCAAACGGTTAAAGGGTCCATATTTTAAAGGCTGAAGTTTATAACACTGTTCTCCTAAAGGCTTTGTTCGGACTGGATTCTGCACAACAATATACTGAGTATCCACGCGCCAACCTTGATCTTCCCATAATTTTTCTCGCTGAATGGCTTCTGGCTGTATTGCTGGATAACAGTCCGATACCGCAATACTCAACGCTACGATAGATTGTTTAACGCTATGAAAAATAACATCACCTTTTCGAACATGGGTCATCCGTGTCCATGCCGCATTTGTTCTTCCCTCTGCTGTTGCCTGAGGTGCCCAAAGATAACCGCCATGTCGTTCTCTTTCATAGGTTTTATTTTGAAAAACGAAATAATATTGCGGAAAAACAATTTGCTTGTGCAACGTTCCTTGCTTTTTCACTTCATACTCCCCCCTATTTTATTGAAAGTCGCTTTTATTATACCACTTTTTTTAAACGATAAAAAGAAGCTGAAATAGAAAAAAGCCCTATCACTAAGGCTTTTCACAAGAAGTTATTTGGCGATAGGAATCTTCTGTTAACGTAAAGCCAGCGGACGAACCGCTTTCCTCTACCCTTCCACAATCCGCCCATCTGTCCCCACAACCACCACCTGCCAGGGGATCATCTTCCCACTATCCATGAGCGCCTGCTTCACCGCATTCTCAATCCCACCGCAGCAGGGGACTTCCATCCGCACTACGGTCAAGCTTTTGATATCATTTTGGGCGATGATGGCGGTGAGCTTTTCAGCATAGTCCACCATATCCAGCTTAGGACAGCCGATGAGGGTCACCTTGTCTTTAATGAAATCCCGGTGGAAATTGCCGTAGGCATAGGCGGTACAATCCGCAGCCACCAGGAGTTTGGCACCGTCAAAGTAGGGGGCATTGACGGGGGCCAGCTTAATCTGAACCGGCCAGTTCCCTAACTCCGCAGGGGCCGGACCTACCGCGACCGGGGCGACTGGAGCAGTCGGTTCAGCTGGGGCATTTTCCCGGTGAATGGCCCGGGACTGGCTGCCGGGGCAGCCACAGGGCAGCGCTTCTCCCTGGACGTTGAAGGGGGCTTTAGGTTTTTCCTTCTTGGCCTCCATATTGGCCTGGACAGCGGCTTCATCGTAGGCATCGGCTTCCCGCTCCACAAAGGTAATGGCACCGGTAGGACAGGTGGGCAGGCAATCCCCCAGCCCGTCACAATAGTCATCCCGCAGCAGCTTGGCGACGCCGTCGACCATGCCGATGGCTCCTTCGTGGCAGGCATCGGCACAGGCCCCACAGCCATTGCATTTTTCTTCATCGATGTGTATAATTCTTCGGATCATATTAAGTCCTCCTCTTCGTACTTGATTTTATGATTGTATTATACTAAACTTAAGGGCATCAATCGGTTGTTTTTACAACATTACAGGAGTCTTAAGATGAATAATCCATTAAATTTACGAATGGCAGCCCCCGGGGATGCCGAAGCCCTTCTCAACATATACCGCCCCTATATCACTGCGTCCTCGGCCTCCTTTGAAACCGAGGTTCCGGATCTAGCTGTCTTCAGGGAGCGGATTTGCCACACCTTAGAGACCTACCCCTATCTGGTGGCCGAGGTGGATGGACAGCCTGTGGGTTATGCCTACGGGGCGGCCCTTCGAGGCCGGCCGGCCTACGATTGGGCGGTGGAAACCACCATCTATCTGAGTCAAAACGCCTGTGGCCAAGGCATTGGCCGGGCACTATACCACGAACTCCTCGGGCTTCTGACCACCCAGAATTTTACCCGGGCCTACGCCTGCATCACCGGGAGCAACACCGGGAGCATCGCCTTCCATGAAGCCTTTGGCTACACAATGGCCGGCCGTTTTTCGGGCTGTGGCTACAAGCACGGCCGCTGGGAGGATGTGTGCTGGCTGGAGCGGCCCTTAGCGGCGGCCCAAAATCCACCCCTTCCCATCGTTCCCCTATCCCACATGGCTTAGATCCCACATTCTAAAACCAGGAGGCCTTTCCATGACCACTCTCACCTCTGATCAATTTGAATTATTAACCCACTCCCCTTTATTTCGCAGTATTCCCCCGGACCGTTTATCCCAGGCCCTTTCCTGCCTGGGTGCCCGGGTGAAGGCCTGCCCCAAGGGCAGCCGTCTCTTTGAGGTGGGGGTCCCCTCGGTGGAGCTGGGCTTTGTCCTCTCCGGCGGGGTGGAGCTCTCCAAGGAGGATTACTGGGGTAACCGGATTCTCCTGGGGCAGTCCGGCCCGGGACAGATTGTGGGTGAGGTCTACGCCTGCCTCCCCGACGAGCCCATGGATGTGACCGCCACAGCGGTGGAGGATTCCCTCATTTTATTCCTGAGGGTGGACTGCCTGTTGGACGATACCAGACATTGTACCTGGCAGCCCTTTTTAAGCCGGAACCTCATTGCTGTTCTCTCCCGAAAAACCCTGGGGCTCACCCGGAAGATTGAGCATTCCTCCAAACGGACCATCCGTCTGAAGGTGCTGTCCTACCTCTCGGCCCAGGCCACCCATGTTGGCAGCCCCACCTTCACCATCCCCTACAATCGCCAGGGGCTGGCGGACTATTTAGCGGTGGACCGCAGTGCCCTGTCGGCGGAGCTGTCCCGTATGAGTAAGGAAGGGCTCATTACGGTCCGCCGCAACCATTTCACCCTTCACGCCCCGTCCCACCTCCAATAAAGTTAGCCATCCTAAAAAAATCACCCCGCCCGGGGCTTGTAAACGTCCTATCCTCTGTTATACTTCAAATGAACGTTAAATATGTAACAGAGGAGGAATTTATGAAACGAATTTTAGCAATCCTGTTGGTGCTCGCCATGGTCCTGGGCTTTGGGGCCTGCGGCAAAAGCACAAACCTCAATACCGAGCCGGATACCCTGGTCTATGGCAGTAGGGACTATACCCGGATTAATCCGGCCATGGACGAGCACGGGGAAATTAATGCATTAATTTTTAATGGTCTCACCGCCCACAACGGTGAAAATAAGGTGGTCCCCAGCTTGGCTAAAAGCTGGGAATTCGACACGGCCTCCAATACCTACACCTTCCACCTGGAGGAAGGGGTGAAATGGCAGGATGGTGAACCCTTTACCGCCGAGGATGTTAAATTTACCATCGAAGCCATCATGGACCCTGAAAATGCTTCAGAAAATGCCCCGAACTATGAGGATGTGCAAAAAATCACGGTGGTGGATCAAAACACCATTACCTTCCAGTTGGATGCCCCCAATGTGGCCTTTTTAGATTATATGACCATGGCCATTTTACCCAAGCATCTTTTAGAGGGCCAGGATATGCAGGAGTCGGATTTCTTTAGAAATCCCGTGGGAACTGGTCCCTATAAAATTGAAAACTGGACCGAGGGCCAAGCCATCACCCTGGTGAAAAACACAGATTATTTCAAGGGGACCCCCCACATCGGCAAGGTGATCTTCAAGATTGTCGATGATGATAATGCCAAGGCCATCCAGATGGAATCCGGGGAGCTGGATTTAGCCCTGCTGACTCCCAAGGATGCAAAAGCCTTCCAGGGCAAGGAGGGCTTTACCGTTTACGATCTTAAAACCGCGGATTATCGGGGGATTATGTACAATTTTGCCAATTCCTATTGGCAGAAGAACAAGGATATCATCCCGGCCATTAACTACGGGATTGATCGCCAGGCTATTATCGATGCCGTGCTCCTAGGCCAGGGCATGACGGCCTACGGCCCCCTCCAGCGCAATATCTACAATAACCCCAGCGTGGAGCATTACGACTACAGCCCGGAAAAGGCCAAGGCCCTCCTTGAGGCGGCTGGCTGCAAGAAGGGGGATGACGGGTTTTATTACCGGAACAATGAAAAGCTGGGCTTTGTCATCAGCGTTGGTGCCGGGGATCAGGTCCGGGTGGATATCGCCCAGGCCGCTGCCCAGCAGCTCAAGGAAATCGGGATTGATGTGACAGTGGACATTCCTGAGAAGGTGGACTGGGACGGACAGATGGCCTATCTTATCGGCTGGGGCAGTCCCTTCGATGCCGATGACCATACCTACAAAATCTTTGGGACGGATAAGGGGGCCAATTACTCCAGCTATTCCAACCCCCTGGTAGACCAGTATCTGGTTGAGGCCCGCCAATCCGACGACCCCATGGCCCGTAAGGCCGCCTACGATGCCTTCCAGACGGCCCTGGCCAGTGATCCGGCCTATACCTTTATCTGCTACATCGATGCCAATTACGTGGCCAACAATACCGTCCAGGGCATTTCTCCGGACACGGTCATGGGGCACCATGGCGTCGGCATTTTCTGGAACATTGCCGACTGGACCCTGGCGGAATAAATCCATGCCGCCATTATTACAGGTCCATAACCTGTCGGTCAGCTTTCACACCCCCCAGGGTGAGGTCCAGGCCCTCCGGGGCATCAACTTCGACCTCGCCCCGGGTGAGATTCTGGCGGTGGTGGGGGAATCCGGCTGCGGCAAAAGCGTGATGTGCAAAACCCTCATGGGGCTGCTGCCGGATACTGCTGCCGTAAAATCCGGCAGTATCCGCCTAAAGGGCCAGGACATGACCCACCTAAGGGAACGGGAGATGCAGAAGCTCCGGGGAGATCAGCTGGCCATGGTCTTCCAGGACCCCATGACGGCCCTGAACCCCACCATGACCATTGGAAAACAGATTGCTGAGGCCATTCTTATCCATTCACCTAACTTGACCCGGGAGGCCCTGGAGCATCAGATCATCGCCCTGATGACGCTGGTGGGCATTGACCGTCCCCGGGAGCGTATGGCCCTCTACCCCTACAATTTTTCCGGGGGGATGCGCCAGCGCAGTGTCATGGCCATCGCCCTGGCCGGAAATCCGGAAATCCTACTGGCGGACGAGCCCACCACAGCCCTGGATGTCACCATCCAGGCCCAGATTTTAGATCTGCTTTTAGATATACAGACCCGGCTGGGCACCGCCACTATCCTGGTCTCCCACGATTTAGGGGTTGTGGCCCGGGTGGCCAATCGGGTGGCGGTGATGTACGCCGGAAAGATTGTTGAAATCGGACGGGCGGAAGAGGTGTACTCCAATCCCCGACACCCCTATACCTGGGGGCTGATGCGCTCCCTTCCGGCCCTGTGCCGGGGAGACGACCGACTTTACACCATCCCCGGTATGCCTCCATCCCTAATCAACCCGCCTCCAGGGGATGCCTTCGCCCCCCGGAACGAATACGCTCTGGCCATCGATTATGTGGAGGAACCGCCCCTTTTTAAAATAACCGATACCCACTACGCGGCCACCTGGCTTTTAGACCCCCGGGCACCCAAGATTACGCCCCCCATTGGAGGTGCACCCCATGACCACTGAATCCATTTTAGAAATCAACGGCCTCACCCATACCTTCCCCCTGACTAAAAAACAGGTTATTCCGGCGGTGGATAACCTTTCCTTCACCATTCCCCGGGGGGAAATTTTTGGATTGGTGGGGGAATCTGGTTCCGGTAAATCTACGGTTGCCCGGTGTATTATGAATCTCTATCGCCCCGCCCCGGGGCAAATCTGTTTCAAGGGTATCGACCTTGGCGATCCCAAAGCCCTTCGGCAGCACAAAAAAATCCTGAATACTAAGCGACAGCTTATTTTTCAGGATTCTAACTCCAGCCTCAACCAACGGATGCGGGTGGCGGATATTCTCACCGAGCCCATGAAGATTAATCACATCCCCTTTCCCCGGGGCTCTGCTCGAGCTGAGGCCGAATTCCAGCTCCGGGCCGTGGGCCTGGATGGGGGGACCCTGGACCTTTACCCCTCGGAGCTTTCCGGGGGCCAGCGCCAACGGGTGGCCATTGCCCGGGCCCTCTCCATGAACCCGGAGCTGCTGGTTGCCGACGAGCCCATCGCCTCACTGGATGTTTCCATTCAGGCCCAAATCGTCAATCTTTTTAAACATCTCCAGGAGGAGCACGGCTTTACCTTTTTGTTCATCGCCCACGATTTGGCCATGGTGGAATACCTCTGCGACCGAGTGGGTGTGATGGTCTCAGGGAAGCTGGTGGAGATTGCGCCCACGGCGGTGCTGTTTAACAACCCCATGCACCCCTACACCCAGGCCCTGCTTTCCGCCATTCCTAAGCCCGACCCCATCCGGGAGCGGGCCCGGCAGATAGGGGTTTTCTCTCCCCCGGGTTTTTACTCCCAGGGGGTGATGGAAGCCGTCGGACCGGATCACTATATTTTAACAGAAAGGGGGGCCAAGGGATGCCCAAGCGCAATGCCGTCATTTACTATGGAAAAAAGGTTCTCGTCTTCCTGCTGAGTATCTTTGTCCTCTCGGTTATGGTATTTTATATTGCCCGGCTGGCTCCCGGGGACCCCCTGGTTTCCTACTACGGGGATCGGGTGGAGAAAATGACCCCGGCAGAGCACCAGTGGGCCGAGGAGAAGCTGGGCCTGACCGCCCCCATCCACGTCCAGTACCTTCGGTGGCTGGAATCCGCCGCCCAGGGGGATTTTGGCATTTCCTACAAGTATAAGCAGGATGTGGTCCAGGTGATGGCGGGCCGGCTGACCAATACCCTGATTCTGGGGGGGATCGGCTTTATCCTCATTTTTATCCTTGCCTTACTCCTGGGGATGCTCTGCGCCTGGAAGGAGGACGGCCTGGTGGACCGCCTCATTTGCAAGATCGGCACCATCACCAGCTGTATTCCTGAATTCTGGTTTGCCCTGGTCCTGATCCTCATCTGTTCTGTGGAGCTCCGGCTCCTCCCCAGCAGCGGGGCCTATACCATCGGCCACCAGGGGGATATAGGCGATCGCCTGGCCCACCTCATCCTCCCCATGACCGTGGTGGTGATGGGGCATCTCTGGTACTACGCCTATATGATTCGCAATAAAATCCTCGAGGAGGTCCGGGCGGATTATGTGCTTCTGGCTAAGTCCAAGGGCCTGAGCAAGGGGCAAATCCTCTTTCGGCACTGCCTCCAGGGGGTTCTCCCCGCCTATTTGAGCATTATGGCCATTGCGGTTCCCCATGTGCTCATGGGGACTTTTATTGTGGAAACGGTGTTTTCTTATCCGGGCATTGGCCTGCTCTCCTACGAAAGCGCCCGGTATAAGGACTACAACCTGCTCATGCTCCTCTGCCTCTTCTCCGGGGTCATTGTGATTCTGTGCAACCTCATTGCCCAGACCGTTAACGAGCATATCGATCCTCGGATCAAGGCCACCGTCCAGACTGAAAAATCGGAGGTGCAAAATCATGAATGATCCCTTTAAAATCGTCGGTATCCAGGAGCTGCCCGCCGCACCGGTCCTCCGGCCGAAGTGGTATCAGGGGAAGCCCATCCTCTCCATGGTTCTGTTGGGCCTTATTGTGCTGGGATGTCTGTTCTGCCAGCTTATTATGACCAAGGACCCCACCTATATGAATCTCATGGATTATAACCAGGCCCCCAATGGCACCTATCTTTTTGGAACGGATACCATGGGCCGGGATATTTTCTCCATGATTTGGTACGGCGGTCGGATATCCCTCTTTATCGGCTTTTTTTCCACGGCTATTTCCACGGCCATCGCCATTGTCTTTGGGGCTGTCAGCGGCTGTGCCCCTCCATGGCTGGATACCCTGCTCATGCGCCTGACGGATATTATCCTCAGTATTCCCGGACTGCTCCTGACCATCCTGATCCTGGCCATCCTCGGTCAGGCCAATGTGTTGACCATCTCCATCGTCATTGGACTGACCAGTTGGACCAGCATCGCCAAGGTGGTCCGCACCGAGGTTCAGCAAATCCGAAATAGTGAGTATGTCCTGGCGTCCCGCTGCATGGGGGGCGGGTTTTTCCATATCCTCTGGCATCACCTCACCCCTAATTTCATTTCTTCCATTATGTTTATGGTGGTGATGAATATCCGAAGCGCCATCGTGGCGGAATCCACCCTTAGCTTTATGGGTCTGGGCCTTCCCCTGGAGATTATTTCCTGGGGGAGTATGCTCTCTTTATCTGAAAAGGCACTGCTGACCAATTCCTGGTGGATCATCCTGATCCCCGGCTTTTTCCTGGTCCTCACCCTCATGTGCGTCACCAATATCGGCAATTACCTCCGAAAATCCAGCAACCGCAGCCAAAGTAATTTGTAGAGGAGCGTCGAACAGCTTACCCTTCACCTTATTTTTTCTGTCCGTAAACCCTCTGGAAAAATTCCTTTCGGGCGGCCTGAAAATCCGCTACGGACAGGGGCTCTGGCCAGCTCATTACCCGGAGGGGGACAATCTCTCCGCCGGGGGTTAAGACCGGCTGGTCATAGGCCACCTCGGTGAGGTGGAAGCCGTTGCGCTCATAAAACCCGACGCGCCGTCTGGCCATTTCGGATACTTCTGGCTCCTCCACCTCTAAAATCAAGGGCTTGTGCAAAACCTTGAACGTTTCCCCCAGGATGGTTTCCCCCATGCCCTGGTTCCGGAAAGCCGGGGAAACGGCAAAATGCTCGGTAAAGATGAAGGGCTCCAGCTCCCACAAGGCCATAAAGGCCGCCAGCTCCCCGCCCTTCTCATAGCCATAAAGGGTGTAGGCCTCCTCCTCAAGGAGTTTTCGCTGGCCGTGGTAAGGCCGCCGCTCTGAGACGGGAAAGGCCTCCTCCATAATGGCATATACGGCATCAAAATCCTCTGGTCCAATTGTTTTCAGCATGTTATCGCTTTAATTCTCCTATTCGCCCGGCATATTCTCCGGGAATTTTTTTCTATCTTACCATAATGGTCTAAACGGGCCCTTTAAAAAACCAGCTGGACCAGCACCATGTACACCACGGTGCCCGCCGCAATGGATAAGAGCATCTGACGCTTCCACAAATGCAGGAGCACCACCACCCCAGAGGCGATAATCACCGGCAATCCCTGGGAAACATCCATAAAGGCAACCCCCTTGTAGCTATAAACCACCAGCAGCCCCAGGGCCGCTCCGGGGAGCACCCGCCCTAAATACTCAATACACTTCGGGGTTTTCTTCCCTGCGGGAAAAAGGATAAAGGGCAGAAACCGAGTGAGTAAGGTCCCCAGAACCACCATAGCCACAGTAATCATCTGCTCTGTAATCGTCACTTCACCACCTCCTGATCCAGCCGACTCCGAAGGAGGATGAGCAAAGCTAAAATGACAATCATGGCCGGGATGATAAAGGCGCTTCCCCCTAACAGAATGAGGGCAGCCACCGACACCACAATGCCAATGAGGGCACTGGCGTGATTCTTCTCCTTAAACCACTGCTCCAGGAAAAGCACAATAAACAAGGCCGTCATCACAAAATCCAGGCCCTGGGTATTAAAGGGAATGATGTTCCCCATCAGGCCTCCCAGGGTGGCCCCCAACACCCAATAGATTTGGTTGAGGAGGGTGACGAAGAACATAAACCACCCGGCATCCACCCCCTCTGGAATGGCCGCCGTACAATTAATGGAGAAGGATTCATCGCACATCCCAAAGATCAGATATCCCTCCTTCTTCCCCGTATTCCGATATTTATCCAGCATGGCGATACCGTAAAATAAATGTCTCGCATTGACCATCAGGGCCAGTAAAAAGGCCCCCAATGGATTAAAGGCCCCCAAAAGCAAATCCATGGCCACAAATTCCATGGACCCTGCAAAGATGGTCAGGGCCATCACCATGGGATAGACAAAGGAGAACCCCAGGGAGTGGGCATAAATGCCATAAGCCATACCCAGAAATAAAAAACCAGCCATAATTGGCAGGGTATGGGGAAAGGCGGCCTCCAGGGCCATCCGTTTTGTATTTTTCATTTAACCGACCTCCTTTAATCCTTAGGATATCATAAAGTATTCCGTCTCGGATACCCTGAGTCCCCTTTATCCACAAAAAACAAAAAATCTTTGACTTATACACAGGCAAAACAACGGAATAACCAAGAATTTTCCTTAGTTTTTTTAATTTTATCCACATTATCCACAGAAATTGTCCACAGTTTCCACACATTCTAAAAAAAGCTATCCCAACCGTCCCCTTTCCGTTATAATAGTCACACATCATTCGAAAGGGGGCCATTCATTTGACCGATTATACCATAGACCGTTTTGAAGGCGAAACCGCCACTCTCCTGGATTTTGAAACCGGAGGCAAACAGCTCCTCATTCCGAGAAGCCAACTCCCCCCAGAAGCTGCGGAAGGGGATGTGCTGACCACCGATGGCCAGACCTTTACCGTGAACCCTGAAAAAACTGCCCAGGCCTTAGCCGAAGCCCAGGCCTTACTGGAAAGCGTGACCCATGGCCGGTAGAAACAGCCACTCCAGAACCTTTTTACTCCTAATCGGCCTTTTGCTAACCCTATGCTTTCCCCTTTGGGGCTGCTCTCTTTTCGATGGGGGAACACCTTCTGCTCCACCGGCCACCGGTGAGGTCCGGGTAACGGTACTGGATGTGGGCCAGGGCGATGCCATCTGCATCCAAACCGGTGATGGCAGCACCATGCTCATTGATACCGGGGATACCGCTACCAAGGCCCAGCTCATCACGGATCTTAAGGCCCTGGGGGTCACCCAGCTGGATTATTTAGTCCTCACCCACGCCCACGCCGACCATATCGGCGGGGCCCAGGCCGTTATCGAGGCCTTCCCCATCAAGGAGGTCCTCATCAGCCCCCAAGCTGCCACCTCCAAGGTGTATACCAATACCCTAAAGGCCCTCCAGGCCAAAAACATCCCCACCAAGCACCCCGCCGTCGGTGAGACCTTCACCCTGGGAGATGCCCAGCTCACCTGCCTGGGGCCTGCCCAGGACAAATACAGTGATATCAATAACTCTTCCATTGTCCTCCGCATGACCCACGGGGAAAAGGCCTTCCTCTTCACCGGGGATATGGAAGCCCTGGAGGAACGGGAAATCCTGGAATCCGGTGCTGATATCCACTGCGATGTCCTCAAAGCCGCCCACCATGGCTCCAACACCTCCACCACCGATGCCTGGCTGTCTGCCTGCGGCCCAGAGCTTACGACCATTCTCATTTCCGTGGGAAAGGATAATGACTACGGCCTGCCGGGAGACCGCATGCTCGCCCGGGGAGAGACCTACGATCTCTACCGTACAGATGTTCTGGGGGCTGTAACGGTGGTGAGTGATGGCCACACCATTTCAATGACCAGCGAATATTAAAAAAATCATCTTTGAAAGAAAACAACCGGAGAGCACCGCTCATCCGGTTGTTTTTATAAAAACTTTTTCTAATCGATGCTAACCACCGCACCGCTGTAATTCTGGGTGATATAATCCTTCACCGCATCGCTTTTCAGGGCTTCGATGAGGGCCTTGGTCTTAGCACTACTTTCCTCACCCTTACGAACGGCCACGATGTTGGCGTAGGTCTGGGCGGCTTCAGAATTCTTTTCTTCCTTGGCCAGGGCATCGGTTACCTTAAGATCGGCATCCAGGGCGTAATTCCCATTGATGACGGCCAGGTCGACATCCCCAAGGGATCGGGCCAGCTGAGCGGCTTCCAGCTCCTGGATTTTCAGGTTTTTGGTATTTTCCACAATATCCTTCGGTGTAGCGGCCAGTCCAGCCCCTTCCTTAATCTTAATGAGTCCCTGGGCTTCCAGAAGGAGTAATGCCCGAGCTTCATTGGTGGTATCGTTGGGAACGGCAATAGTGGCACCATCTGCCAAATCGGCAATGGCCTTGGTTTTACCGGCATAAATCCCCAGGGGTTCGTAGTGGATAGAGCCTGCAGACACCAGGTCGGTGCCATTCTTTTCGTTATAGTCCGTCAGATAGGGCTGATGCTGGAAGTAGTTGGCATCCAGCTCCTTATTGGACAGGGCCTGGTTGGGCTGAACATAATCCGTAAATTCTTTAATAACCAGGGTGTAGCCTGCCTCCTTGAGTACGGGTTCCGCCACCTTTAGAATTTCGGCATGGGGTGTGGGTGACGCCCCCACGGTGATGGTTTTATCATCCGAACCGGTGCTGCCTCCGCCACAGCCTGCCAAAACGGTAGCGACTAAACCGGCTACCAAACCGAGTACAATGATTTTTTTAAGTGATTTCATGATGCTTCCCTTTCATTCAATATATATTTTGTAAGTCTTATTATACCTGTAATAATACGAAAAGTGTTAATACATGAAATCCATGACTGGCTATAGGTTTGGCCTATAGCCAGGTAGCTGCATATTGTTGAAGCTCCTCGATGAAAAGCTTCCCCAAACGGCTGATGGGTGCCCCGGGATGGCTGATAATGCCGATGCGCATTTCCTCACTTTCGGCCAGGGGTACGGCGATACAGGTGTCTCCATTGAGCTCCTCACTGACGAAACCCGAGCACAGGGTGTAGCCGTTAAGCCCAACCATCAGGTTGAGCATGGTCGCCCGATCGTCGGCCTTGATGGTCCGGGCATGGTCCGTGGTGCTTTTCATTTCCTCGGCCAAATAAAAGGAATTCTGCTGACCTTGTTCAAAAACCAGACAAGGATAGGGCTCCAGCTCCGCCATGGTAATAACCGACTGGGACGCCAGAGGATGCTCCCGCCAAAGGTACACATAGGTCCCACAGGTAAAGAGCGGTGTAAAGGACAGGCCATTTTCCCGGAGGATCTTCATCATCACCGCTTCGTTAAAATCGCTGAGGTAGAGCACCCCCAGCTCACTTCGAAAATGCTTGACATTCTGGATCACCTCGAAGGTCTTGGTTTCGTGGATGGCAAATTCATAGGCCTCCATCCCTACCCTCTTAACTAGCTCCACAAAGGCCTTCACCGCAAAGGAATAGTGCTGCATGGAGACGCTGAACTTCTCCTTCCGCTGACCCAGGGTGTATTTCTCCGTCAATAGGCTGTATTGATCCACCACCTGGCGGGCATAGCCTAAAAACTCCTCCCCCTCGGCGGTAACCGTAATTCCCCGGTTGGAACGAAGAAACAGCAACACGCCAATTTCTTCCTCTAATTCTTTAATGGTGGCGGATAAACTGGGCTGGGTGATAAAAAGCCTGGCGGCCGCCTGGTTCATGGAGCCGCTATCAGCCACGGCAATGGCGTATTTGAGTTGCTGTAAGGTCATGGGGTCCTCCTAATATAAAAAAACGCGGGATTTCCCGCATTATATCACAATTAATGGATCTTGTCTTACTGATTCCCGACCTTCTTCATCAGCGTCGGCCCAGCACCCAGGGCGATGGCGGCCTTAATAATATCGAAGGCGATGTAAGGAATAACCCCGGCCATCAGGGCAGCGCCCAGACCAAGATGGGCCTGGACCATCAGCCAGACCGTCCCAACGACATAGACCAGCAGATTGCCCAAAAGCATCCCCAAAGCCTGGAACCACCGGCTCTCCGGCCAGCGCTCCACAAAGGTGCCAAGGACCCAGGCCATCATGGCAAAGCCCAACAGATAGCCCCCGGTGGGGCCTGCCAGCTTGCCGATGCCCCCGGCAAATCCAGAAAAAACCGGTACACCGATGGTCCCAATGATGAGATAGAGAAATACGGCCAGGGTACCCTGTTTCTTCCCTAACGTATACACCGCGGCATAAACGCCCAGCTGCGTAAGGGAAATGGGTACCGGGCTGATGGGAATAGGCAGGGACAGGGGTCCAATAATACAGAGTAAAGCGGTAATAATGGCGATGCGGGTCAAGGTTCGGGTTTCGATTTTTTGCATGAGGGTTCCTTCTTTACGTAAACTTATTTTCTATTTTAGTATACATTTTAAACAAAGAGAATACAAGTCCTTTAATGACAATCCATCCCAGCCCGAATCCCAGCAACGTATTCCCCCACCTTCTGTGGGGCTTCCTTACCATACTCCGCCATAATTTTAATAATAGCAGAGCCAATGATAGCCCCGTCGGAGCGATCGGCCATGGCCCGGGCCTGGTCCGGGGTGGAGATGCCGAAGCCCACGGCACAGGGGGTATCGGTATTGGCCCGGATGAGGTCCACCATGGCGCCGATGTCCGTGGTGATGGCCGAGCGCACCCCGGTGACCCCCAGGGAGGAGACGATGTAGATAAAGCCCTTGGCCTCCCGGGCAATGGTGGCGATGCGGTCCTCAGAGGTGGGGGCGATGAGGGAAATAAGATCCAAGCCATGGGCCATACACAGGGGTTCGAATTCGCCCTTCTCCTCAAAGGGTAAATCCGGAAGGATAAGGCCGTCCATGCCGATGTCCGCACAGGTTTTGATAAAGCGCTCTGCCCCGTAGGAAAAGACCACGTTGGCGTAAGTCATAAAGACCATGGGAATGGTGATGTCCACCCGCAGCCGGCGGACCATGTCAAAGATCTTGTCGGTGGTGGTACCGGCGGCCAAAGCTCTTATATTGGCTCCCTGGATCACCGGACCCTCGGCGGTGGGGTCGGAGAAGGGAATCCCCAGCTCCACTAAATCAGCACCATTATCCACAGCGGCCCGGACAATTTTTTCCGTGGTTTCTAAGTCCGGGTCTCCGCAGGTAATAAAGGGAATAAAGGCTTTATGGTTTTTAAAGGCGTCAGCTATCTTACTCATCGATGAGGTCCTCCCCTCTGTAACGGGCAACAGCGGCGCAATCCTTATCCCCCCGGCCCGAAAGGGTGATGATGATGATCTGATCCTTCCCCATGGTGGGGGCCAGCTCCCGGGCGTAGGCCACGGCATGGGCGGATTCAATGGCGGGGATGATGCCCTCGGTGCGGGAGAGGTATTCAAAGGCCTCTACGGCCGCATCGTCGGTGACGGGGACGTACTGCCCCCGGCCCAGATCGTGGAGGTGGGCATGCTCCGGCCCCACCCCGGGGTAATCCAGCCCCGCAGAGATGGAATACACCGGGGCGATCTGCCCGTATTCATCCTGGCAGAAGTAGGATTTCATCCCGTGGAAGATCCCCACCCGACCCACATTCATGGTGGCGGCGGTTTCAAAGGTGCCAATACCCCGGCCGGCGGCCTCACAGCCAATGAGGGCAACCCCCTCATCGGGGATGAAATGGTAGAAGGAGCCAATGGCATTGCTCCCGCCCCCCACACAGGCCAGTACGGCATCGGGCAATCGTCCCTCGGCCTCTAAAATCTGGGCCCGGGCTTCCCGGGAAATGACGGCCTGGAAATCCCGGACCATGGTGGGAAAGGGATGGGGCCCCATGACGGATCCCAGGAGGTAGTGGGTATCCTCAATACGGCTGGTCCATTCCCGCATGGCTTCAGAAACCGCATCCTTTAAGGTGGCGGTGCCGGCGGTGACGGGGATGACCGTGGCCCCCAGCAGACGCATGCGGTACACATTAAGGGCCTGACGAATGGTATCCTCCTCCCCCATATACACCACGCACTCCATATCCATAAGGGCGGCGGCGGTTGCGGCGGCTACCCCGTGCTGGCCTGCCCCGGTTTCGGCGATGAGTCGGGTCTTGCCCATTTTCTTGGCCAAAAGGGCCTGACCCAATACATTGTTGATTTTATGGGAGCCGGTGTGGTTTAAGTCCTCCCGTTTTAAGTAAATCTTGGCCCCGCCCAGATCCCGGGTCATTTTTTCGGCGTAGTACAGGCGGCTGGGGCGCCCAGCGTAGTTATTTAACAGGTCGGTGAGCTCGGCATTGAAGGCCGGATCATCCTTATAGTGGTTGTAGGCGGCTTCCAGCTCAATGACGGCATTCATCAGGGTTTCTGGAATGTATTGGCCGCCATGGATGCCGAAGCGTCCTTTTTTTTCAGTCATGGTTTCTCCTTTTTATTGGTTTTCCGAACCGCAGCCACAAAGTGCTGCATTTTCTCTGGGTCTTTCTTCCCCTGGGTCTCAATGCCGGAGCTGGCATCCACCCCCCAGGGAGCGTGGCCCTGGATGGCCATCCCCACGTTGTCCGGGGTGAGTCCTCCAGCCAGGAGATAAGGTCTGTCCATCTCCTGGATGAGGGCCCAGTCAAATACCGCACCGGTGCCCCCGGGGCCGTTGTCCAATAAGACCAAATCCGCACTGGAGGCCCGGGCCCGGGCTCCGTCCCCGGGCTTTGTCATGGAAAAGGCCTTGATAATGGGGACCGAAACAACTTCCTTCAAAGCGCAGATGGTGGCCTCGTCCTCCTTCCCATGGAGCTGGATGGCCCGGATAATTCCTTTGTTCACCAGGGATACCATTTCCTTCAGCGGAGCATCCACAAAGACCCCCACCGGTGTGATGCCGAGGTCCAGGGCAGCAGACAGGGCTTTGGCCATCCCATGGCTTACTGCCCGGCGGCTTCCCGGGGCAAAGATAAATCCCACGTAATCGGGCATGAGGGCGTTAGCCGTCTGGATATCCTCAGGGCGCATCATGCCGCAGAGCTTGATTTTTACAGACATGGGACATCTCCCTTTAAGGCATCCAGAGCCGCTTTTTTATCCCCTGCCCGCATCAGGGTTTCGCCAATGAGAACGGCATCCACCCCAGCCTCCCGAAGCACCTGAATGTCCCCGGCACTGCGAATGCCGGATTCCGCCACAAAGCGGACATCCCCCGGTACTCGGTCCCTCAGACGGCGGCTATTGTCGAAGTCTACCGTAAAATCCTTGAGGTTCCGATTGTTCACCCCGATAATCCGGGCACCAGCGGCCAGGGCAATCTTAATTTCTTCGGCATCGTGGGCCTCCACCAGGGCAGAGAGCCCCAGCTTATCGCAGAGGTTAATATACCGGGTGAGGGTGTCCCCATCCAGCAGCGCCACAATGAGCAGCACCGCCGATGCTCCCAGAAGCCGAGCCTCACAGATCATATAGTCGTCAATGACGAAATCCTTGCGGAGAGTGGGGATGGTCACCAACCGGGAAATCTCCGACAGGTAGCTGTCCTTCCCTAAAAACCACTGGGGCTCAGTGAGGACAGAAATGGCCGAGGCCCCGGCGGCCTCATAGTCCCGGGCAATATCCAGATAGGGAAAGTCCGGGGCGATGAGTCCCTTGGAGGGGGAGGCCTGCTTACACTCACAGATAAAGGCCATGTCCTCCCTGGAGAGAGCCGCCTCAAAGGGAAAACCCTCTAAGGGGGGCAGGGCCTGGACCTCAGCAGCCAGCACCGTGGTGGGGACACTGGCCTTGGCCTGCTCCACCCGGGTGCGGGCATGGTCGGCAATGGTATGGAGGATATCTGCCATTTAAGCCACCGCCCCCTTCAGCTCTTCCAGCTTGGCCAGGGCGGCACCGCTGTCGATCAGGCTTTCAGCCAGGCGAATGCCCGCTGCAATGGATTCTGCCTTCTCCCCGATGTACAGCCCGGCTCCAGCGTTCATCAGCACGGTACTGCGCTTAGGTCCAGCCCCTCCCGAGAGAATTTCCCGGGTAATGGCCGCATTTTCTTCCGGGGTTCCCCCCACTAAATCGGATTTAGCACACCGGGTGAATCCAAATTCCTCGGGGGTGATGGTGAAGCTTTTGTAGTAGCCCTCCTTCACCTCACAGAGGGTGGTGGGTGCGGACAGGGAGATTTCATCCAGCTTATCCTGACCGTAGGCCACCAGACCCCGTCTGACCCCCAGGCTGGCCATGACCTTGGCCAATGGCTCCACTAGGGATTCATCGTACACGCCCAGCAGCTGCATGGTGGGGGCGGCGGGGTTGGTCAGGGGCCCCAGGATGTTAAATACCGTGCGAATTCCCAGCTCCCTGCGGATAGGCCCCACGTATTTCATGGAGGTATGGTATTTCTGGGCGAAGAGGAAGCACAGCCCCACCTCCTTTAAAAGCTCGGCACAGCGCTCTGGCTCCTGGACGATGTTAATCCCCAGGGCCTCCAGGCAATCGGCGGTGCCGGATTTGGAGGAAGCCGCCCGGTTGCCGTGCTTAGCCACCTTAATGCCCCCAGCCGCCAGCACAAAGGCCGCAGTGGTGGAGATATTAAAGCTTTTGGCGCCGTCTCCCCCGGTTCCCACAATATCCATAACAGACAAATTGTGCTCCACCTTGGTGGCGTGGTCCCGCATGGCTGCGGCACAGCCGGCAATTTCATCAATGGTCTCCGCCTTGGTACTCTCGGTGGTCAGAGCCGCCAGGAAGGCGGCGTTTTGGGTCTGGGAGGTCTCCCCTGCCATAATTTCATTCATAACAATGTAGGCTTCCTGATAGCTTAAATCCTCTTTATTGACGATTTTTTCGATGGCTTCTTTAATCATGATATGATGTCCTTTCTTATCTCACTGAGGGTGTCCGGTTCTTTAAAAAATTAGCGACCATCCTCGGTCCCTGGGGGGTGAGGATGGATTCGGGATGGAATTGCAGGCCGATGATGGGGTATGTACTGTGGGCCACAGCCATGACCTCCCCGTCGGCACTCCTGGCAATGACCCCTAGGCTTTCGGGCAGGGTGTCCTCCAAAAGGGCCAGGGAGTGGTAGCGCCCCACGGTGGTGGTTTCACCACAGCCCTTAAACAGGGGATGCTCCGGTGCCATCTGGATGGCATGGGCCTTGCCGTGGACCAGGGTTTTAGCATAGCCGATGGACCCGCCAAGGGCCTGGCAGATGGCCTGATGCCCCAGGCATACTCCCAAAATGGGGATCTCCGCCCCCAATTCCTTCACCACTGCCACACAGATGCCCGCATCCTCGGGCCGCCCCGGACCAGGGGATAACACAATGGCCTCCGGGGCCAGAGCCCGGATATCCTCCACCCCCAGGGCATCGTTGCGAACCACCTGAATGTCCGGATTGATGGTACCCATCAGCTGGTACAGATTGTAGGAAAAGCTGTCGTAGTTGTCGATGAGTAAAATCATCATTCCACCTCCTGGGCGGCCTTCAGGGCATCCACCACTGCTGCCGCCTTCTGAATACATTCCTGATATTCCCTTTGGGGAACTGAATCCGCCACGATGCCGGCACCGCTTCGGATATAGACCACCCCGTCCTTTTTGTAGGCGATGCGGATGGCAATGCAGGTGTCCATGTTCCCTGTAAAATCAATATAGCCAATGGCCCCGCCGTAAATTCCCCGGCGGTTGCCCTCCAGCTCCCCGATGATCTGGGCGGCCCGGAGCTTGGGGGCACCGGAAAGGGTCCCCGCCGGCAGCACCGCCGCCACCGCATCCAGGGCATCCTTTCCCGGGGCCAGCTCCCCCCGGACCGTGGAGCCGATGTGCATCACATGGGAAAAATGCTCCACCTGGCGGTAGGTCTCCACAGCCACACTGCCAAAGCGGCTTACCCGGCCCAGGTCGTTACGTCCCAGGTCCACTAGCATATCGTGCTCCGCCAGCTCCTTTTCGTCCTTTAAAAGCGCCCTCTCCAGCTGGATATCCTCGGCTTCATCCTTTCCCCGGGGTCTGGTTCCCGCCAGGGGAAAGGTGTGGAGCACACCATCCTCCAGCTTCACCAGGGTTTCCGGGGATGCCCCGGCCACCTCAATATCCTCGGAGGAGAAGTAAAACATATAGGGGGAAGGGTTGGTGGTCCGCAGGACCCGGTAGGTGTTGAGCAGGCTTCCGGTGTACCCGGCGGAGAGCCGGTTGGACAGCACCACCTGAAAGATATCCCCCTCCCGGATGTGGTCCTTGGCCGTCGCCACCATCCGGCAATACTCCCCTTCATCAAAAAGGGGGGTGATGGGGGTGGTCATCTGCCCCGGGTCCGCCGTACAAGGGGTTCCCCCCAGAATCAGTTCCCGCATGGCCGCAAGCTCCGTCTCAGCCTTCTGACAACCCGCTTCCCCATCCTTTAAGGCCGCATTGGCCATAAGGATGATCTTTTGCTTAAAATGGTCGAAGGCGATGACCTTGTCAAAAAGCATGAGGTCCACATCCCGAAAGCCCTCTCCCGCCTGGCTGCTGAAATCCAGGGTGGGCTCAGCGTAGTGGAGGTAATCGTAGGAAAAGTATCCCACAAGGCCCCCGGTAAAGGTGGGCAGCCCCGGAACCCTTGGGCTTTTGTAATCCGCTAAAACCTGACGGATGGCCCCGGCGGGGTCCTGGGTTTCAAAGGATTCCTCCCCCACCTTCATCGCCCCATCCCGACAGGTGATCTCCAGCTTAGGGTCGTAGCCTAGAAAGGTGTATCGCCCCCAGCGCTCACTTCCGGCCACGGATTCCAGCAGGTAGCAATGGCGGGATGTCCCCTTTAGAATCCGCAGCACCGTAATGGGGGTGTGGCTGTCCGACAGCATTTCCACCGCCAGGGGGTAGGTTTTATACCCCGCCTCTAAAAGCTGGGTGATTTTCTGTGGGGTGAGTGTATGGATGATTTGCATGGTGTGTCCTCCTAAGTGATGGTTCCAAAAAATAAAAACGTCCTCGACAGATTAAAATAATCTGCCAAGGACGAAAAATTTCCGCGGTGCCACCTTGGTTCACGACAAAAAAGCCGTGCGCTTTGCAGGGTACCAACATACCCCCGGCAACTGACGTATGCCCCCACGTCACAGAATACTTAGCCTATGCCTTTCACTGTGCCCTCAGCGGTCCATTTGACGATTTGTTTTCCACCCAGCTCTCAGCACCCTGGGTTCTCTGTGGGAGCATCATCCCCGTTATCTCCGCTTCAACGGTTTGTTATTTCCGTTTGTACTTTAATACGTTAAATCACTGCTTAACTTGTTTATGAGTTTACGCCTTTTTTGAACAATTGTCAAGAATTTTTATAAAAAACCCGATTTACACTGTAAATTCAACGAATTGAGCAATATTCAAATAAGGATTGACAAGTAAAAAAACGAGGACTATACTAAAATAAATTGAACGATATTCAATACAATGTGGAGGGTGAATAATGTCAAGAAAAACGGTCGGTGATGGCGGAAAACGGGATGAAATTGTGGGGGCAGCACTTCAGTTATTTTTGGAAAATGGCTATGACGGCACCTCGGTACGTTCCATTATGAATCAGGCGGGTGGCGAGGTCGGACTATTTTACTACTACTTTAAAAACAAAGACAAGGTTTTTGATGCGGTGTTGGATTTGTTTTTTGCCCGTTATGACGCTGACTTTTCAGCGATTGTTGCCCATGGAAGGCGCAATCCCTGCCGGGTTATGCAGGACTTTTTTGAGTATATGGAGCGGGAAACCACCAGATTTCGAGCCCAATACGCCGGCAATCTGCACCGGACCGTACGCTGGGCCATACGGGAACACACGCTGACCATCATCGAGCCATATCTGCGGCAGGTGGTGGACATTCAAAGCGACTATTACAGAATAGCGCCTGCCCTTGCACCGGAAGTTGCCGCGCTGTACCTGACCCACGGTGTGGGCAGTGCCATTCTCCACGAGGACAGCACCACCTATCTGAAGGATCGAACAGAAATAAAAAGGGGCGTCAGCCTGCTGATGGGGATGCCCACCGACGATCAGGAACTGCGTATTCCCTACCCGGCAACAGCCGAGGATATCCCCAGCTGGATGGTCCTTGTCTCCAGGGTCAAAGAGCATTTCCCCGGTCTGAATGAAGGAGAATACAAAGCACAGCTGGCCGCCTATATCCAGGGTAATGAGGCCTGGGTGTACCGGGATGGCAACACCGTTGTCGCGGCCCTCCTTTTCTCCAAGGAGCGGCAGGAAATTGATTTTCTCGCCGTATCACCGGACGATTGTCGTCACGGTTTGGCGGCGAGGTTGGTGGAAACAGCGGCGGCGCAGTTTCCTGTGGGGACAGCACTTTCCGTCACCACCTATCGGGAGGGCGATCCCCAGGGCACGGCGGCCCGGGCGCTGTACAAGCACCTCGGTTTTGCCGAGGGCGAGCTGACCGAGGCCCTCGGCTATCCCTGCCAAAGACTGACGCTGATCGTGCCGGATGGTACGCCGGTGCCGCGGGCAAAACAGAAGGTGTAAGCATTATGACCTTTTCGACGAAGCATATAAGCAGGTCTTTCGCTATTTGGACAGAAAAAATGGTTCTATATTTAGCTTTTTAAATTCATAGAGGAGAATACTTTTGAAAAATAAAATTAACACCACATCAAATAAGTCAATTAAAGAAATCATCGGCACAATCCTTAAAGCAATGCCTATTGCAATGGGTGTGGCAGTTATCACTCTGTCTATCCTGAATGCAATCCAAACAACAGAAGCGGTTTTACTTCTTGGTATCGGTGTAACAAGTGCAGGGATTGTACTGATGAGTAACCATAAAAGTGAAGATTAACGCCGCAAATTAATGTAGAAAACCCCGAATCGTCCTGATCCGGGGTTTTCTACATTCGTTCTTTTTTTATTACACTTCGCCAAACCCACCATCAATGAGGGTAATCAGGGCTTCTACCGCTGCTTCTTCATCTTCCCCCTCTGCGCGAATTTGAATCTTGGTGTCCTTGGATAATGCCATGGCCATCACGGCGATGATGGATTTGGCATTGCCCTCCTTACCGGAATCCAGGTTGACGATGGTGATGTCGGACTGGAATCCTGTGGCTTGCTTGGTGAATTCCGATGCCGGCCGCGCGTGCAGACCGGTCTTATTAATGATGATGGTTTCCTTTGCGTACATAAAATTGACCTCTCTTGTTAAGAATAAATGATTTCAATGGACATACCGACGGATAAGTCTGGCAACCCATCGCCGGAAAGCTCAATATGACCTGGCAACTGGGCGGTATCGGCACCATTAAACATCAAGGTGCAATGTCCCATGGTTTTTAGGGTTTCGTTGGCTTCATTTCCTATAGCTGTCACTTTATACCTTTTCTCACAAACAACGAGCTCATCCCCGATGGTGATATCCCGCTCCCATTCCTCGATGGAATGAAGAACAGCCATATCCCTTAAGGCATCCGGCGCATTGTTATCGAAGATGATGATCATGTTTTCGCCGATGAAATCTTGTACCATCGGACCAATTTCCGTTATCGTTGCTTTATATCCCATTTGAACTCTCCTATCATTCTATGTCAATTATAGCATAGTTGCAACACAAAATGCCAATATGACCATTATTGGGCCAGTAATGATCCGGGACAGCAGAACAGAAGGAACGCCGATATCCACGGTATCGTTGGCCGCATCCCCCATGGAAAGACCCACGGGAATAAAATCACATCCAACCTGAACATCCACTGCAAAGAAAGCAGGCAGTGCCAGGATTACCGGGAAGGTTCCGGTCATAATACCATATCCAATAATGACGGACAGCAGCTGTCCGATGAGGGCGCCAGATCCCACCAGGGGTGATAGAATGGGCAAGCCGCAGATGATGGCCAGAACCAATAAGCCCGGCAGTGTCCCTAAATAGGGGTAAACGTAGGTGCCCATCAGGCCACCCAGTCCGGTAAAGTTAATGAGTCCCAGTACCAGGGAGTAGAAGGCCATAAAGGGGATGATGTCCTTAATGGAGATATCCACGGCTTCCTTGGCACCCTGGACACAGGTGGTCGCAAAGCCCGCCAAAGCCTTCCCGCCCCGGGCTACCCAGTTTTCCTTGGGGGCATCCGCTGCCGGTGCGGCTTCTTCTGGTTTTTCTTCTTCAACAACAGTTTCGGTTGCCACTATTGGCGCTTCGGAGCCATCAGCCATGGTAATCCCATCGGGGGTAACCCCTGAGACATAAATATCTTCTTTAATGAACTGAGCTAAAGGGCCAGACTGGCCAACAGGGGTCAGATTAACGGTCATGACACCTTTTTTCGGATAGACGCCACAACGCAGGGTCCCGCCACAGTTAATGACCACACAGGCCATTTCTTCGTCAGCGACGCCATTGGAAAAACCATCAACGGCTTCTGCACCCGTAAGTTCTGCGATTTTACGGGCTACCGGAGCAATACCCCCACCGGTAATGGAGACCACTTTATTCTTGGTTTCGGTGGGTTCGATCACTAATGGTCCGCCCCAACCGCCATTGCCTTTTTCGATTTTAACTGCTTTGTACATGTCTATGCCTCCGCTTTCTCGGTGCCCTGGGCATGGCCGTATTTTTTCTTATATTTGGCATTGTAAATCACCTGGGTGACCACACTGCGCAGCAGGCACATGACAACCCCCAACAGGAAGTACTGGACAGCCAGTCCGCCGAGGACTTCAATGCCGCCAATGCCCATCGTGGTGGTGTAATAGAACACCCCACTGGCGATGCCTAACCAAACGAAAACTTCACCGGGATTGGAATGGGGGAACAGACCGGTTACCGGATGACAGAAGGAAATCCCGGCATCAAAGAATGCCACCCGCTGGTTCTGGGGAAGAAAACGGGCATAGGGGTAAGTCATGGGATTTCCGGAAAACATCATACACACCACTGGCATTAAGATCCAGCGGGTGATGGCATTTTTACCCAAAAGGTTACAAAACCGCTCGATCCGATCCAGACCGATGAGTTTGAATAAAATATGCATAAATGCGATCATAATAATAATCCAGGGCAGCAGGTTCAGCACGTACAAACTGATAAAATAAGTCGCGCCGTTTTGGAAAAGCCCGTAAAAGGCCTCACCGAAAGTGTTTAATGCTTCCATATACGCTCTCCTTTAAATATGTTCTGGGTCCAGCTTATTCAGCCTTTTCCCGATTTCTGATCTCACGCTTCCGAGCCTCGATACGCGCACGTCCTTCCTCATCGATGGTTGTCCGCTCCCCCGCAGCAGATGAATCTGACGATTCTTTGGCCAGACGCATATCGATGGCCTCGACAGCCTGTATGAGTGCACCTTTTTTACGGTGCTTATCAGCTAGCTTCGGACTGTAGGGTTCTTTTTCCCGCAGCCGTTTGTTCACAACACGATCCTCTTCGATCCCCTGTCTACGCACGTCATCTAGGGTCATGCCATCATAATTGGTGACGGTTTTAAAGGTATTCCAAAAAGCAATACCTTTTAGACGCCGACACTCTACCACCCGGTCCGTTGCCGGGTTCCAGGCCAAAATAACGATGGCACCGCCGCCGGGATTAAAGCCTCCCTTGCGGACACCCACACCGATGATTCGGCCCGTTTTCTGCATAGCCTTACCGTTCTTCTGGAAGGCCTTATATTGCAAATAGGTCATGATATTCTGGAAGACCATCATCGCCAGGGCGAAGACGGCCAGGTAAATCAAGCCTTTGTTCATCATCTCTCCTTTGGGACGGTCAGGACAACCATTATAAAGATTCACTACGGACCCCAGGCGCTGACGTGTGAATTCCTAACCCTCACTCGTCAATGCGCAAACCCTTCGGGTTTGATATGGTTGTTGCCCGGCTTACATTTCCATTATCATCAAATTGAAATGCACTGCCCGCAGGGGATCTCTTCGTTCACGTATTATAATGGTTGTCCCTCCCTTACGTTTCAGCACTTTTTCAACTATAGATACAACGCCATTTCTTTGAGGGATTCGTAAATACAGGTGGGTTCCACATCGGACTCGGCCACGGTCTGCATATCTGCTTCCCCGGTGAGGACCAGGAATCCCTTGGCGCCATTGTTTACCCCGGTGGCCACATCCGTATAGAGGCGGTCCCCCACGAAGGCCATGGCCTCCCGGGCATAGCCAGTAATTTCCATGACCATATCCACGGTTTCCTTCCAGGGCTTGCCCAGGAACCGGGGAGCCACACCGGTAGACTCCTCAATGAGCTTGCACATGGCACCGCAGTCCGGCATGAAGCCGTCCTCGGTGGGGCAATTGGTATCCATATGGGTGGCGATAAAGGGCACACCGTTTCTCACATAGCGGCAGATTTTATCTAACTTATCGTAGGTCAACGTGGTATCGAAGCTCTGGACGGCCACCTCGGGGTCGTCCGCCACCAGGTTGATGCCCTTGGTCTGCCAGTTGTCGGTGAGGAGCGGGGTCCCATTTAAATAGACCCGTGCATTGGGATAAAATTCCTTGATGTACTCTGCGCACACATCCCCGGCGGTGACCACCTTGCTCTCGTCCACCGTCAGGCCCATGCGCGCCAGTTTTTCCACATAGATGGCGGGCACCTTGGAGGCATTGTTGGTGAAGAAGATATAATCCCGGCCGGATTCCACCACCTTGTGGATGAAATCCAGGGCCCCGTCAATAAGATTATCCCCTAAATAGACGGTGCCGTCCATATCCAGTACAAAAAGTTTGACATCCTTAAGTGCTGTGTTCTTCTCTAACATCATAAAACTCGGTCCCTCCTCTAGGCTTCCCCGTAAATACGGTTTGTAATTTTCTGGGCAATGGCTTCCAGGCGGCCATTATTCTTGGCAAATTCCATAATGGAGAACCGTGGACGAACCTTGTAGCCATTAATTAAGCTATTGTAGAACAGCTCCCGATTAATATTGAGCTCTACGGGTGATACCGGGCAGCCAGCGCTGCGCAGGAGCTCTTCAATTTCTGTTCTGGGGGGGCACATTTCCCCGGTGCCTTCAGGCAGGATATCTGCCAGTTCTTCAAAGAACTCGGCAATGATGGGGGTAGCCACCCCCACCTGGGTGCCATGGTGGTTGGGGGTCAGTCCCCGGGCGATGAAGTCCATTTCCCAGTAGTGGGAGAGCATATGCTCTGCACCGGAGGCAGGACGGGAGATGTTTACCAGACCCATGGCCACACCGGTTAGGGTTAAGGCTTCGATGAGGTAGAGAATGGCTTCTTCGTTACGTTCCTTTAATTCTGTGGATTTACTGAAGCATTTATCCAGGGCGCGGCGAACCAGCTCCACGCAGGTGTCGCAGCGGTATTCGTCATTGATCTTCACAGACAGATCCCAGTCGGCTAAGGCGGTGATTTTACCCACCACATCGCCAAAGCCGGCGTGGATCAGATCCATAGGGGCGTCTTTCATAATGTCCGTATCCCCCACGACACCATAGGCCAGGGTGGCCAGGGGTGAGAGCTTAACCCCTGCTTTGATGATGGGTGCTCCATCGGCCACGTACCCATCCATGGAGGGGGCGGTGCAGCAGATGATATAGGGCACATGGGTGCGGGAGGAAACAAACTTGGTTGAATCGTTCAGCACACCGCTGCCCACGGCGATCATCACATCACAGTCCAGATCCTGTTCCATTAAAATCCGGCCCAGGGTCTTTTCGTCGGGGATGAGGACATCGTCTCCAGTATCAAAGAGAAGCTCTTTAATATTCTTAAAACCAGCCTCCTGGAGCAGGGCCAATGCCCGTTTACCAGCGGCTTCGTAGGTGTGGTTATCGTAAATCAGAAGGACTTTTCCTTCTTTAAAGGGTGCTGCCACCCGGGGTAGCTCGGTAAGTGCTCCCTTGCCGATGGCAATGTCCTGGATGGAAAAATTATGGTGTCTTCCACAGGAGCAGTCAAATTCAGTTTTAGCCATATCATTCAGGGCCAAATTCAAAATCTCATTCATTCTCTTCACGCTTCTTTCTTAATTATTTTCTGCCAGCTTTGCGGCACATTCTGCGTCTGTAACCAATGTATTAATATAGCGCCCGTTGATGGCACCTTTAATAGCGGAAACCTTATCCACCCCACAGGCCACCCCAATGGAATGGGGAACCTTCCGGAGTTTTTTTATTTCAATTCCAACCACATTATTATCCGGCTTAAAGGGCGCCGTGTTCCCTGAGGCATCATAAAACTGCATACAGATATCCCCGGCCACGTGGCGGGCCTTCATCCGTTCCATTTCCTCTCGGTCATAGTAGCCAGTTGCCATAATGGCAGAAGTTTGGTTGGGATAACCAATCCCCACTAAGGCCACATCCAGGGCATCGCACATCTTAACTACCTTGGCGATGCTCCCCTCCTTCATCAGCTCGTCCCGAATCATCCGATTGGATACCCGGGCTGGGGCATGCATGGGAATGAACTCACCATTATAGGTGTGGGCCATGGCCTCCACCAGGGAATTGGAGTGAAGCTCCATCTTGAGATGCCCCATTCCCCCGATTAAGGGGACGAAGCATACATTCTTAGCTCCAGTATTTTCCACATGGTCCACCACCCGGTTCAGGGTATTTCCCATGGAAATCCCCACCACATTGTTGTCCTTAATAATACGTTCCAGATAGCCGGCCGCCACACGGCCAACTTCCTCCCGCTGGTCCAAGGGATCTTTTTTAGCATCGACAATGATGACTTCTCGAAGGCCGTAGATATTCTCAATCGTGCGTTCCAAATCCACGTAGTCTGTTCCTTCAAGATTTTTAATAATGATTTTTACAATGCCCCGTTCCTTCCCATTACTGATGATTCGGGAGACCGTCGGCCGGGACAAGCCAAGCTGTTGGGAAATGGCCTTCTGATTCATATCCTGGTTATAGTACATATCACAGATTTTTACCATTAACCGTTCGTCATCAACGACTTTTTTCATATGTGCCTCCCATCTCATTCACTTCTTTTCAGGTTAGAAATCTATTTCTTATACATTTAATTATAGAATGTCCAGGAAAAAAGTCAACTCATTCTTTGTCGTTCTTTTACATAATTCAATACTTTTTGTCAAAATTTCCCTAAATGCCCGTATATTTCATAAAAAAAACAGTACTATTTTTAATTAATTAAAAATAGTACTGTTTCGTTTGATTTGTTTTCAATCCCTTGAATGTAAATTTACGATAATGCGGTAAATCCCTTTTCCAAGTCCGCAATGATGTCGTCCACATTTTCCAGTCCGACGGACAGGCGAATCATGCCGCCATCAATCCCCGCGGCTGCCAGCTGCTCATCATTTAGCTGCCTATGGGTAGCGGATGCCGGATGGAGGATACAGGTTCTTATATCCGCCACATGGACCTCATTGGAGGCTAAGGACAGGCTGTCCATAAAACGGACAGCGGTATCCCGTCCCCCCTTGATGGTGAAGGAGATGACCCCGGAGGTTCCCAGGGGCAGATATTTTTTGGCCAAATCGTGATAGGCATCCCCGGAAAGCCCAGGGTAAGCCACACTTTCTACCCAATCGGAAGCCGAAAGGAACGCCGCCACCCCAAGGGCATTTTCACAATATTGCTTCATCCGCACCGCCAGGGTTTCTAACCCCAGATTCAGGAGGAAGGAGGAATGGGCCGCTGGATAGCAGCCAAAGTCCCGCATAAGCTGCATCCGTGCCTTTATGATATAGGGACAGTCGGGGTAATCCCGGGTATAGACGATGCCGTGGTAGCTTTCATCCGGCTCGGTAAAATCCGGGAATTTCCCATTTGTATAATCGAAGGAACCGCCATCGACGATAATCCCCCCAACCTGTACGGCATGGCCATCCATATACTTACTGGTGGAATGAATGACGATATCCGCCCCCCACTCAAAGGGCCGGCAAAGAACCGGGGTGGCAAAGGTATTGTCGATAATGAGCGGAACCCCATTTTGATGGGCAATCCTGGCAAATTTTTCAATATCCAGCACCGTCAAGGCTGGATTGGCGATGGTCTCCCCAAAAACCGCCTTGGTATTGGCCTTAAAGGCCTTCTGGATGGTCTCTTCCTCGGCGTCGGCTTCCACAAAGATACACTCAATCCCCAACTTTTTAAGGGTGATGGCAAAGAGATTCAAAGTTCCCCCGTAGATAGAGGTGCTGGCAATAAAGCTGTCTCCGGCAGAGCACAGGTTCAGGATGGCACATAGGGTGGCGGCCTGACCGCTAGAGGTGGCCATGGCAGCTACCCCACCCTCCAGGGCGGCAATCTTTTTCTCCACCACATCAGTGGTGGGATTGGCAAAGCGGGAATAGATCAGGCCCTTGGTGGGGTCATCAAAGACAGCGGCTACATCATCCGTGGAATCATACACATAGGTGGTGCTTTGTACAATGGGCATCACCCGGGGTTCACTATTCCCCGGTGAATAACCTTCATGAAGACATTGGGTTTCTATTTTCATTATTTTTTCTCCTCACTTAAATCAGTCATTCCCTGATCCAGATGGAATACATCCTGACAGCGATGTTTGGCATCGAAGAGGTTGTTATACATTACCATATGATAATCCCCCAGGGCGTCAAGCTGTTTTTCCGCATCCCCCAGGGCGTAGTAATTTCCCTGGGTATCCTTCACACCTTTTTTAGAGATTACTGGAAGGGTCTTCGCCATATCCAAGGAGTAGGCATTGTAGGCGGTCTCCTTCAAACCTGCGGTCCTCAGTAACAGGCTGGATAAATAATTGACACTTAGATCCCCCACCTCAGCCTCTGGAATATCGTAGTTCGCCCAGATAAAGAAGGGGGTCACAAAACGTTTCTGAAGCTCTTCTTCGGTCCACTCCGACATGGGTTTTCCCATGATTTCCTCATAAAACGCCGGCTCGATGGTGGGCTGATGATCCCCAAAGAAAACAAGGACCACCGGCTCAGATTGGTTACTAAAGTAGGTCACCAGATTCTGGATCTCCGCATCCGCCTTTTTAATCAGGGAAAGGTAAACCTCTGCCATGGGGTAACTGCCCTTCATATTCATCAAATGCACCGGCTCCAAATCCTCGGTCATCACTTCGTAGCCGCCATGGTTTGCAATGGTCACATCAAAAATAAAGGGCGTTTCGGTTCCCCTGTTTTCATATAAGCGGACAACCTGGTCATAGGTGGCCTGATCACTAATCAGGCTTCGGGTGAAGCTCTCATTTTCATTTAAATAAAAATCGTCCCCTGTGTAAAAATCGGTAAACCCAAAATCCGGATATACGCTATCCCGGTTCCAGGCGTTGGGGGCCCCTGGATGGATGGCATGGCTGGTATAACCCTGGTCATTAAGGGTACTGACCAGCGTCGGTGTGTTCTCCTTAACATATAGCTGATAAGGCCTGGCATTATCGGGCACAAAGGCCGTGGTATTGCCGCTGAGGAAGGTATACTCACTGTCACAGGTTCCACCCCCCAGAACATCCACATAGAGATTACCCTTAATGGTATTTTCCTGTAAGCTGTGATAGAAGGGCATATAATCCACATCTGTTTTAAAATCAGCCACGGCCTTTAAATCGCTAAAGCTTTCGTTCATGACGGCGATAACCGTGGGCTTTTTCCCGGTTGCCCTCTGATTTATTCCTTCCGCTTCGGCCTTGGCACCCTGGGTGATGCTTTCTACCGTCTTCTTGTCATATCCCTCGGGCCTTTTGATATTCAGCATTTTAATATTGACCCCGAAGCTATAGAGATAATCATTGCTCTGGGCATCCCAGGAGTAGTAATAAGCTTCTGTATTCCCCCCCATAAAGCAGGCCACAGCCACAACACAGGCCGTTAAAACAGAGCCCTGGAGGATTCTTTTTCTTCGGACCCCCAAGCCGGACAAATCCCTCTGGGTCCAAAGGGCCAGCACCATCAAAGCCCCTAGCATAAGGGTTCCCGCCACAAAGTTTCCAGTGAACTCAATGCGGTAGCCATCGGATACATCTAAAGCTGTCCGAAGGGCCAGCAGGTCCCCAAAGAATAGCGGGTCCCCCCGGAATGTATAGACCAGGAAATTAGCTGCCCCTAAAAGATACCAGAGGACACTGGCAAGAATAATGGATAGCTGCAAACGCCCGGAAGCTGCAAAAATAACCGCAATGGTGAAGATGGCGATGGCAATGGACAGGGCATCTTGCCCAACCCCTGCAGTAATAATCCCATTAAAAAGGGCCTGGTCCATCATCCAGATAAAAATACCGCAAAGCCAAACCACCCCAAGATTCCAAAGTACCTTCATCGTCCCCCGGGTGTCTACCTCAACGAATAACCCTACGGTGATGATGGCAATGGCAAAATAGCAAAAGGGATGGAATGCCGGATTGATATCAAAAATCGTCGTCCACTGTCCAAAAAGGCTAAGCAGGGTCACCCCTGTGACAAAGGCCAAAAACACCCGTGCCCAGCTGGTGTGCAGCTCCAGATTAAAGGGCTGCCGAAGGTCCGGCTGCCTGTGGCGGGCTGCCCAAATTGTCATGGCTGTCGGCCGTGTTTTCCAATGACGGGGCCGTGGCCGCCGTTCCCGTCGCATCAACCGACCGTTGCTCCTACTTTAAAGTCAGGGTCTTCGATGGTCAATAACGTCAGTTTCTTTCCCTTGACCGCAGAAAGGATCATCCCGTTGGATTCCAGTCCTCTAAGCATCACCGGCTTCAAATTCGTACAGGCAATGACTTTTTTCCCAACCAGGGCTTCCGGCTCGTAGTATTTGGCGATTCCCGAAATAATCTGACGTTTTTCATTCCCAAAATCCAACTGGAAAACCAGCAGCTTATCCGCATCAGGATGCTTTTCACAGGCCAGCACCTCGGCAACCCGCATTTCCACCTTTGCAAAATCATCGATGGTAATGAGGCCTGTGCCTTCGGCATTGGCATCATCGGCTTTTGGGGCAGCCGGCTTCTTTTGCTGCTGTTTCTTTTCTGGGGCTGGCTTTGCCTTCTCCACCTCAATCCGTGGGAAGAGGGGTTCACAGCGTTCCACGGTCATCCCCGAAGGATAGCCCCCAAAGTCCTTGATGCTCTCCCAGGTTAAGGCGGACTCTGGTATCTTTAATTCCTCGGCCATCCGGGCACCGGTATCGGGCATGAAGGCAGAGATTAAAACCGTGATAATCCGAAGGGATTCAGTAAGGTTATACATCACTGCGGCCAAGCGGGCCTTGGTGGCTTCGTCCTTGCACAGCACCCAGGGCTGGGTTTCATCGATATATTTATTGGTCCGGGAAACCAGCTTCCAGATGGCCTCCAGGGCCTTGCTGAAGTCCAGCTTGTCCATGAGGGCCTCAACCTCTCCAGGGGTGGCTTCTGCCAGGGCGATGAGCTCCCCGTCGTATTCCCCGGACTGCCGTTCTTCCGGAAGGGTCCCCCCGAAATATTTGACAGTCATGGCCACGGTCCGGGAGAGTAAATTCCCCAGATCATTGGCCAAATCGGAATTGATATGGCTTACCAGGAGGTCTTCATTATAAATCCCATCGGAACCATAGGTCATTTCCCGGAGGACGTGGTAGCGCAGGGCATCCACACCGTATTTTTTAGCTAACTCCACGGGGTCCACTACATTCCCCACGGATTTGGACATCTTCCCTCCCTTAAGGAGAATCCAGCCGTGGCCATAGACCTGGTGCGGCAGGGGCAGATCCAGGGCCATAAGAATGATGGGCCAGTAAATGGTATGGAAGCGGATAATATCCTTCCCCACCAAATGGACATCCGCCGGCCAATATTTTTCCATGAGCTGGGGCTTATCATTTAAATAGCCCAGGGCGGAGATATAGTTGGGTAGGGCATCAATCCAAACATACACCACATGGCCCGGGTCAAAGGTGACGGGTACTCCCCAGAAGAAGGAGGTCCGGGAGACGCACAGATCCTGGAGGCCGGGCTTGATGAAATTATTGATCATTTCATTTTTCCGGGATTCCGGCTGGATAAAGTCGGGATGGCTTTCAATGTACTCTAACAGCCGATCCGCATACTTGCTCATTTTAAAGAAGTAGGCTTCCTCAGAGGCCTTCTGAACCGGACGGCCACAGTCCGGGCAGTTGCCATCCACCAGTTGGCTCTCTGTCCAGAAGGACTCGCAGGGGGTACAATACCAGCCCTCGTACTTGCCCTTATAAATATCCCCCTGATCGTACAGTTGCTTGAAAATCCTTTGGATGGTCTTTTCATGCTCAGGGTCTGTCGTACGAATGAATTGATCGTAGTCGATGTTCATCAGCGTCCACAGCTCCTTAATCCGCCCCACGACATCATCCACATAGGCCTGGGGGGTGATGCCAGCTTCTTCGGCCTTATCCTGGATCTTCTGACCATGCTCATCAGTGCCTGTGAGCATATAGGCATCGTAGCCCAGCTGCTTTTTAAACCGGGTGATGGTATCCGCCGCCACCGTGGTATAGGTATGACCGATATGTAAATCCCCGCTGGGATAGTAAATCGGCGTGGTCACATAAAATGTTTTTTGTTCTTTCATCGTTCCTCCTATTGATTAATTAAAGAATGTTGTTTTATTGGTTGGTTGTGACAGAAGTAACTCGTTCCGCTTCGCTGCACTCGTTCACGGCTGCGCCGTGCGTCTTTTAAACTGAATAATCCTTTATAAAAACAAGCTTTTAACTGGACTATCCATCTTAAAATCCGTACTTCTGTTAGCTAACGCGAAAAAGAAGAGACCTTCAATCCAAAAGGACGAAGATCTCGTGGTACCACCTTAATTCGAAGGGATGCCAGTCAATGCTTCCCTTCCTCTCATGCGTTAACGCCGCCAACGGCATGGGCTTAGCCGTACCTCACCCACACTGCTCAGGGACCATCTTCAGCCCGACATCCACCGCCGCATTCCACCAACCACGGCTCTCTTTAGGGTTCTGTCGTACCTACTCTTCCCATCATCACTTTTACATATGGTTTTATTATACCGGATTGTGCATAAAATGCAAGTTTATTTTTAACATGTCGGCATTTCAAAGCCCTCCAATGCCCGATTGAGAAAGTCATTGAAATCCCGCATTTTCACAAAAATATCCGTAGCCATCTCAATAAAATCCCCCTTTAAAATCTGGGTATCGGGCACTGGATATTCCAGATACCAGCTTTTGTTTTTTAAATACTCCCCTTGGGGGTGGTCTTTATCGTAGCCCAGGGGTACCCGTTTCAGTGCCTTTCCCATCACTGTGAAATGTGTTTTAAAATCCGGGGCCATGATGATTTCTTCCCACTCCCTGCCCTGACTGGAAATAGCATCCCGTACCATTGCCGTAGCATCCTTAAATATATCCGAAAAAAGGCCACCCCCAAGGAAGGATTGGTTCTCCGGAGAGATCATCAGAAAATAGCCAACGGGGATAGGCTGCTTACCCATGGGACCGATATGGGCCCGAAACACTGGATTATAGGGTAACTTGTCATGACTAAAGCGTATGTCCCGCACCATCTTAAAAGTCAGCTTTTTAGGCTCGATGGATGGGATATTCCCATGGGTTTTTCGAAGGACTACCATCAATTCCGAAATCAAGGCTTCAAAGGCCTGACAGGCCTCCATACGTCTTTTCCTGGTCCCCTGATACCACTCCCTATTATTATGTGCTGCTAAATCTCTGAGATAATCTAAAACTAACTTCATCTCCATTCTTTCTATTCCCCACCTTATCCCTGCATGACCACAGAGAAATCCTTCCCTGCCATCAGCTTTTGAATCCAAGCTGTCGCCTGCTCCGAAGCGTGATAGGCCGGAAAATCGGCAAAGATTTGGGATAAATCATCCAGCTGCTCCATGGCATCGGTGTAGGCGACAATATCCTTGTAGGCACACACCTCCATGGCCCCAAAGTCAAGATGATCGGGATGGATGCGGTGGGTTAAAATAGCATAATGAATCCGCCGTTTACAGGAACAGATTCCCGTTCCTGATAGCCCGCAATACGCCTTTAAAAAGTCTCCCATTTTTTGACGGATACGGGAAAGCCGCTTTCGGTAGGCCTCTGGGGTGATTTCCATAATTTCTGCGGCAATGCGACTATCCAGGCGAAACATCGTCCCCAGAATATAGATAGCTCGGCTTTCTTTGTCCAGGCATTGGAGCATAACATTGGAACAGGACAGCTTTAATTCCCGTTCTAACAAGGCCTGGTCTACTCCTCCGCTCATATCCGGCACATCCCGCTCCCGTCCCGAGGCAATATCCTCACCATAGGTCTCAAAGCTGAGGGGACGATTGGCAAATAATCCCTTTTGATAGTTTTTTAAACGGTTTACCGCAATACGAAATACCCAGGTGGACAGACTACTCTCCTGCTTAAAGGAGGATATCCGTGTCATTACCTTGATCAAAATTTCCTGTGCAGCATCCTCGGCATCGGGGATGTGCCCTAGCATCCGCAGGGATAAATTAAAGACCATGTCCTGCACCTCATAGAGAATGGTCTCTAAGGCCTTTTTATCACCCAATGCCGCATTTCCAATTAACATCTTTTCATTCTCATAATCCATTTTAAATCTTTCTCCCTTTGATCTTAAAAATTTTTACCTTCTATATAATTAGACAAAGATTTTGATACTTTGTGACATCTTTTATTCTTTTATATTAAAAAAACGACCATGGGCTGTCCTCCGCTTAGCGTGTCACTCAGCATTCTGGTCGTTTTAATATGATTCATCCCTTTTTATTTTACCTTCACCGCAGCATACACATCCCGCCGGGAAATACCGCGGTCCACAGCCACTTGCTTCATGGCTTCTTTTTCGGTCATTCCCTGATCCCGATAATGGGTTAAATGAGCATCTAAGCTCCCCTCGGAAAGGGCATCGGTCTGGGGGGCATCCCTGCCGTCGCCACCATCAATAATCAGGACGAATTCGCCCTTGGGGCTAGCTTCCAGGGCCCAATCCCGCAGCTCTGCCACAGTGCCCCGTTTGGTTTCTTCATAGCGCTTGGTAATTTCCCGGGAAATAGCCATCCGTCTTTCGGGGATAACCGCCGCCAATTGGGTCAGAAACTTCCCCAGGCGGTGGGGGGATTCGTAAAGAACCACCGGACAAGTGGCCTCCGCAATGGCGGCAATGCCCTCCCGGAGCTCCTTGTTCTGCTTCCCGATAAAGCCCATAAAGGTGAAGTGGCGACAGTCCATACCTGAAAGCACCACCCCGCAGAGCCCGGCATTGGGCCCGGGGACCACGGTAACGGGGATATCCTCCTGGCGGCAGTCCGCCACCAGCTGATAGCCCGGATCGGAAATTACGGGCATCCCCGCATCGGAGATCAGGGCGATATTCTGACCTTCCCGAAGAAGCGCCCGGAGCTTGGCGCTGGCTTCATGCTCATTGTGCTTGTGATAGGCCATCATCTTGGTGTGGATATCCAAATGGTTGAGGAGCTTAATGGACTGGCGGGTATCCTCCGCCGCAATAAGGTCCACCTCCCCCAGGATGCGGATGGCCCGGAGGGTGATATCCTCTAAATTCCCAATGGGGGTCCCCACAAGATAGAGGGTACCCATCTCATCCATTGGTAATTCTCCGGGCCACGTAGACCCCATTGACCGAAGCCTGCATTAGCCCTCGGGTAATCCCTGCGCCGTCCCCCATGACGTACAGGTTTTTCAGGTTGGTTTGGAAATCCTCATCCACCTCAACGCGGTTGGAATAGAACTTCACCTCCACCCCATAGAGGAGGGTCTCTTCACTGGCCAGCCCCGGGGAAACCTTATCCAGGGCGATGATCATCTCATCAATATCCTTTAAAATCCGGTAGGGCAGCACCAGGCCTAGATCCCCGGGAACCGCATCCTTTAGGGTTGGGATGATATTACTGCGGTCCAGACGCTCTGCGGTGGTCCGGCGGCCCCGGACAAAATCACCGTAGCGCTGGACTAAAATTTTATTGCCGGTGAGCATATTGGCCAGCTCGGCGATGTGCTTTCCGTAGGTGATGGGTGAATTAAAGGGTTGGGTAAAGCCCTTGGAAACCAGCAGGGCAAAATTGGTATTATCCGTTTTAAGGGCATCTGCCTTGTAGCTATGGCCATTGACCACGGCCAGGCCATCGTCGTAGTATTCGGCGGCCACCACACCCCCGGGGTTGGAACAGAAGGTTCGGACGGCATCGTCAAAGGTGGGGGTATAGTACTTCAGCTTCCCCTCGTACAAACAATTGTTGATTTCCTCCATGACTTCGTTCCGGGTCTCTACCCGAACCCCGATGTCCACCTTCCCCACGGTGGTGCGGATGCCATGGTCCTGACAAAGGGTGGACAGCCAGGCTGAGCCCTCCCGCCCCACACACATCAGTACCTTGGAGCTGTAGAAATCCCCGGATTGGGTTTTAACCCCGGTGACCACCCCATCCTCGATGATTAAATCGGTGACGGGTGTTCGAAAGCGGATGTCCACCTTATACTTGTCCATGAGATCCTGCTGGATCTTTCCATAAATGGCGTAGCCTACCTCAGTACCCATATGGCGCACCGGGCATTCCACCAGCTTTAGATTATTCTCAATGGCTTTTTTACGAATCTGTCCGATTTTCTCCGGGACATCCACCCCGTAAACGCGCTGGTCTGCACCATAGCTTAAATAGGTGGCATCCACATAATGGATGAGGTCCTGGGTGATGTCCGTGCCGATGTATTCCGGCAGATCTCCCCCTACCTCCGGGGATAAGGATAGCTTTCCATCGGAAAAGGCCCCGGCCCCGGCAAAACCTGTAGTAATATTACAGGGTGTACAGCCGACACAACGGCCCGTTTTACGCTTGGGACAAATGCGTTTTTCAATGGGGTTTCCCTTTTCCAACATGAGGATCTTTAAATCCGGATTCTGCTTTTTAAGCTCCAAGGCTGCAAAAATCCCCGAGGGCCCGGCCCCCACAATAATGACATGATATTCCATAATACTCTCTCTTACTTCTTTCGGTTTTAAAAACCTGGTCCAGGATCAGGATAGCGGGAATCATCCGCAAAATCCATAAATTTCGTAAATTCCGGACGCCAGGTCAAATCAATTTTCCCCGTGGGGCCATTACGCTGTTTCGCCACAATACATTCCGCCATGTTGGGATTGGCATTTTCCTTATCGTAATAATACTCCCGATAGAGGAACATGACCACATCCGCATCCTGCTCGATGGAGCCAGATTCACGAAGGTCCGCCAGCATGGGGTGGTGATCCGGTCTACCGTCCGGGGCACGGCTAAGTTGGGACAGGCAGACGATGGGGCAATGGAGCTCCCGGGCCAGGGCCTTAAGTCCGCGGGAGATTTCTGAAATCTCATTCTGACGGTTTTCAGACCGTCCCCGGCTGCTCATCAGCTGAAGGTAGTCAATGAGAATCATATCCAGTCCCTGCTCGGCCTTGAGGCGCCGGCTCTTGGAACGGATATCCCCCAGGGTCAGGCCGGCACTATCGTCTATTTTAATCTCTGTGCCGTACAGGCGGGCGGAGGCATCCCCCAAAAGCTGCCAGTCCTCTTCGGATAAATCCCCGCTGCGCAGCTTGCTCAAATCAATCATTCCCTGGGAGCAAATCATACGCTGCATGAGCTGGGTTTTGGACATTTCCAGGCTAAAAATGGCCACCACCGCATTTTCTTTCAGAGCAGCGTGCTGGGCCAGATTCAGAGCAAAGGCCGTCTTTCCCATGGAGGGACGGGCCGCAATGTAAATCAAGTCCGAGGGCTGAAGCCCCGAGGTGTAATAATCCAGCTCCGTAAAGCCCGTGGGCAGGCCCGTGAGCTTCCCTCTATTTTTTCGGATTTCTTCAATATGGTTCAGGGTCGCCATGACGACGCTCTTGGCATCCTCAAAATCCCCCTTGACATGGCCCTGGCCGACCTTAAAGATCTTTTGTTCCGCCAGCTCCACCACGTCGGATACGCGTTCGTACTCCCCGTAACAGCCGTCCAAAATCTCCATGGTGGTATCCACCAAACGGCGCAGCAGGGCCTGGTCCTGGACGATTTTACAGTACCCCTCATAATTGCTGAGCATGGGGACCCGATCCACCAGCTCTGACAGATAAGCGTACCCCCCAATCTCATTGAACACCCCCTGATTTTGGAGGCGCTCTGCCAGGGTCACCACATCAATGGCCATGTGGTTTTCCCGGAGGGCCAACATGTTCTCAAAAATTAATTGGTTTTTTTTGGAAAAAAAATCCTCCCCATGGAGGTGTTCCTCCGCCTTGGACAACCGGCTCTCATCCATTAGTATGGCCCCGAGGACGGAGGCCTCAGCGTCAAGGTTATGGGGCGGTTTATTGGGATTAATCATCGTACTCCCCTTTTTAAATTGAACGCTTCCATTGACACACCCGCTCCCGGAATAATCCGGTGGGATAACAGGCGTGTCAATGACTGGTCATCTGACCCAACAGCCTATTCAGCGACAACCGCTACCGTTAGCTCACCTTCAACGCCAGCATAGGTCTTTACCTTGACATCCATCTTCCCAATATGGCGGATAGGTTCAGCCAGGGTGATTTTACGTTTATCAATATCGATCCCTTCCTGATCCTTTAAAGCCTGGGCAATATCCTTGGACGTAACAGAACCAAAGAGCTGACCATCCTCCCCAGACCGTTCCGCAATGGTAATGGTCGTCTTGGACAGTTTGGCTGCCAATTCCACCGCTGCTTGTTTTTCCTCTGCCAGGACCTTAGCACGTTCAGCCTGCTTTTCCAATGCCATCTCAATATTTTCCTTGGTTCCGGGTAAGCCCTTTTTATTTTTAATAATGAAATTCCGGCCGTAGCCATCCTTCACCTCAACAATATCTCCAGCATTCCCCAAACCTTTTACATTTTCAATTAATACAACTTTCATCTTATGATTCCCTTTCTTTTTTATACTGATCGATGGCCTCAATGAGCATCTCTTCAGCCACCTTTAAATCTTCCACATCCTTGAGCTGAGCACCGGCAATGGCCAAATGGCCGCCGCCCCCCAGCTTTTCCAGAATGAGCTGAACATTGACATCTCCCATGGATCTTCCACTAATGAGGATTTGGTCGTCACTTTTTAAAATAATAAAGGAGGCCATAATCCCCCGAATATTTAACAACTCATCGGCCGCCTGGGCGGCAACGATTTTCGCATTGGCTGAATGATCTTCAAAGGCGGATATGGCAATGGTTCCCTCGTAAATTCGGGCCCGACGCACAGCATCGGATTTAGCGGCGTAGGTTTCTAAATCATTTTGAAGCAGGGTTTTGGCAATGACCGTATCCGCCCCCTTACGCTTTAGGTATGCGGCCGCTTCAAAGGTCCGTACCCCGGTCTTTACAGTAAACATCTTGGTATCCATGCACATACCGGCCAGGAGAGTATTGGCTTCCACCTTCCCCAAATTATCCTTATTATCAAAGTATTGTAATAGCTCCGTTACCAGCTCACAGGTTGACGAGGCATAGGTTTCGATATAATCGAAAACCGTCTCACCAATCCCCTGACCCGAGCGGCGATGATGGTCGATAACGACGATATTTTTCATACTCTCTATCAACTCCGGCATCTCTACATAACCAGTACTTTGAGTATCGACAACAATGAGCAAGGTCCCCTCGGTGATATACTCCGAGGATTCCGACGGCGTAATAAAGGCATGGCTAAACTGCTCATCCGTACTTAAATAGTCCAGTAAAGCACTGATGCTGTAGTTCATTTCCTTTAGCACAAACCGACAATCCTTATGAAGACTTCGGCAGGCTCCCATGAGGCCCACGGCTGCCCCTAAGCAATCCATATCCGGGGTCTGATGGCCCATAATCAGTACATTAGCCGCATTATGGATTAAATCCTGGAGGGCATGAGCCTTCACCCGGGCCTTCACCTTGGTCCGTTTTTCCGTCGCTTCGGTTTTCCCTCCGTAGAAGGAAAGTTTTTCATCATTTCGGACCACACATTGGTCCCCCCCCCGGGCCAGGGCAAAGTCTAAGGCCCCGTGGGATAAAGCGTCCAGCTCCATCACGGAAAGATGCTGCTCCGATACGCCAATCCCCATACTCAGGGTAACCCGGATACTCTCGTCCATCTCGCGAATTTCATCTAAGATTTTAAACCGATCCTCCTCCATGGCTGGAAGCTTATCCCGATCAAATACCATGACATAATGATCACTTTCATACTCCAGCAAAAAGGCATCCAATCGATTGGCCCAATCCGTAAGTGAAATGGCGATTCGGCTAAGAACCGCAGAACGCTCCGTGGCCGGAAGCTGTTCGATAATTTCATCGTAGTTATCGATAAGGATATAGCAAAAGGTGGTTTCATTGGGGCCCTTGGCCCCTTCCAGTTCTTTTTTAAAGCCCATATCCACAAAGTGCAGGAGGTGCAGGGGCCGTGCCTTTTCCTTGAATTGAGTGTCAATAACGGCAAAGCTTTGATCTTCCCGACTAAAGTTGTAGGGCTTGCCTTCCTTAAGGTCTGCAATATTAATCCCCACAACATCGTGGATATACCGCCCTTTAATCCGTTCCTCCCCTTTTTTAAAGCAATCCTCGAAACATTTATTGGCCATTAAGATCATCCCGTAGGTATTGGTCAGGGCCATGGGCATCGGAAGCTCATAAAGCTTATCCCGATTAATATCCTCTACCTCCTGATTAATGAGAGCAATTTCCCGTTGAATCCGGCGGGATTCCTCCTTTACCAGGGTTTGATCCACAAAAAAGGATACCAGGCATAGCAAAAACCCCAAAATACCCAGGGCTTGATTATACATCATAAAGGTCAAACTCATGACGATGACAAGGGCATATAATACCCCGTTTTTAAAAACGAAATGTTTCATTTTTTCATCCCATCCTTCATTTCAATTAATTGACGGACATTCATATAAATGTCTGCAACTCCCAGCATGGAGATGATATAACTTGTAAAGGGCACCAACAGGCAGATGGCAACAATGAGAACCTTTAGCCCCATACTTTCCTTTTTCCTTTTACGGTTGACCAGCCAAAACAGAAATCCTATCCCCATGAGAATGTACACATAATACACAATTTGCATCAGGGTATAGGTATAAATCTCGGGAATCATAGTCAATCCCCCAATCTCAACAACTAACAAAAACACAATGATGATGAGAAGGAAGGTTTTTAAAGACCGGGGTACCCGCCATTGACTAAGGGAGGGCATGGCTGTAACCGGAACCTTTAACCGCTTCAGCAGGGTATCACACACCACAACGTTGGCCCATGCAATGAAAAAAGGCATCATTAAAAAGGCTAGGGGTATGGTCATCTTGATGGATGTCAGCATCTGGTCTAGTAATGTTTGCATTTGAGACAACTGATCCCCGGATAACAGCCCAATGCTCCGATAGGTATCCATCACCTGGGTCCCCACCGCGGTAAGCTCCGTACTCAACATTTCAATAAAATTCTGTCCCGTAACTAACTGGGCAATGGCCAGCATCCCCAACAGGGTAATCAGCACACAAAGGTAAGCCGCCATCATTTTGATAAAGCCGCTTTTTTCCTTAAAATAAGCGTAGCCTAATCCGCACCCCACTAAAATAAGATACATCCCAAAGGTTGCCGCCGATAGGACATCCACCAAAAAGAACAGAATCAGAGTCGCTGCAGCGCTGGAGATGATGGAAACACCAAATCCCTGGCGCCGGCAGAGCACTACAATGGGTGCCGGTATAAAAATATAGAAAATAATCATAAAGGGCACATAGTAACACAATAATGCCAAGATAACGGAAAGTCCGCATAATAGCGCCCCTTCGGTCAATGCCTTAGGTTTCAATCGAATTCCTCACTTTTTTATGTTATATTACACTTGATAGTATATTATATCATAACCCATGCAAATTTGAATTTTTTATTGGGATTTGGTCCTGGGGGGCGACTCAATTTAAGGGAGGTACCATGAAACGCTACTATATTATTTTTGAAGGACGGGTCCAGGGTGTGGGGTTCCGCTACACCGCTCAGCATTTAGCCGTGTCTTTAGGGCTGACGGGATGGGTGCGCAATTTGGAGAGTGGCATGGTGGATGCGGAGCTTCAAGGAAACACGGGGGCCTTGGACCGGTTTCTGCGGGAGATTAAGACGGAGTGCGGGCGGTTTATATGCATTGATGATTATTCGGTTAAGAGGATTGGAATCGTGGATGGTGAGACCGGATTTAAGGTGCGGTATTGATGCTCTGATCGCCGTGCTCCTTCGCTCCGGGCCTTTGGCCCTACGCTCAAGTACAGGCTGTGCCCTATGCAAAAAAGCAATAAAATACCGATGGGAGAGTTTACTCTTCCACCGGCATTTTATTTGCTTTTTTGCGCACGGCTGTTCGCCAACGCTCTTACTGATTCGTAGTATAAGGCAACAATGCGATATTACGGGCACGTTTAACGGCTTCAGTTACCGCACGTTGGTGCTTTGCACAGGTGCCGGTTGCTCTGCGGGGTAAGATTTTACCTCTTTCAGAGATATATTTATTTAAAGTTGCCACGTCTTTATAATCGACAAAATCTTCTTTGCGTTCGCAGAATTCGCAAACTTTTCTTCTTCTTTTAAATGGCTTTGCCATAGTTGTATTCCTCCTTTACCTAAAATGGAACGTCTTCATCATCGGCCAGGAGATGGAAATCATCATCCATATCCAGGGGCATATTGCTGGCTGGCTGGGCTGGGGCATTATTATAACCGCCGCCACTAAATCCGGCATTTCCGCCGTATCCGCCATCACTGGCACCGCCGCCTTGTTCAGAACGGCCTCCGATGAAATCAAATTCTTCCAGGACCACTTCGGTCACATACCGCTTACTGCCGTCTTTGGCATCGTAAGAGCGGGACTGCAGCCGACCGGATAGAGCGATTTGACGGCCCTTTCCGAGATATTGGTTGATGATTTCAGCTTGTCTTCCCCATGCGGTAACCGTAAAGAAATCGGCAGTGGGCTGGCCCTCCTGCTTAAATCTCCGATCCACAGCCACGGAAAAGCTGCAAACTGATTTTCCGGTTCCGGTGGTGCGTAGTTCCGGATCCCGGGCCAATCGACCAACGAGCATTACCTTGTTCATGACGGTTTCCCCTATTTATCGAGACAGACGATAATATCGCGGATAAAAGCGTCGGTAATTCGATATAAATGGTTCAGGGCATCGAGCACGGTTTTTTCAGACTGGAATTTGATTAAGACATAATACCCTTCGGTATACTTCTTCTCAATTTCATAAGCCAATTTACGCATGCCCCATTCGTCGACCTCGGTAATGGTACCTGCGCCTTCGATGGTGGCCTTCACCTTTTCAATAACGGTGTTCCGGGCTTCCTCTTCCATTCCTGGTTGAAGAACGAATACTGTTTCGTATGCTTTCATACTTTTCACCTCCTTATGGACTCTGGCATATCCTCATAAAGATATGCAAGGATAACTCTGTTAGTTTATCAAAGATTACTTCGCTTTGCAAGCACATCTTCACTCTTTAATGACTTTTTTTACCATCTTGTTAAACTTACTCCGGGAAAGCATCACAATATGATCGCAGCCCTGACATTTTATTTTAATATCGGCTCCCATCCGAATGATTTTCCACAGCTTACTGCCACAGGGATGCTGCTTTTTCATTTCAACAATATCCCCTAATTCATAGATAATTCTATCCACTGATGACGCGCCTCCTCCGTGCATTTTCTTTTTCCAGCTCATCAGAATACACCACGTATTTATTATAGGGAATTTCGATTTGCCGTTCATCAAAGACTTCCTTGATCCGTTTACGCAAGGCGGTTTCCGCCTTGACCTTCCGCGCCGCATCCTCATCCGCCATGATCCGGATATTCATGGATGAAGGGTCCATTCGAGTGACCCCCAATACCTCTGGTCGACCGATAAATAAGGCGTTATCAGCATCATAAACGTCATCACACACTTCCTTAAGGACAGCCATGACATTGTCAATATTTTCCTCATAGGCAACCCCCACATCCACAATGGCTTTTATGGTCCCTTTGGAATAGTTCACCAGCTCGTTAATCTGTCCGTTATGGATGATGAACAAGGAGCCGTCCAATTGCCGGATCGCGGTGGTCCGAATCCCAATGGATTCTACAATTCCATAATGATCATTGTCCAGGGTGACATAATCCCCCACACAAAATTGATTTTCAAAGACAATGACAAAGCCACTCATTAAATCCTCCACCAGGGCCCGGGCACCAAGACCAATGGCAATGGTCCCTACCCCGGCAACCGCAAGAATGGCTCCCACATCCACAAAATAAGAAATGAGGATGAGAATGGTAATGATATAAAAAGCACCGCGAATAAAGGTCCGCGATACTTTTTTAAGGGTAATGATGCGCTTAATCTCTGAATTGGTCAGTCCCTCTTTTTTTTCATCGAACAATCGTTTTAGAATAACATCCGTCACCCGCAGGGAGATCAGAAGAAGAATGAGGGTGATGACGATGGAAATGGCCTTCTCGGTCATATTGACACTTTTAATGGTCTGCAAAACACTATTGTACAAATCGATGATATTATTGTATTCCATAAACACCTCCTACGGTCAAAAAAGACGGGTAATGGCCGCCGTCACCCCACCGCCTGTCAATTGACTGATCAGGGTGGCATCACCACTGACCGTCGCCCAGGTCAATGCAATAAAAATCACCACCGCAGAAACCAGAACACCAATGGCGCCTCCCAGTCCCAAGCCGATGATTCGATTGAGGGTCCCAAGGACGGGTACGCGGTTAACTTTATTGAAGAAGTGCTTGATGGCCCCAATAACGATATTGAGCAAAAGAAGCAAAACAAAAAAAGCGATAATGGAAAGAAGCCGTTCTCCCAACATCAGTGCGGTTTGATTTAAGGCCTCGGTGACCTGGATACTCCCACTTTGAATCAGGCTGTTGAGACTCTCATTGGTTAGGCCGGACCCTGAAAGCATCCCCGCCCCTACCGACTGGAGTGTTTCCATTCCACTACGCTGTAAAAGTGGCACAATCCACCCCAACATCATCTCCTGGATTTTAGGGATAGTCATTAAATAGGCAGAAACGGCCGGGGCCGCAATCCATGAAATTATAAAAGAAGCAATAAGTCCCATTAAATTAAGGAGGGAGCTTATTGCACCTTTTCGATACCCGTTAAGGGCCAGTATGAGCATAATGCCCATACTGATATAGTCAAACAAATAGAAATGCATGGTTTATTGTTCGTCCTTCTTCTCCATTTTTCGACGGATATCTTCCAGCTCCTTGGCTAAATCCGTGGTCTGCTGTTTACGCTGTCGGCTGATGGAGACATTCTTTTTCCGCTGGGAAACGGTCGGCTGACCCTGGGTTGCTGCACGACGTTCAGCAGATTTCTGCTGAGCCGATTTAATCTTCTGGTTTCTGACGGCTTCTTCAATCATTTCATCCGTAATGGACGAAAAAGCTTCGGTTTGGATGATGGCTGGCTGATCCACATCCCCTAAAGGGTCCCGGGGATCCAGTGCCATAGCTCGAGTCTGGGGCCGACGACGCCCGCCCTGGGACTGTAAGCCTTCCCGCACTGCTTGGGTAGAAATTGCTCCGGTATTATAGGCTGCCTGACGGGCCATTTCATTCTGACGCTGCATAATCTGACGTTCCTGAACTAATCGTTTTTGTTCCCGTTCCTTGGCAAAGGCCCGGCTCTTTCCGCCAATGGCAAATCCAATAAATTGGAGGCCAACCATATAAACCAGGCAAATAGCCATGAAAGCAGCCAGTGGAATCATGGATGCAAAATTAAAGATAATGCCAAAGGGCAAATACCAAAAAAGTGTCGGCGCAACAATAAAGGTCGCCACATTCCAATCGGCATTAAAGGAGCCATTGGTTCCCACATAGGTTAAAACAATGGTCGCAAGGGTCATCATACCAATGGGAATCATCTCTAACAGCAGAAAGCGCCCATAGGTCCCATTACTTTCTAAACTGGCATCCTTAAAGCTCACCCAATTGAAAGCAATTAAAAATACTGAGACTACCACAAATTCAATGCCTCCAAAGATCAGATTATAACTTCCGGCATTACCAAGCCCCAGGGCATCAAAGATTCCTTTGAAGATCAATACAATGACGATATATGAAAAGTTTGCGGCTAAAGCCGTGTTAATGGCATTAATCTTTCGTCGATTACGATAATTTTCTTGTTTCATAGTCCCTCCCGGTGATATTCATGAGTTCCAGAAGCCGATTCAGCTCCTCAGTTGAAAAATACTCTAATTCGATCTTTCCCTTTTGATCCGTCCCTTTAATATGGACGGCTGTGGCATAACGATGGGTGAGTTGGTCTTCCAAATCCACTAAAAAAGGATTCGCAGATGGAAGTTCCTTCTCCTTTCGGGGATTTTTGATGGCTTTCACCCGTTTTTCCACCTCTCTGACACTTAAGTGCTTTTCTTCGATTTCCTTGCCCAGGGCAATCATTTGCCCAGGCTCCTCTAAGGCGAGTAATGCTCTGGCATGGCCCGAAGATATTTTTTCATCAAGGACCTGGTTTTGAAGTTCCTTGGGTAAATTGAGGAGACGCATGGTATTCGCCACTGTCGCCCGGCTTTTCCCTATGCGAATACCAATTTCCCCCTGGGTTAGATTGTAGGCATCCATCAATTTACCATAGGCCATGGCTTCTTCAATGGCATTTAAATCCTCCCGCTGGACATTTTCAATGAGGGCAATTTCCATAACATCCTTGGCTGATAGATCCCGGATGATAACCGGAACCACTTTCAGCCCTGCAATACTTGCCGCACGAAAACGCCGTTCACCAGCAACAATCGTATACCCCTTCCCCTCCGGTTTAACCACCAGGGGTTGAAGGATCCCATGCTCAGCAATGGATGCCGCCAGCTCTTCCAGTGCGATCCGGGCAAAATTCTTTCGGGGCTGGTCACTGTTTGGCCTTATTTTATTGATTTCCAATTCAAAGATAAGGGGTTCCTTTTCTTCAACTTTGGCAACTTCCTCATCAAAATTGATTTCTTCACTAATCAGGGCTTTCAGACCCTTCCCTAATCCCTTTGCTTTTGCCATTTTACACCTGCCTTTCAATGAATTCCTTGGCAAAATCCTGATAGGCCTGGGAACCTTTGGAACTTGCTGCATATTCAAAGATAGTCTGCCCAAAGCTAGGGGCCTCGGCCAGGCGAATGTTTCGGGGAATATACGTAGTATAAACTTTAGACTTAAAATATTCCCTAACTTCATCCATCACCTGAACGGAAAGGTTGGTCCGACCATCAAACATGGTCATGAGTACCCCTTCGATTTCCAGGCTTGGATTAAGGCCGCGTTTCACCAAACTAATGGTGCTCATCAACTGGCCAACCCCTTCCAGGGCATAGTACTCACATTGAATGGGAATGAGCACTGTATCAGCAGCCACCAACGCATTAATGGTCAGCAGTCCCAAGGAGGGTGGACAATCAATAAAAACATAGTCGTAATACCCATCGATCTTCCCCAGGCTTTCCTTGAGTCGGGATTCCCGCTTACGCATTCCTGCCAACTCAATTTCAGAGCCTGCCAGCTCAATATTCGAGGGGAGGATATTTAGATTTTCATAACCTGTGGTTAAAATAATTTTTCGAGGGTCCATGGTATCCACCAGGGCATCGTATACGGAAACCTCCAGATCATTTTTATCAATGCCAAAGCCACTGGTTGTGTTTCCCTGGGGATCGATGTCCACCGTCAATACGCGTTTTCCTTCCATGCTTACGGCGGTGGTTAGGTTGATGTTGGTGGTCGTTTTTCCAACCCCTCCCTTTTGATTAAAAACCGCAATGATTTTACTCATTCGTCACCCTTTCTTGTCCATTATCTTGGAATCCGGATGGTAATCTCAATACAATCATCCTTCATCTTCTCTTTATATTCTGCGTTATTTTTACTGTCTTTCACTACTTTGAAGGCAGACTTAATGGTGTTAACATAAATTTGGGCATTAATAAAAGATTTAACCCGAGCTTTTTTCTCTGGGGTTATCTGTTCATCGTAATTATTTGTTAGTACATTATCCCGAATTTTTTCAACTAAATCCTCTGTACTTTTAACGGTCATCCCCCGTTTTACAATTTTTTGTATCACGTCTCTCTGAATTTCCGGATCGGGAATACGGAGCAGTGCCCGGGCATGGCGTTCGGACAATCCATTATCCTTCACCTCCCGGATGACCTCATGGTCAAGCTTAAGGAGCCTGATTTTATTGGCCACAAAGGATTGGGATTTTCCCAGCAACTCAGCCACCTTTTCCTGGGTCAAATTATAGAACGCCATGAGCTGACGGTAGCTTTCCGCCTCTTCAAAAAAATTCAAATCTTCCCGTTGAATATTTTCGACAATGGCGATAACCGCCGAATCCTGGTCTGAAATAGTCACCTCAACTGCAGGGATTGTACTCATCCCGGCAATTTTAGATGCCCTCAGCCGCCGTTCCCCTGAAACCAGCTCATAGATGTCTTTGTCAATCCGTCGGACACAAATGGGTTGAATAACCCCAAAGGTCTTGATGGACTCAGCCAATTCATTAATCGCCGATTCGTTAAAGATTTTACGGGGTTGATTCGGATTCGGCAGAATCTTCTCAATTTCTATATCATTAACTGTATTTAAGGTTTTTTTCATTCCAGTCTCCATGGTTGTTTCACGTGAAACATCTGTGATTTATAATGGTCTTTTTTTTATTGTCCCATAATTTCTTGGATATTTTTCAGGGATTGTTCCACTTTTTCTACATTGAATTATAACATGAACCTCATCACTTTTCAGTAATAAATGCTTTTTTATGTCTGATATTTCACCATTTAAGATTTTTAAGGCGTTTTGAGAATCCTTTATTTCTTCCTGGTATTTTTTTCCTTTCCAGGAATAAAAGCTTCCCCCATTTTTAAGGAAGGGCATGCAAAGTTCTAAAAGTAAGGGATACCCGGCAACTCCCCGGGAGGTGACCCCCTGGTACTTTTCCCGATGGGCAGATTCTTGGGCGTATTCTTCTGCTCGCCCAACTAGAAAATATACATTGGTTAATCCCAAATGGGTTGTGATTTCCTCGACTGCTTTGAGTTTCTTGGCGGTGCTGTCTAAAAGGAAAAAGTCCAGCTCTGGATATTTAATGGCCAGAGGAACGCCAGGAAAGCCGCCCCCTGTTCCGACATCTAAAATTTGTGCACCGGCCGGCAGGTTGTCCAAATCACAAAGCAACGAATCCACAAGATGTTTATCAATAAAGGGGATTTCCTCTGTAATGGCCGTTAAATTAATTTGGTCATTCATCAGACGTACTTCATCCATAAAGGCCAAAAGCTGTTCAGCCTGGTTTAAATCCAGAATGATGCCATATTCCTTACAATATTTCACAAATTCTTCTACACTCATACTTTACGCCGCCTTTCCTGCTCGAGGTAAACATGTAACACTGAAATATCCGCCGGTGACACACCGGAAATTCGGCTGGCCTGACCCAGGGATGCTGGACGAATGGCTTCAAGTTTTTCCTTCGCTTCATTTCGCAATCCGGAAATCCGATCATAAACAATGCCCTGGGGCAGTTTTAAACTTTCCAGTCGTTTAAACTTTTCAACCTGTTCGATTTGCTTCCGAATATAGCCATCGTATTTTAGTTGGACCTCTACCTGCTCCCACACTGATCTTGCCAGGACAGGACGTTCAGGGTCAAAGGCAGCGGTACGTTCATAGGTTATTTCCGGACGTTTCATCAAATCGGCAATGGAAATACCAGAGGAAAGTGGTGAGGTTCCCATTTCCTTTAACAGAAGATTATTTTCGGCACTAGGCTTGACAATGACTGTTTTTAACCGTTCCTTTTCATCTTCCACTGCCTTTTTCTTTTCTTCAAAACAGGCGTATCGTTCATCTGAGATTAAACCAATTCGCTTACCAATGGGTGTCAGCCGTAAATCCGCATTATCCTGACGCAAAAGCAGACGATATTCTGCCCGTGAGGTCATCATCCGATAGGGTTCCTGGGCATCTTCATTAATAATATCATCAATCAAAACCCCAATATAGGCTTCCGAACGATCCAAAACGACTGGCTCTTCCTCCTTTAAATATTGGCTGGCATTAATTCCCGCCATCAGGCCCTGAGCCCCGGCTTCTTCATAGCCCGAGGTCCCATTGATTTGGCCCGCAAAGAACAGTCCATCAATGTCCTTGGATTCCAAAGATCCCTTAAGCCGGGTGGGATGGATGCAGTCATACTCAATGGCGTAGGCCGAGCGCATGAACTCCACCCCTTCCATTCCTGGAACTGTACGGTAAAGGGCAATTTGTACATCCTCCGGTAAACAGGAGGACATTCCCTGGACATAGACTTCCCGGGTATGCAGGCCCTCTGGTTCCATAAAGATTTGATGCCGCTCCTTATCTGCAAAGCGCATGACCTTTGTTTCAATGGAAGGGCAGTACCTTGGACCGATACCCACCACATCCCCGGTTACTAAGGGGGATCGTTCCAAATTGGCATTGATGATGCCATGGGTTTCGGCGTTCGTATAGGTTAAATAACAGGGTACCTGCTCGATATCAATGGCTTCTGTTTCAAAGGAAAAAGGAACGATGCGTTCATCTCCTTCCTGTATTTCCATTTTGGAATAATCCAGAGTTTTTCCATCCACCCGTGCGGGGGTCCCTGTTTTAAAGCGCTGGAGGGCGATTCCTTCTTTCGTTAGACTATCGGAGAGAGCCATAGCCGGAAATAAGCCATTGGGACCACTGTCATATTGTACATCCCCAATAAATACCCGACCCTTTAGATAAGTCCCCGTTGAAATGATACAGGCACGACACCCATAGGTTGCCCCAGTCTGTACGACCACAGCAGTAATCTTTCCCTTTTCCACCATAATTTCAGTTGCTTCTTGCTGGCGCAGAACTAAGTTCTCCTGATTTTCAATCACTTCCTTCATCCGGAATTGATAGGCCTTTTTATCCGCCTGGGCCCGAAGGGAATGGACCGCTGGCCCCTTGGCGGTATTGAGCATCCGACACTGGATCATGGTTGCATCAATATTTTTTCCCATTTCTCCCCCAAGGGCATCGATTTCCCGTACCAGATGTCCTTTGCCTGTTCCACCAATGGATGGATTGCAGGGCATCATAGCCACAGAATCTAAATTGATGGTCAGTAGGAGGGTTGACCAACCCAACCGGGCAGAAGCCAAAGCGGCTTCACATCCCGCGTGTCCAGCTCCAATAACAATAACATCATAGTCACCACTTTTATAATTCATCTGTCCCTACTTTCCTAAACAAAACTTTGAAAAAATTTCATCAATGATGTCTGATCCAATGGATTCACCTGTGATAAAGCGGATGGATTCTAAGGCACCTTTGATGTCAATGGTTAATAACTCCATGGGTATACCTCCTTGAAGGGCGTCCATGGCAGCTTGGAGCTGCTTCATCGCTTGTTTCAATAACCCCTCTTGCCGGGCATTCACAATAATTGCCTGGACATTTTCTGCATTCTTCTCGCCAGTAGCGATTTCCACCATTTTCTTTTTTAATTGCTCCAGACCTTCATTTTCTCGAATGGAAATGGCTTGGACATTCATTTCCTCTGGAAAAGCTTTTTTTTCTAAATCTATTTTATTTGCTATAATAATATGCTTCTTTTTCTTTACTTCTTCCAAAAGTATTTGTTCATCCCTAGATGTTTCACGTGAAACATCTAGCATAAACAATACCAGCTCAGCTTCTTCCATCATTTGCCGGGAACGGTTGACACCAATTCGTTCCACCACATCCTCTGTATCCCGAATTCCGGCTGTGTCAATAATCTTAAAGGGAATATTATCAATATTAATATACTCCTCAATAATATCCCTGGTTGTCCCCGGAATATCTGTAACAATGGCCTTCTCCTCTTGAATTAGATAATTAAGTAATGATGATTTCCCCACATTGGGGGCTCCAATAATCGCTGTGGGTAAACCCTCTCGATATATTTTCCCCTTAGAGGTTGCTTCCACTAATTGCTTCAGTTTTACAATACAGTCTTTTAAGATCTCTTCAGTATGATGATAGGATACATCTTCAATATCATATTCCGGATAATCAATATTGGCTTCCATATCGGATAATAGGGCGATTAAGGTCGTATCGATCTCTGTCACAGCTTTGGATAAATCCCCGGATAATTGGCCCACTGAAAGCTCCAGGCTCCGTCGGGTTTTTGCTGAAATCACATCCATAACAGCCTCGGCCTGGGAAAGGTCGATACGACCGCCTAAAAATGCTCTTTTAGTAAATTCACCAGGTTCTGCTAATCTTGCCCCATGGCTTAATACCTGATCCAAAACGGCACGAGTAGCCACCATCCCGCCATGACAATTGATTTCCACCACATCCTGGGTCGTATAAGTATGGGGTCCTGCCATAACGGTTACCAGAACCTCATCGATGGGTGCTCCCCCATCGTCAATGATATCCCCATAGGTCATGGAGTGGCTGATTAAATCCGCCAAATTCTTTTTACTTTTACTCTTAAAGAGATTTTCTACCAATGGGATTGATCCCGGTCCACTGACCCGAACAATCCCAATACCGCCACTTCCCATGGGGGTTGCTACGGCAGCAATGATATCATCATCAAATAGATGCATTTTATATATCCTTCCAAAATTATAAAAAGGCTGCCGCAGAATGCGACAGCCCCAAATTTTAAATTTATTGATGATCCTTCAAGTCGATCACAACGTAACGATAGGGCTCGTCACCTTCGCTGAAGGTATAAACATCGGAATGGTTTTGCAGTGCAGCATGGATGATCCGCCGTTCCGATGGATTCATGGGTTCCAATGACATTCGTTTATTGTAACGAACCACTTTCCCGGCCATCTTCCGGGCCAGAGCTTCTAAGGTCTGTTCCCGCTTACTTCTGTAATTCTCAGTATCGATAACGACCCGGACGTATTGGCTGCCCTTTCGATTGACCACCAGGCTTGTCAGATATTGGATGGAATCCAAGGTCTGACCCCGACGGCCAATAAGCACGCCCATATTATCTCCCGCCAGCTCCACGGATAAAACATCATTTTTTAGGCTGGTGGTAATGCTGCAGGGAATTTTCATTGCAGACATCATATCCGTTAAAAAATCCACTGCCCGCTTTTCAGGGTCATCCTTTGGAATGACCTCTACCACTGCCTGTTTTTTTCCAAATAAACCGAATACCCCATTATCCGGAAATTCCAGAACATTGGTTTCTACTTCATCCAAGGTCTTTCCCAGTTCGAGTAAAGCGTTATTAATTGCTTCTTCAACCGTTTTTCCTTTTCCAATTACTTTATCATTCATACGCCTCTCCATTTTTTAAAAAAACTAGCGCTTTTCGTCGTCCCGTCGTTCCGGAATCTTGGTAATCGTCTGACGCACCACCTTTTTACTGGCTGGCTTCGTCTTAGGACGGGTGACATTGCTCTCTTTTTTAGGTGCTTTCCCCTGCTGGGCCATCATGGCCTGTTCCCGCATTTCACTTTGTTGTTGCCGAACATTCTTCTTATCCTTCTTTTCCTGACGTTTTGCTTCTTCTAAACGGCGCTCTGCTTCTTCCGGACTAACCAGATCCACAGGTTTACGCATGGAGAAGAACTGTTGGATGAAGGTAAAGATATTCTGAACCACCCAGTAGAGTGCAACCCCAGCCGGCATGCTAATGGCTGCAAAGCCAATAAACAAGGGCATGATGTAAAGCATCATCTTCTGGGACTGCTGCATGGTGGGATCCCCCCCCTGCTGAAAACTCATCATAAATTTCTGGGTGATGAAGGTCAGCAGCACACACAAAATTGGTAGAATATACCAGGGGTCTGGAGCACTCAGGCTTGGCAGCCATAAAAATCCTGCTTCCCCCACACCGGCAGAAACCCATTGATCAGGGTTTCTGAGGGCACCAAACAATCCATAAATAATGGGAAGTTGGAGTAAAAGGGGCAAACAGCCAGCCATGGGGCTAACCTTATAAAGCTTATACAGCTTCATGGTTTCCTGGTTTAGCTTTTCAGGATTATTTTTGTATTTCTTCTGTAATTTTTGGAGCTCAGGCTGAATGGCCTGCATCTCCTTCATTGAACGCGTCTGCTTCAGGTTTAAAGGGAGCAAGATTAATTTTGCCAAAATGGTAAAAAGAATAATTGCAATCCCGTAGTTCCCCACCAAATTAAAAATCTGAAGGAGCACCCAACCGAATGCTTGGTATAAAAAATCCATTCACACACTCCTAAATTAAGTATTCTTTTTTACGGCAACGGATCATATCCTCCCGGATGGAAGGGATGGCATTTGATAATGCGCCGAATGCCTAAATAAAGCCCTTTGATTACGCCATACTTTTCAATCGCCTGATAACAGTAAGTTGAACACGTCGGGGTAAACCGACAGCTATTTGGCAAACAGGGTGAGATAAATTTTTGATATCCCCGGATGATCGATAAAAAAAATCCTTTAATCATTTCGCCCTCACTTTTTCAGCTTTGTCTTATAAAACAAATGATCTAAAGACCGATCTAAATCCGAAAAAGCATCATTGAGGCATCGTGCCTTCGCGATGATGATGAGATCATAACCAGTTTTCACACCAACCTGACGTTGTCGAAAGGATTCTTTAATCTGCCGTCTTATCCGATTCCGGCAAACTGCTTTTTTAGAGATCTTTTTACTCACGATGATGCCAATACGATTGAAGGATTCTCCATTTTTTTTATAAAACAAGGTAAAATGGCGATTTCCAAAGACATTTTTTTCGTTAAAAACCCCATCAAAGTCCTTTTGATTCCGCAAAGATACACTCTTCATAAAAGAACTCCAATTTCATTGTATACATTTAGAAAGCCCATTGACATGCACTTTCCCTTACAGATTCATAGAAAAAAAGACCGTTTGGAAAACGGCCCTTTTATTATGCAGATAATTTTTCTCTGCCTTTGTGTCTTCTTTTTTTCAAAATAAGACGACCAGATCGAGTAGACATTCTTTTTCTGAAGCCGTGTTCTTTTTTGCGCTGTCTTACTTTGGGCTGAAAGGTTCTCTTCATTTCGCGGTACCCCCTGTCCTATATTTTATTTAAAAATTAAGCATTTTTGGCTTTTACCTTAGAAGTATATAGTTTGTAAAGTCGAATGTCAAGGGAAAATAGCCAAAAGTTTTAAAAGGTTCGCACTCCTTTGTTGATGCCGCCGCCATCATCTGATATAATAACAGAAAACCTCTGTGGATAACTTACTTTTGTCCACAATTTTCCACTTTTTGTTGATAGAATCTGAATAAACTGTGGATAACTGTTAATAAAACGCACTTTTTTCCACATTCCGCCATCTTGATAACTTATAAACAGGATGTGGATAAACTCAATTCTTTGAATCCATGCACAGTCTCTGTGGGTGGCTTGTTGAAAAAATGTGAATACTTGGAGGAACTATTGGAGCATTCAATCGATACCATCTGGCAAAAAGCCCTCGACATGATTAGTGAAGACATGCCTGAGGTTAGCTTTAACACCTGGTTTACCGAACTTATCCCTATGGAATTTATTAGCCACGATTTTTATGTTAAAGTCGCGACGAGCAATGCCAAATTCTGCAAATCAGTATTAGATACCCGCTACCTGACCCTAACCAATAATGCGGTTTCAAACGTCCTTGGTGAAAATATCCAGGTTAAATTTATTTTAGAGGATTCTGAGATCCCCCGGGGGAAAACGCTTGTTATGGAAGCCACTCCTTCAAAAGAACCTTCCTCAAATCAATCCGGAAACCGAAGGATTAAATCCTCCAGTAACCTCAATTCAAAATATACCTTTGATAAATTTGTCATTGGTGAAAATAACCGTTTTGCCCATGCCGCCTGCGTTGCCGTCTCGGAATTCCCCTCTGAACGGTATAATCCCCTCTTTATTTACGGGGGTGTCGGTTTGGGTAAGACCCACTTAATGCAGGCCATTGGCAACTTCATCAGCGAATACTCCAACAATCGGGTCGTCTATGTCTCCTGTGAAACCTTCACCAATGAATTTATTGATTCCATCAAGAATCAGAATAGCGAAACCTTTCGGAATAAATATCGAAACGTCGATATTCTTTTAATTGATGATATTCAATTCTTAGCCAAGAAGGAGGGAACCCAGGAAGAATTTTTCCATACCTTTAATACCCTCCACGAGGAAAATAAACAAATTGTCATCAGCTCTGACCGTCCGCCCCGGGAGATTCCAAATCTAGCCGAAAGATTGCGAAGTCGCTTCGAAATGGGCTTGATTACGGATATTTCTACCCCTAATTTTGAAACGCGAATTGCCATCCTGAGGAAAAAAGCGGAATCCTACGCAGAAGATATCCCCGATGATGTCCTGAACTTTATTGCAGACAACATCCATTCAAATATCCGGGAACTTGAGGGGGCTTTAACGACGGTTGTCGCCTATTCCAAGCTCCATGGACAAAAGATATCCCTCAATTTTGCCCGGGATGCTTTGAAGGATTTATTCAAGGACAAGGCCAATATCGTCATCGATGCCGCTTATATTAAAGAAACGACCGCGAAATACTTCAATATCACCGTGGAGGAGATGGATTCTAAAAAGCGCACCAAGGCCATTTCCACTCCCCGTCAGGTGGCAATGTACCTCACCCGAGAAATGACAGAGCTCTCCCTTCCCCGCATCGGAGAAGAATTTGGGGGTCGGGATCATTCCACCATCATTCACGGCTGCCAGAAGATTTCAGAGGAAATGGACAGTAACACAGACTTTAAAAACCTGATTATCCGAATTCAGAATGAAATCAAGGGAGACTGAAATAATCCACAGTGGATAACTCTTAATTACCCACATAAACCCCTTGTCTTTCTCCACAGGTTATCCACCGTTTAAAAACGTCGATTCACCCATGAAAACAGGGTATTTGCAGTTATCCACAGCTTCAACAGGCCCTACTACTATTACTACTATTTTTATAATATGTATAACTATACATAACCATGCAAAATACGCGAAACGAGGTTACCCATGAAATTTGATTGTGCTAAAGATGAATTAACCCAAGCCCTCGCCATTGTCAGCCGGGGAGTCGCCAGCAAAAGCACTATGCCAGTGCTGGAGGGCATTTTATTTCAAGCCTACGAAAACCGTCTCTTTCTCACCGCTACCAATATGGAAATCAGTGTTAAAACCTCCATTGCGGCCAATATTGAAAGTGAAGGGGAAATCATTCTTTCCTCAAGCTTTATATTAGAACTCATTCGAAAGCTGTCCGGGGATACGGTTTTCTTTGAACGGACCGATAACCTCCAAATGAAGGTCGAGTGCCTCCTGTCTTCCTTTACCATTCGAGGGATGTCCACAGAAGAATTCCCGACCTTCCCTAAGATTATAGAAGATTATGATTTCACCATTAATGCCGGACAACTCAAGGCGTTGATTCACGGCAGCCTTTTTTCAGTTGCCATTAGTGAAAATATTCCCGTGCTCACAGGGCTGAAGATGGAAATCGAAGGAAAGTCCCTGACGGTTATTGCCTTAGATGGCTATCGCCTCTCCCTTTGTAAAGGAGAGCTGGAAAATGGTGTCGAAGGCGGTATCTCTGTTATCGTTCCAGGTAAAAGTATGAACGAATTAGATAAACTGCTTTCCGGAAAAAACGGAGACATCATCGTGCGATTCTCCCAGACACAGATTTTCTTTGAAATTGAAAACACTCAATTTACTTCACGCCTACTTGAGGGTGAGTTTATTAATTATAAGCATATTATCCCCAATGAAAAGAGTACTGAAGTGGTGGTTGAACGAAAACTGCTTTTAGAAAGCTGTGAGCGGGCAGCGCTACTGGCCCGGGAAGGTAAAAATAACCTCATCAAGATGGAATTCGGCATTGATCAAATGGCGGTTACCTCCAGTGCCGATATTGGTGATGTTCATGAAATCATCCCCATCGATAAAAAAGGTGAGGATATAAAAATTGCCTTTAACTCCAAGTTTGTCATCGAGGCTCTCCGGGTGATTGGTGACGATCAAATCAAAATCGATATGACCACCTCCGTGGGGCCAGCGGTCATCCAATCCGCGAAAGAGGATGGTGCTTATACCTATCTGATCCTCCCCGTTCGAATCTCTGATGATTAATGATCATTTTCTCTTTATTTTTCCTTTTTAGGGAAAACTTCACATAAACTTTTAAGGACTTGTCTTGTGCAAGTCCTTTTTTATGGTATAATAATCCAGATAGAGACTATTTATATCTAAAATCACGATTTATTCCATGATTTTAAAGGAGTTTTCGCAAAATAGATGAAATATCTATTAAAACAATTAAAAGGGTTATGAGATGGAAAAAATAGAAATCACTACGGAATACATCAAGCTGGATCAGCTGCTTAAATTCATTGGAATTGTGGGATCCGGCAGTGATGCCAAGATGCTCATTGCCGATGGACTCGTTACCTTTAACGGGGATGTCTGCACCATGCGCGGTAAAAAAGTCCGCCCTGGAGATGTGGTGACCGTGGAAGATGCCGGTGAATATCACATTATTTCTAACGGCGATCGGGTACAATGATCCTTAAATCCTTAAAACTTGGCCAATTTAGAAACTATGAAAGTACATCCCTCACCTTTTCGGACCATATTAATGTTATCGTCGGACCGAATGCCCAGGGCAAGACGAACTTGCTGGAGGGAATCTTTTTTTTGTCCCGGGGGTACTCCCACCGGGCGGTGAGTCTTTCTGAATTGGCATCCTTTGGTCAGGAGGCCTTCTTTATTGGTGGTGAGATACAGCGTCAGGGAATCCACCATCGCATCAGTATGGCCATGGACCATAAAAAAAAGATTTTGAAGGTCAATGGTAAAAAAGAGGGTAAACAGGAGGCCGCCTCCCGGATTATGTCCACCATTCTTTTTGAACCCGAGGATTTGCGGATCGTGAAGGCGGGACCAGAGAAGCGCAGACGCTTTATGGACGAGGAAATCAGCGGCTTTATGCCAGGGTATGGCCATGTGCTCAAGCAGTACAAAAAAGTCCTTCACCAGCGCAATGCCCTGTTAAAGGAGATACGCTACACCCCAAGCCTGACCGCCACCCTGGAGCCCTGGGATGCCCAGCTGATTGAGTATGGTACGGCACTCATGGGATATCGGGTGGATTATTTAAAACAGCTCAACAAAAATGCCCGAAAGCTCCATCATTTAATGAGCTCCGGGGCTGAGGTTTTATCCCTGTACTACCAAAATAATATTTTAGCGGATTTAAAGGAGCAGGATTCCCTGGAGCAGATCTTCAGACAGCGTGTTCTGGAAAGCCGACAGGGGGACATCGATCGGGGTTCCACTACCTATGGGCCCCATGTGGATGATCTGATTATCCACATTAATGGGATGGAGGCACGTAAATACGGCTCCCAGGGGCAGCAGCGCACAGCGGCTATTTCCCTGAAGCTTTCCCAGATTGATATCTATAAAGAAAGTACCGGGGACTACCCCATCGTCCTTTTGGATGATATTTTATCGGAGCTGGACGAAACCCGGCAGGAGCGGATTTTATCCCTTTTGGGTCGGACCCAGGCTTTTATTACCTGTACCGATGCGAGCTTTGCCCGCCGGTACGATCATAATGAACTGAATCAATTCCAGGTTTTGGATGGAAAAATTCAAAAATTGGTTAACGTATCAGAGCGTTGAACCAATGTGTTAGATGGAGGAAAATATGGCAGATAATTTAACGACCAATCAAGAATATGGCGCAGACCAGATCCAGGTCTTAGAAGGCCTGGAGGCAGTTCGAAAACGCCCGGGGATGTACATCGGAAGTACGGGTAAACAGGGACTCCATCATCTGGTATACGAGGTGGTGGATAACTCCATCGATGAGGCCCTGGCAGGCTATTGCCGGAATATTACCGTGGTGGTGGATTCTGACAATGCTGTCACCGTGACAGATGATGGCCGTGGGATTCCAACGGGGATGAACCATAAAAAGAAAAAAACCGGGGTGGAATTGGCCCTGACTGTTCTTCATGCCGGCGGGAAATTTGGCGGCGGAGGGTATAAGGTATCCGGGGGGCTCCACGGTGTTGGGGTTTCTGTGGTTAACGCCCTGTCTATGGAGCTGGTGGTTGAAATTAAGCAAAACAAGCAGATTTTCACCCAGTCCTTTGCCCGGGGGAAAAAGACCTCTGAGCTGGAAGTTATTGGGAATACCAACCGGACCGGGACAAAGGTTTATTTTAAACCGGACCCGGAAATCTTTGACGAGCTGATCTACGATTATGATGTCCTCGAGCATCGTCTCCGGGAGCTGGCTTTCTTAAATAAAGGGGTTTCCATTACCTTAAAGGACGAACGTCCGGGGATGGAGCAAAAGGAAACCTATTGCTACGAAGGTGGGATTCGATCCTATATTGAATACATGAATCGCAATAAGGATGCCCTTTATGAAGACATTGCCTATTATGAAAAGGAAATGGATAATTATAGCCTTGAAATCGCCTTTCAATACACCACGGGCTATACCGAAAATATCTTTAGCTATGCCAATAATATTTTCACCCCGGAAGGCGGAACCCACTTAAACGGGTTTAAAAGCGCCCTCACCCGGACGGTGAACAATTACGCCAAAAAAAACAACTATATTAAATCCAACGAAAAAAACCTCTCCGGTGAAGATGTGCGGGAAGGCCTGACGGCCATTATCAGCATTAAGCTTCTGGATCCCCAATTTGAAGGACAGACCAAAACCAAGCTGGGGAATCCTGAGGTTAAGGGGATTGTGGAAACCATTGTCAACGAAGAGCTTTCCGCCTTTTTAGAGGAAAATCCAACCATTGCCAAAACCATCATCGAAAAGACCTTATCCGCATCCCGAGCCCGGGAAGCCGCGAAGAAAGCCCGGGAGCTGACCCGCCGTAAGAGTGCTTTAGACAGCACATCATTGCCCGGGAAATTAGCGGACTGCCGGGAAAAGGACCCTGCCCTCTCTGAAATCTTCATCGTAGAAGGGGACTCCGCTGGCGGTTCTGCCAAAAGCGGACGAGATTCAAAAATCCAGGCCATCCTCCCCCTCCGTGGGAAAATCCTCAATGTGGAAAAGGCCCGTCTGGACCGTATTTTAACCACGGATTCTCTGAAATCCATGATTACCGCCTTTGGGACCAGCGTGGGTGAGGATTTCGATGTGACAAAATCCCGGTATCATAAAATCATCATTATGACGGATGCTGATGTGGATGGCGCCCATATCCGGACCCTGCTTTTGACCTTCTTCTACCGCTATATGCGCGGCCTGATCGAGCATGGCTATGTGTACATCGCCCAGCCGCCCCTCTTTAAGATTACCCGGGGCAAGCATGTGGAATATGCCTATACCGATGCGGACCTTGAAAAGCGTTTGGCAGAGGAAGAGGACCGTTCCAAGGTGACCCTCCAACGGTACAAAGGCCTTGGGGAAATGGATGCCAGCCAGTTGTGGGAAACCACCATGGACCCCAGTACCCGGACCATGCTCCAGGTCAATGTGGAGGATGCGGCCTACGCCGATGAAATCTTTACCATCCTCATGGGGGATAAGGTGCAGCCCCGTAAGGAATTTATCGAACGGAATGCGAAAAAGGTTAAGAACCTAGACATATAGAAGAGAGAAAGGTAAGTAATGGACGAAAATGAAATGATGCCTATGGGCAATATCCGTCCCGTCAATATTGAGGACGAAATGAAGAATTGTTATATCGACTACGCCATGAGCGTCATCATCGGACGGGCATTGCCGGACGTTCGGGATGGCTTGAAGCCGGTCCATCGACGGATCCTCTTCGCCATGAGCGAGCTCGGCATGACACCGGACAAGCCCTTTAGAAAATCTGCCCGTATCGTCGGGGAAGTTTTAGGGAAATACCATCCCCATGGGGACTCCTCTGTTTATGATGCCATGGTCCGGATGGCCCAGGATTTCTCTACCCGTTATATGACCATCCAGGGCCAGGGGAACTTTGGCTCTGTGGATGGGGATGGCGCGGCAGCCATGCGTTATACCGAAGCCCGTTTGGGCAAAATCGCCATGGAGATGCTCCGGGATATCAATAAGGATACCGTGGACTTTATTCCGAACTTTGATGGTTCCGAAGAAGAGCCAGAGGTTCTTCCTGCCCGATTCCCCCAATTGTTGGTCAATGGGTCCTCGGGGATTGCCGTTGGGATGGCCACCAATATCCCACCCCATAACCTGGGGGAAGTCATCGACGGCACCGTAGCCTTCATTGACAATCCAGATATCACCATTGAAGAGCTGATGACCCACATCAAGGGGCCAGACTTTCCAACAGCCGGTATCCTCCTGGGAAAGGCTGGAATTAAAGAAGCCTACCGCACAGGTCGGGGACGGGTAAAAATCCGCTCTAAGGTCGAAATTATGGAAAATAAGCGGGGCCGGAAGCAGATTGTGGTTTCGGAAATCCCCTATATGGTCAATAAGGCCAAGCTTATTGAAAAAATTGCGGAACTGGTTAAGGATAAACGGGTGGAAGGTATCTCAGACATCCGGGATGAATCGGACCTGAAAAAAGGCATCAACATCGTCATCGATTTAAAGAAGGATGCCAATGAAACCATTATTTTAAACCAGCTGTACAAGCATACCCAGCTCCAGGATACCTTTGGGATTATCATGCTGGCCCTGGTGGATGGGCAGCCAAAGGTTTTAAACTTAAAGCAGGTCCTTTACCACTACATCGAGCATCAAAAGGAAATCATCGTACGACGGACGAAGTTCGACCTTAAAAAGGCCGAAGCCCGGGCCCATATTTTAGAAGGCCTGCGCATCGCCTTAGACCACATCGATGAGGTGATTGCCCTGATCCGTGCAGCGGCAGATGGCAAGGAAGCGAAAATCCAGTTGGTGGAACGCTTCGCCCTGACTGAAATCCAGGCCCAGGCCATTCTCGATATGCGTCTCCAGCGCCTGACCGGTCTGGAACGGGAAAAAATCGAAAATGAATACGCCGAGCTCATGAAGCTCATTGCGGAGCTCCGGGCAATCCTGGCGGATGAACAGCTGGTCCTGAATATCATTAAGGAAGAACTGACGGAGATCAAACGGAAGTACAATGATGCCCGCCGGACCTCCTTCGATATCGACGTCGAGGACTTTGACGTGGAAGACCTCATCGAGGAAGAGGAAGTGGTTATCACCATGACCCATATTGGGTATGTTAAACGGATTTCCACGGATACCTACCGCTCCCAGAAACGGGGGGGCAAAGGGATTACCGCCCTGTCCACCCGGGATAATGACTTTGTGGAGCACCTCTTTACCACGACGACCCATCATTATCTGCTCTTCTTTACCAACAAGGGAAAGGTGCTGCGCCTAAAGGGCTTCGAAATTCCAGAAGCGGGACGGACGGCCAAGGGAACAGCCATTGTCAATTTGCTGCAACTTGAACCGGATGAAAAGATTACGACCATGATTCCCATTAAGGAATTTACAGAGGATCAGTTCTTAGTGATGGCCACCCGATATGGGATTATCAAGAAAACCCCCCTGTCCGAATACGATTCTTCCCGGAAAAATGGGATTATCGGCATCAACCTTCGGGATGATGATGAACTCATCAATGTACGTATTGTCCATAATACAGAGGATATTGTCATGGGGACCCAAAAGGGCTATGCTATCCGCTTTAAGTCTGAAGATGCTCGGTCCATGGGTCGGACCTCCATTGGGGTGCGGGGCATCGATCTGCGCGCTGGCGACGTGGTGGTTGGTATGGATATTGTTTCAGATGAGGACTGCGTGCTGTGTGTCTCTGAAAAGGGCTATGGCAAGCTGACCCAAGGCAATGAATACCGTGCCCAGAACCGCGGTGGTAAGGGTGTACAGACCTATAAAGTGACCAATAAAACTGGGGAGCTGGTGGGCTTCTGCGTGTTGTCTGCCGGTGGTGAGATCATGATGATCAATAACCAGGGTGTGGTCATTAAGTTAGAAGGCGATGGTATTTCCAAGGTTGGTCGGAACACCCAGGGTGTCAGACTGATGAAGCTGAAGGAAAATGAACGCATCGCGACAATTTCAAAGGTATATAAGGAAGATCCTGAAGATGATGAAGAAACCCCAGCCGATGACGATGCTCAAATGACCCTTTTGGACGAATAATTCAAGATGGAGGTTACTTACATGAATGTTATTATTTCACCATCCATGCTCAGTGCAGATTTTGCCAACCTGGAGCGTGATTTGAAGGCAGTGGCAGCGAGTGGAGCACAGTGGCTCCACGTGGATGTAATGGACGGTCATTTTGTCCCGAACATTACCATTGGACCCGATCAGGTAGCCTGTATTCGGAAGTGTATTGATCTGCCTTTCGATGTACACCTGATGATTTCAGAGCCGTTAAAGTACATCCCTAAATTTGCCAAGGCCGGAGCGGATATCATCACCGTTCATGTCGAGTCCGAGGACGACACGGCAGAATGTCTGGCATTAATTAAAGAATGTGGAAAAAAAGCCGGTATTGTCCTTTCACCGGACACCCCCACCTCGGCCATTGCTCCCTATCTGGATGCGGTTTCCATGGTACTGGTGATGAGTGTGTACCCAGGCTTTGGGGGACAATCCTATATTCCAGAAAGTACAAAGCGCCTCCGGGACATCCGTGCCATGATTGGCAGCCGGGATATCCGCCTGGAGGTCGATGGCGGGGTCAATTTTGATACCCTGGAAGCTGTTGTGGAAGCTGGGGCAGACACTGTTGTTTCTGGCTCCTGTCTCTTTAATGGGGATATGACAGAAAATGTTGCAAAATTCAATGAAATCATTGCCACGGTTGTGGTAGAATAATTGAAGAAATTTTAGAGATAGAAAGCTAGTAGTAGGATTAAACATGTTTGATGAATGGAGCCACTATTCCTATGAGACCCCACTGGGTACCTTAACCATCCAGGATGATGGTATTGGCATTGCACGGGTCCACTGGGATGTGGAAGAAAAAGACAAAAAAGGCGAAAACCAAGAAACCGAGCTGATTAAAAGGGCCTTCAACCAGCTCATGGAGTATTTTGGCGGCAGTCGAAAAACCTTTGATCTTCCCCTTCGGTTGCGGGGAACCGCCTTCCAGAAAAAGGTGTGGCAGGTTTTAAGACAAATTCCCTATGGCGAAACCTGGACCTATCAACAGGTAGCGGATGCCATTGGAAATTCCAATGCCAGCCGTGCCGTGGGTATGGCCAACAACCGGAACCCCGTGGCCATTATCGTTCCCTGTCACCGGGTCATCGGGTCCAATGGCCGCCTCACCGGTTACGCCGGAGGTATCGAGCTGAAGAAGCAGCTGTTGCAGATGGAAAGTGTCGTGTAAGGCTGGAATTAAAAAAAGACTGTGAAAGCAGTCTTTTTTTTGAACCCTACCGCCTGCGGCGGTGGTTTTTCCATTTTGTGTGATAGATATCAAAGACAAGGTAAAGCCCCAGGATGACAGCCACAAAATACCCCAGGGCACCTAAAGCGGGAATGCCCAAAAGCCGGGGAGTCATGGCGGTGGTACTGATAAAGCTGGACCCGATGAGGAGAGCTGCCGCAATTAAGGCCGTGACAATTCGATTAATCATCTGCTCGATGCGGTTTAAGGGCTCCTCAGAGCCGGTAATTTCTAAATTCACTTTTGCCTGGCCACGAAGGGCCATTTTTAAAGCATCCACCGTATATCGAGGGATATCTAAAATATTGGATTGGGCACTGTAAGCATTGTGGAGTAATTCCAGGGTCTTTTTTCGAACATCAATATGGCCCAGGGATTCATTTTCCAAGTGTGCCGCTAAAATTTGGATAATGTTGGTGTCCGGGTCCAGCTGACCGATAACCCCTTCAAAGGTCATCACTCCCCGGGCCAGCATGGTCATCCCCTTGGGCATGGCAATATGATGGTAACCTGCAATTTGAAGGGTTTCTTCCATAATGGTCCCTAAATTGATATTCCCCAGATCCAGATCCCCATATTCCGTCACCATGTCGTCAATGTCAGCATATAGACGGGCATGGTTAATATGACCATGGTGGACTCCAATGGCCAGAATGATGGCTTTCAGCTGCTCCACATTCTTGCTGGCCAGGGCTGATATGGCTTCCCGATAAAGCTTCATCTCTCGATGGGATAAGGTCCCCATCATCCCAAGGTCGATCCAGGCAATCTTTCCCCCATCGATACGGATATTCCCCGGATGGGGATCCGCCTGAAAGAAACCATCATCCACAATTTGCTTAATGTAATTCTCACAAAGCTTAGCGGCGATGTCCCTTAAATCGTAGCCCAGGTCTTCAAGGACTTCCACCTCATTGATATCGACACCGGGGATATAACTCATTACGAGGACCTTTGGGGTAGTATAGTGGTGGTAGATTACCGGGCATTCGACATAGATCACATCCTTATTATTGGCGGCGAAGGTATCGGCATTTTTCGCTTCAATGAGAAAATCCATCTCCTGCTTGGCCGTCACCCACATTTCATCTAAAATCATGCGGAAGTCAATGGTGCCCCCGGCGGTGGCACCGGCCAATTTTAAAAGATCGGTGGCCCGGTATAAAAGGGCGATATCCATGGACATGGTTTCGTAAATGCCGGGGCGCTGGACCTTGACAACGACCTCGGTGCCGTCTAAGAGAATGCCTTGATGGACCTGGGCGATGGAGGCAGAGCCCAGGGGTTTTTCGTCGATGCTTTTAAAAACATCCTTTATCTTACGGCCATATTCGGATTCCATGACGGTTTTAATGGTGGAAAAGGGTAAGGGGGCGACATTGGTCTGAAGCTTGGCCAGCTCGTGGCAATACTCCGGGGGCAGGATATCCTGCCGCATGGAAAGGACCTGGCCCAGCTTGACAAAGGTGGGTCCCAGGTCCTCAATGATGTGTCTGATTTTAACGGGGGTAACCCCCTTGGCAATCTCGTACCTATGGAGGATTCCCATAATTTCCCGCAGGCGCCTCCGCCTGTAAGATTTTTCGGTCCGCTTGTCCACCTTCACCGTTTCCAGACTACTTGTCACCGTCATGGTCATCGGATGATGGGTCCAAAGCGGCCAGCTTTTCCTTGAGGGCCTGAATTTCATCCTTGGACATTTCCTTGATATTCTCCATGACACCATCTACAGTGGGAACCACCTTGGTTTTAAGGACTTCTGCATTTTGGGAGACGCAATCCTTAATGTTGCGTTTCAGCTCTTCATTAATGGCCTTTCCCTGCTCCACGGTAATTTCACCTTTTTTAACCAGGTGATCCAGTAGTGCCCCTGCTTTTTCTGAGGTTTCTGCGGCGGCACCCACACCAGCCAACATGACTTTCTTTAATTCATCGCCAAAATCGAAATTTGCCATGATTCCGTCCTCCTTTGTTCTAATGGTTTAAGTATACACTTTTTTTATTAAAACCGGTTTAAATTTATAGAAATAAAAAATCAACAAATAAAAACCCCCACATCCTAATGGACAGGGGGGTTATAATATTCAAAATGGCGGGGGTAGCAGGATTCGAATTCCGACCGGTGTATTTTTTGCCAGTCTATAATTTTTGAGAACCGCTATTTTTAGCCATTTCCGGGTAACGTTTGTTTATATTATACATTGGTTTTACCCTTTGTTCGTGTCTGTAAAGGGTACGCTAAAGGGTAAATCAAAGGGTATCCTGGATAAAGGCATCCATACGCTTTGCACTTTCCTTTTTCATGGCTTCTGTCACATGGGCGTAGGTGTCCAGGGTAAAGGCGGCGCTGTGGTGGCCAAGGTTCTCCTGAACGGTCTTGATATCATCCCCCGCCTGTAAGCTGACCACGGCGAAGGAATGGCGCAGGTCATGGAAGCGAAGGGCAGGCATCCCGATAGCCTGGGCCACGTCCTTGAAATGTCTCCTTACCACACTGTGGGATAAATGGCGCCCATCGGCGTGGGTAAATATGAAATCATCGGGGTTCTGCCAGGCACTGCCAGCGGCCAGGCGTTCCTCTAACTGGTTCGTGCGAACGTCTTTTAGTATGGCCATCACATAATTAGAGGCGGTAATCATGCGGGGCTTGCCATTTTTCAGACTGCCCCAGGTGTAGGCACCTTCGAAGCGCTGAAACTGCCTATAAGCCCGAATCGTGCCCTTTTCAAAGTCCACACAATCCCAGGTTAAGCCGATGACCTCCGACAGCCTAAAGCCCGTGAACAGCACCAATTTAATGAGTTGGCCGTACCGATCCAAGGGGCAGGCCGCAATAAATGCGGGGATTTGCTCTTTATCCAGTGGGCTTATCTCGAAGCGTTCCACCTTCGGCAGGGTGCAAAGGTCCGTGGGATTGCTTTTAATGTACCCCAGGGTCACCGCCTGAGCCATGGCCTTGTGGAATACCCCATGGATGTTCTTCACGGTTTTGGCGGTCAGTTTCTCACAAAGCTGGTTATAGAGCTTCTGGACATGGTGGGGCTGGATTTTTGATAACTGGGCACCACCCAGGGCCGGGATGATATGGGAGCGCAGCACCTGGGCATATTCATGTTTAGTGGAGTCCTTCACGCCGCCTAAATAATCAGATTGCCAGATATCAAGCCATTCCCCAACCTTTAGCCGTGAAGGGTCCTGATAGGTTCCCCCGTCAATCTCAACGGTAATTTGGGCCAATTTGCGCCGCACTTCGGCCTGGGATTTGCCATAAACAGACTTCTGAATCTGCTTTCCCGTGGCGGGGTCTCTGCCCAGGGTATACCGTGCTTCCCATGATCCATTGGCCCGTTGCCTGATGGTGCCGGCGCCCTGGGCTGCTCTTCCTTCCTTTTTCCGTGGCATGGTGTGCCTTCCTTTCCCCTGGATATGCCCAGGGCTTTTTTTTTTGCCCACCACCTGATATAATACCTCTACGAGTGGTTCGCCGGGTAGCGGGCTTTTCTGCCTCAATCGGGTTAAGATTGGGGGTGATACTATGACAGTGTACGAAGGTTTAATGCTGATGCTTACCTTTGGTGGCTTCGTGGTATTACTTCTATCGTTTCATAAAGACGATAATTAAAGGCATTAAAAAAAGCTACCCTCTCCCCTGATAAGGTTGGGTAGCTTTATCATGTAAACTAGAGGCAGACCGCCAAAGGCGGGCCACTCTTTTCTACCCACATTATACAACGATATGAAGGAATTATCAAGCCCCTGGGACCTGTTTAAGGTTGCCGGGGGTTTTTCTATGGCGGTGATTTGCCCCTTTTGAAAAGTCCGTTTAACGGACATTAGGGGGTATCCCCAGTTTAGGGATACCTGACCCGTTGATTTGACGGGTTAGGGGGGTGCGGTTTTCACTCACCCCCTCTATCCGGGGTTGTAGTTTGGCGGCCGAAAATTCGGCTGTGAGGTTGGCGGTTTTTTCCGCTGCCATTTAATTTTCTGGAAACCTGCCCCGTCGATTTGACGGGTTAACTATTCCTCTACCATAACCCATTCTCAGAATCACTTTTTTTCGTCATTTTCTATGTCTGTACAGGTGTTTTGAGAATCTTTTTAGCCTCACCCTTATCCAAGTACCCTTAGAGGAGTTAAGGGCTTAAAATGCCTATCTGGCCGTATTGCTTCACTCAACGCAAAAATGCGTTAAGTGGCTTATTTCTCTTCCTGGTCTGGGGCACGTTGGTACTCGGGGACCTTGAGTAGATCCTCAGCGTAGGTGACTATTTTTTCTTGACCTTCATCCGACGCGCTATAGAAATATGTTTTTAGTTTTGAAAGGTTATATTCTTCTTCGGAAGAAATTGTTCTGGCTTTTGATGAATCTATCGCACCATCAATAAGTTCAATTTCATCAACGTTCAACGCTTTAGCTATTTTTCCCAATAATTCGCATGTCGGTGCTTTTTTGTTCAATTCGTACTTGTTAATTTCATCTGTTGGGATTCCACATTTTTTTGAGAATTCCTCTCTGCTTAGGTTTGCTTCATTTCTAAACTTTTGAAGATTATTTCCTATAAAATTAGTACCATTTTCGACTATTTTTTTTGTAAATATTTGTGCTAAGGAGTTTGATGAATCAAATCTAAGAACATGAGAAAGAGACTCAACAGAGATAGATGTATAATACTCTAATACTTTTTTCTTTTCATCGTCAGTAAGTGAATCCCATCCGTTTTTTTCCTTGAGTATCGAAGAAGATGGTAATTTATTTATAGAATTTAAAAAATCAGCTGGTGTAGTACCTAAACCTTTAACGATTTTTTCGAAAGATTTAACCGTCGGAGCAATTTTGTCGGCTTCGTAATCCTGAATGGTTCGCCTACCAAGTCCAGATTTTTTCGCTAAATATTCTTGCGAAAATTTTCTACTCTGTCTCTCGCTCTTGAGCTTTTCGCTGAAATATGACATTATTATTAATCCTTTCTTAAGCAACTGTTTAATATTCTTATTGTAGCACGAAGAGACAGAATAGAGAAGCCTTTTAGTTAAAAAAGCGCAAAAAATAATGTGCAGAATGATTAAACACTTGACGCACATTAATGAACGTGCTAATATATAGAAACACATTAAAATATGTGCCATCAAGTTTTGCAGGAGGAATTTATGAAATTAGATCGGAAAAAATTAGATTTAGCTAAGGCACGAACTTGCTTGTCTACTGCCCAATTGATTGAGAAGGCTAATATCCCAAGCGGGACTTATTGCTCGGCTATTCGTTGTAATAACGTAAGGCCCGAAACTGTCGGCAAGATTGCCAAAGCCATGGGCATAGATCCGGCGGAAATTATCAAGGAGGATTAGAAAATGGCAACGCCACGGATTAAATCGGCCCAGGATTTTAAGATTGAGGCCATAGAGGCCCTTAAAGGGCAATTGGATTGTTATGTACTGGAAGAGGAAAAACGGGCCGTACAGGCCAGCCTGGAACGTGTAGAGGCCATTCAGACGATGCGGACCCCAGATAAGCCGGAACGCCTGACCTATTCAGTGCCGGAGGCGGCCATGGTGGTGGGAATTTCCAAAGCCTCTATGTACACCATCGCTAACCGGCAGGACTTCCCTAAGATTCGACTGGGGACAAAGATTGTGATTCCGATCAAGGAGTTTGAACAGTGGATTTCTGACGAGGCCATGAGAGAAGCCCAGCAGTGGCAGGAAGGGTAAGCGTGGAATGGATGAAAGAACAAAGCTATCAAGAAATAGCGGAAGAAATCGCCGGGGATACCACTTTAATGATGTTGCCTAATCCCTTAAAGTATCGGGAGGAATTCATAGAAAAAGCGAAAGCTGGAGGCCATGAGAAGCTTTTACAGCTTTACCGCAACGGGTTGCCGAAAGGCACGAAAAAAAGCGATTCCCGGGAATACTTTTGCACGGTGTGCCGGGGGATCGCTTCGGTGATGGGAGACAGCGACATTTCGTTAATTAATACAATTTTCAAGGGTGCAAAATGCTGCCCCGAACACTGGGACAGCCAGGATCACAATGATCTCGGAACCTTTGGTTATAACGTCATTATCGAAGCTCTTTTCACTGAAAGTATACCATATTCAGATGAGAATTTGAACGAAAATCGCTTGAAAGTGCTTAAACTCACCGACGTTACAGAAGAAGAAGCTGAATGGTTTATTAACGGCTATGTACCGAAGGGGCAGGCTACAACATTAGCCGGGGACGGCGGAAGCGGTAAAACGTCTTTATGGTGTTCGATTGCTGCTTCTGTGAGTAACGGCTATTCCCCCTTCTTTGCCAGTGGAGAAACCGACAGAAAGCCCCAAAAGGTATTATTCTTTTCGGCTGAGGATTCAGTACAGCATACGCTAAAAAAGAAGCTTCGGCAATGCGGGGCGAATATGGAAAATATCATCACGGTTGATATAGCCGATGAGCATTTTAAAGATATTAAGTTTAACTCCCCACTTCTGGAATCCCTTGTGGAGGAACACCGCCCGGAGCTGCTGATATTTGACCCGATTCAAGCCTTTATCCCGCCTGAAATGAATATGGGATACAGGAATGCCATGCGCCAGTGTTTAGCCCCTCTAATCGCCATGGGTGAGAAATACGGGGTAACCACAATCGTTGTGGTTCATGCCAACAAGCGAGCGGGGGCATATGGCAGGAACCGAATCGCCGACAGCGCCGACATCTGGGATATTAGCCGATCGGTTCTAATGACCGGGGAGACCAACGAGAAGGGAATTCGGTACATGACCCAGGAAAAAAACAATTATGGCCCGCTTCAAAATACGGTGCTTTTCTCTATTGAAGATGGAGTACCAGTATTTAAAGGCTTTACCGATAAGCGGGATCGGGATTTTATCCAGGATAACAATTACACTGAAAAGATTGCCCCGGCAAAGGATGAAGCACGGGCCTTTATCCTGGACTATCTGAGGGATGGGGAAAAGGAAGTTAACGACCTGGACGGGATGGGAAAAGCCCAAGGGCACAGCCCCACCGCTTTAAAAAAGGCAAAGGCAGAATTGAAGAAGGAAAAACTTATAGCATACAGAACCGAAAGCCTCGGAAAAGGAAAAGGCACAAACCAGCTTATTCACCTAGAGGGGGAGGCCCTGAAATATTTTAGGCCCCTAGGGGATGTTAAAAACCACTCTATATGAAGCTAAAGCCTTATAAATACTAATGTTTTTCATGTAGAGTACCCCGCTCTACATGAAAGAAAAACCTCTATATGAAAGTTTCACCTAGAGTGGGGTACTCTACATGAATAAACCGCATAACTAAGCCGTTTGCGTTCATGTAGAGTGGTTTTCTCACTTCACACGGTAGCCCCTCTAGTAAGCCGCATCATGAAAGGATAAAACATGGAAGAAGAACGGATAATAGAAGCCAGCTACTTCATGAATTTGGCTATTGCCATCATGGAGGATTACGACATCACACGGGTAGAAGCCATCGAGGTGGCCAAGGCCGTGATGCTTAAGGAGACGTTGGAGGATTTACTGGGAAGAGATAGCTATAATAGCGGGTTAGACCGAATCGCTGATACGCTTGAAGTTGTCGCAACCCGTGTTTAGAGTAAAGATTGAAAGGATAACGAATAATGAAAAAATTTAAAATTAATTACGCAATTGATGATAACACCTCAGAAGTGACAGAGGCATGCTTTACGGTATACGCTGATAATAAACAGTCAGCTATTGACCAGGCCAATGAAATTTTACACAACTGCTATTATACCGACGATTACAAGGCTAATCCAAACTGGATATTGCCCTATCGATTAATTATGGTTGAAATGAAAGAAACCATAGAGGCCGCCCAATGAGCGACTTCTTAACCCTACTGGCCGGCGGTTTTACCGTCATGATGTTCTGCGTGATTCCCTGGATCATGCTTTAGGAGGAATGAGCAATGGAAGATAGATCAAAGCAAATTTGCGGTGATTACATGGAAGCCCACCGGGTGACAGTTCCCCAAGGAGCACAGGAGCGAGAAGCCTTTAATCTGGGTTTTGAAACGGGAACGAGTATCGCTATAGAAATACTCATGGATGTTTTGGAACAACGGAAGGCGGCTTGTCATGCATAAAATTGCAGATTTTGAAATGCTGGTTCTGGACGATAGCGCAATTCTTCATGGAATCAAAAAGGGAGATAGTATTTATGGCATTACCTTTGACATTGCTAGAGCAAAGAATGGCGGGTTTGTTATATTCTCCCGTGATGGTTCGGAGCATGCAGAATTAGGTATTATTACTTTTCTGGGGGATGTTTATACCATCACGGATATGAACCACCGGCGGGTTGATATGGGCCATTCCTCAATCATTGGGATTGCGGTTAGTATGGTTCGCAATATTGCTTCTGATCCAGCAAAGACGGCTTGACATGTCACCTGGTGGCGGAGTTTTCCGCTGCCAACCCTATCGCACAATATGCCCTTATCCCCCGGCCCGGGCGGCGGGTTATCCGCCCGAATATAGGCAGGTCTACCACTCCGGTGGATGGCTGTAAACTTCTGTCGGGGCTGCCTGATTAACCAACGAAGGAGGAACGCATGAGCGTGATTATCAAAATTTCATTCAGTGACCCCCAGGAGGTCCGCCCCATATTGGATGCTCTGGAACCTGTTTTACCAGACCATAAACCTAAAAAAGGGCGCACTGATAGGCGGTTTCATCAAGTGATTTTAAGGCCTAAAAAAACGCCGAACCCGCATAAATAGGGGATATGGCTTGACAAATTACCCACATATGTGATATCATGTTACCAACAAGTACCCCAGCGGACGCGCTGGAAGCCAAGGACACACGGCACGGGAACGGGCGCACATGACGTGTAAGCCCCGACCCGTGCTTTTTGTTTGGCGCGGGAACGTCCACTTCCCGCTAGGGGGGTACAAATAGTCGCCCCCCTTCGGAGTTCTCCTTTTACGGGTATAAACCCGGTTGTAAAAAATGCCTACTAAGGCAAAAAACTAGGCAAAATACAGGTATACCCTGGGAAAAACACATATTAAAAACCAAGATAAGAAAGGAATCTGCTATTATTAGCGGAAAACAAAAAATGAGTAATGAAGTTATTGGTAACAACTTGCCATCAAGAGTTGTGGATTTAACAGATCAGTATACAAACTGCGTAGATGAAACTTTCGTGAAGCACAGTGATTTGACATTGATTTCGAATCAAGACATGAGTTGGGACGGTGCGCATTCTGTGCGAGTGTATAAAGTAACAACTTCGCCAATGAGCGATTATGATCGATCCGGTGCAGAGTCAAGGGCAAGCCGATATGGACACATTGACGGACTGGATGCGACAACGGAAATAATGACATTGAAAAATGATCGATCTTTTACCTTTGCCATAGATAAGCTGGATCGAGACGAAACACAGCAGGCCATGCAGGCAGCAACGGCATTAGCAAGACAGATAGGGCTCGTGGTGTTTCCAGAGGTCGAAAAATACCTGTATAATGTTGTGGCAGAAGGTGCAGGCAATAAGCCGGCTCCTAAAGCGTTGACGAAAGAAAATATTTACGATGAGATTATCGAAGCGAACGCTATCTTAGATGATGCTCAGGTTCCTAGCAAAAATCGTGTACTTATCGTACCACCCAAAGTGTATGTTCTCTTGAAGAAATCAGCTGATATTATGATGAGTACCGACATTGCACAAGAGAAAAGGGACAAAGGCGTTATTGCAAATATAGATGGATGCCAAGTAATTAAGGTCCCAGAAAGCCAGCTCCCTAAGAATTTCGGTTTTATGATCACCCACCCAGTTGCTACTGTTGCCCCGCTGAAACTCAGGGATTATAAGATTCACGCAGACCCCCCAGGGATTAGCGGTGACCTCGTAGAAGGTAGGGTGTGCTATGATGCCTTTGTACTTGATAACAAGGTTAAGGCTATCTACTACCAAGAACAGCCGGACTTAAGCCTTAAGACCCTGACCATTGGGAGTCTGGCTTTAACACCGACATTTGATGGAGGTGTGACGAATTATACAGCGGATACAACAGACGCAACGAATGTTATTACAGCTAATGCAGAATATGAAGGTGCAACAGTAACCATTAAGAACGGCAGCACCGTTGTGTCAAGTGGAAGTGCGGCCACCTGGGCATCTGGCCCTAATCCTGTAACCATCACTGTAAAAGAAGGAACTCGCTCAAAAGTATATGAAGTAATAGTAACTAAGTCTTAAGCATTCATGGTCCCTGTCATGCTCCGCGCTGATGGGGACTTTTTTTCCCGAATTGGAAGCACAAAGCGAACGGGGGTGTATACCCTCCCCCTGGCGGTTCTGACTCTCGGGGGCATAGGGCTTTTTTTCTTTTTAAATCAAAAAAAGTGTACGTAAAAAGATGTATACATTTAATAGCCCTTGCGTACGTACGTAAAAATTTGAGAAATACCATTATTGAGGAGGCCCCCATGCTGGATCGTAGACCTATGAATTTCTTATAAAGATGGCAGATGATGCGGTGCCCGATGAACGCCACCGGGAAGCGCTGTCCCTCTACTACCTGGATGGGCTGATCATGGAGGATATAGCCCAGCGAATGGCCTACTGCCATGGTACCGTGAAACGGATTATTGATAGCGGAAAAGCTCAATTACCGAATCTGTAAAGGGTAAATTAAAGGGTAAACACCCCTATTCCAACCCACTAAAAAACCCCCAAAGCCGCATGGCCAGGGGGTTTAATGATATTCAAAATGGCGGGGGTAGCAGGATTCGAACCTGCGCGTGATGGAGTCAGAGTCCATTGCCTTACCGCTTGGCGATACCCCTAGGCACTTAAAGAACAATGGTTATTTTAACTGTTCTTTAAGGTGATGTCAAGGAGTTTTTAACGGATTTCTTTAACTTTGCTGTCTTTTTTTAATGAGGCGGATATCATCCCCATAAAAAGGGACGGTTTTAAAGTTTCCCCGGATTCGGGAGGACAGACGTTCATCGTACTGAGTAAAGATTTGCTTCGGGGTCAGATTGGTGGAGATAATCATGGGTCCCCCTCCTAAAATGCGGGTATTGATGATATCAAAGAGCTGAGACCCACTAAAGGCTGTGGCGTATTCGGCACCGAGATCATCAATAATGATGAGATCACAGGCCAGAAGAGCCTGGTACAACTCCTGGACAGAGACGGTGGGGTCGTGCATATTTTCCTGGACCAGTTTAACCAAGTGCCCGGCGGTGATGTAAATAATATCATAATCCTGCTGGATGAGGGCATTGACAATGCAGTTGGATAAGAAGGTTTTGCCGAGTCCGGGCTTTCCGGTGAACAGATAATTTTCTGAGACAGCCTTAAAGTCCGAACAGTAGTCTTTAAAAACCTGATGAATCCCTCGATAATGGTCGGTATAGGCCTCCGGGTAAACCGCCAGGGAAAAGGTATCAAAATTCTCGTGGCGGGCCTGGGGCTTTAAATCGTAGCGGGAGAAGCTGGCCTCTGAGAGGAGGCGGTGGAGGCAGCTACACATCCGGCCATCCACATAGCCGGTATCCTGACACTGCTTACAATGATAGTGTGGGGTGAGGTAATCCCCGGGGATGCCGTTATCCATTAGAATCGCTTTTTTTTGACAATCCAGCTCAGCCACAGTGGCGTCGAAAATCGCTTTAGCCTGGGGGTCTCCTGAGATTTTTGCCTTGGTATAAGCCACGCCAGCCAAATCGATTTCGGCATCAAGATCGGCCAGGGCTGGGATACGGGCGTAGAGATCTGCCTTCTTTTTTTTGAGGGCGAAGCGTTCCCGATCATGACGGGCTAAAAAATCGTCGATGATTTCTTTATTGCTCTTGGGTTTATTTTCCACTATTTTCACCTATTTTCTTGAACCAATTCGCATCCTCGGCATCCATTTCATCATAAACAGCCAGCCTTTTGGCCGTTTCTTCATCCACAACTTTGGGGGCACCCTTAAAGCTTGTAGAGCGATGGGCCGCATCCTGAGCCTCGATATCGGCGAGGCTTTTAATGCCGGCCTGGTGCCATTTTTCCAGGATACCATTGATGTATTTTAGGTTGGGTTTGCTGGTACGGCCTAGGGCCACCTTGATGATTTCGTCGGAAAATCCCCATTCCCCACTCCAGGTGTCCATCATGGTCCGCTCGGATTCCATGGGAGCCCGGCGGAGGCCAAGGTATTTGAAGATCCCATAGTGTCGTCGCTGACGGTTTCGGCTTTCCACAATATAGGCATCGGCCTCGGTGAAGGTATGGATGCCTTGGCGTCGCCAGGATTCGGCGATGGTTTCCATATAACTTAAAATCTGGGCTGGGGTAAAGGTTTCTGATTTGCTATTGATGAGGTTGAGGGCATACTCCACCAGAATGACCACGGCCTCGGGTTCAAATCCATATTCACTCAGCCATTTTTTATAGGCCAGCATATCTTTTTTAGGTAAAGCCCGGCTGCCGTACATGCGCTGGATGCGGTTAAACATTTCAGCAGTGCGGGCCTCCATACCATCATCATCCGCTGGTGGGGAGACCGAAACGGCCTTTGGTGCGCCTTCGTTTTGTGCTTTTAGGAGCACCGAAGGAATGTGGTAGAAGGTGATATGGGCCACCTTTGTCCCTTCGTAGGTCAGGTCGATGATCCCCTGCTTTTTCCAATAATCCCAGGCGCTGATTACATCCCCCTCGGTGATGTTGAAAAGCTGGCTTAGGGCGACATTGTCAATGGGGGCATGGCTCTGACTGCGGGCCTGCTTGAGGCCATAGAGATAGACCTTCACGTAGTCCCCCCTGGCCCGGGGCATGTATTCATTGATGAAGATATTGTCGATGGTGGTGGTGGCGAGATTATCGTCACCCAGATAAAAGGTGTATTGGTTTTCCATGGCTTTCCTCCGCCCGGATGGAGCATTCCATCCCATTTTATTATCCATTATAGCATAGCCGGAGAAGGAATAACCCCCTAAATAATTGTGTTTAAAATGTAACGATTCTGCTGTCAAATCGTAAATGATGGGGGTTTCCATTGCAGAGCATCCAACTTATGTTATAATTTAGTTTGGAATTTTGTTTGTGAAAGGATATATCTTAATGGATAATCTCATAATTGAAGGCGGTTTTCCGTTGAAGGGAGAGGTCAAGATCTCCGGCGCTAAAAACGCAGTGTTAGGTCTGATCCCTGCTGCCATACTCTGTGGATGCAAAAGCACCATTGATAATGTTCCCGATATTCGGGATGTACATAAAATCATCGCCATCCTTAAAAAATTAGGGGCTGATATTGAATTAAAATCTGGAACTCTGAGTATTGATACCAGTGGTCCTATTTCCTACGATTGCTCGGACTTCCATGAGGAAACCGGGAAAATGCGGGCTTCCTATTATCTCCTGGGGGCTTTACTGGGCCGTTATCGTAAGGCCATCGTCCCTCTGCCCGGGGGATGTAATATTGGGGACCGCCCCATTGACCAGCATATCAAGGGATTTGAAGCCCTGGGTGCCACGGTTACCATCGAGCATGGCCAGGTTAAAATGACAGCAGACCGTTTAGTGGGGGCTAATATTTACCTGGATGTGGTCAGTGTCGGGGCCACCATCAATATTATGCTGGCTGCCGTTTTGGCCGACGGGACCACTGTCATTGAAAATGTAGCTAAAGAGCCCCATGTGGTGGATGTTGCCAATTTCTTAAACCTGATGGGTGCCGATGTTAAGGGCGCTGGGACCGATACCATTCGGATTAAAGGGGTAGAAAGTCTTCACAGCTGTGATTATTCCACGGTTCCAGATCAGATTACGGCGGGAACCTATATGATGGCTGCTGTTGCCACCCAGGGTGATGTTCTGGTCAAGGGCGTTATTCCCAAGCATATGGAGGCTGTCAGTGCTAAGCTCCGGGAGATGGGAGCTACTGTGGATGAAGAAGGGGATGGTCTCCGGGTACGGGGATGCGATACCTTAAAGGCGGTACGGGTGAAGACCCTGCCCTACCCTGGTTTTCCAACGGATCTTCAGCAGCCCATGGCGGTGCTGATGTCCATTGCCCAGGGAAACAGTATCATTAATGAAAGTATTTTTGAAAGCCGGTTTAAATATGTGGATGAGCTCCGAAAAATGGGGGCGAATATCACGGTGAATGGTCGAGTGGCCAGTATTACTGGTGTCTCGGAGCTTTCCGGCACCCGTATTGCGGCGACAGACCTTCGGGCAGGTGCAGCCATGGTTTTGGCTGGCCTCATTGCCAATGGCGAAACCCAGATCAGTGACATTCATTACATTGAGCGTGGCTATGAAAATTTGGAGGAAAACATCCGCTCCCTTGGCGGGAAAATCCGCCGGGTGACCGTTGAAAATAAGGAGGAATAGACATGAAGAGAAGAGGCCCATTATCTGAAAAATCAAATCAATGGATGCTTTTCTCCGTTATTGTTGGTGCCCTCATCATCATGGCTAGTATGGTGGTGGCATACTATTTTTTCAATACATATAATCCGAAGCAAGAAATCAAGCAATTGGCAGATACTGCCCAGACCCTTCAGCAAAATCTGGTTTCTGTTTCACAAAATGGAACAGAAAAAATACAAAGCGAAGAGGATAAAAAGCAGGAGGCGATTAAAGCCCGATTACGTGCCGGAGATACGGCGGGGATTAAGGTGGTGTTTTTTACCTTTGACGATGGCCCCAGTGAAAATACCAATACCGTATTGGATATTCTGAAAACCAGTGGGATCAAAGGAACTTTTTTTACAAGAGGACGGGAGGGTGCCACGGCTGAAGCTGCCTACAAGCGTATCGTAGCGGAGGGGCATACTTTGGGAAACCATACTTATAACCATTCCTACGACCTGTATAAGCGCCCGGAAGAATTTTATGCCGATGTTAAGCTCTTAGAGGACTATCAGAAGAAGCTCACAGCCACGGAGCCCAGTATGCTTTTCCGCTTTCCAGGGGGTTCCCTCAATGCCAATAAAACCTGCATTAAGGGGATTTTGGATCGGGGTTACAATTATGCAGATTGGAACGTCTCCACGGGAGATGCTGCGCCAACGCCGCCATCGGTGGACCAAATCGTTTCAGCTGTCGTCGGCGGGGTGCATAATCACGATGTCAGTGTAGTGCTGTGCCATGCCGAGGTTAAGGAAAATACCCGTCAAGCTCTGCCCGTCATCATCAATCAGCTTAAAAGCGAGGGCTATACCTTCCTGCCCATGGAAAAGGATTTTACCTATCCCAGGCAGCTGGAGCTTTAGAGTTTCTGGGTCAGAAGAAAATAAATGGATTGATTTAAGTAAGAGACGATAAGATGGTTAAAGAAACCATCCCATTGAAGGAATCACGGATTCCAAAGGATACGATATGAAATTTTGCAGTTTATACAGCGGGAGCTCTGGAAATAGCCTTTTTGTGGCCCAAGGGGCTACCCGCCTTTTAATTGATGCTGGCTTAAGCGGGAAAAAAATCGAGCAGGCCATGATGAAAATCGATGAGCTGCCTGCTACCTTATCAGGTATTCTTGTCACCCATGAGCATCGGGATCATATTCACGGTGTGGGGGTACTTTCCAGGCGATATGGCCTGCCGGTTTATGCCAATGCCCAGACCTGGCAGGGCATGGCTGGGGATTTAGGTAAAATGAAGGATTCCAACATCTGCCTTTTTGCTACCGATGTGCCCTTTTCCATTGGAGATGTACAGATTACAGCCTTTCCCACCAGCCATGATGCCGCAGAATCTGTGGGCTTTATCTTAGATGGTGGCCATGGGACCATGGCAGTGGCTACAGATACCGGCTGTACCACAGCCGCCATGGTAGAATCCCTAAAGGGGCACCATCTAGTGGTGTTGGAGTCCAACCATGATCCTGCTATGTTAGAAACTGGCCCCTACCCCTTTCCCCTAAAACAGCGTATTCGGGGAGATTATGGGCATCTTTCCAATGCGGTAGCTGGAGAAACGGTTTGTGAGCTGGTGGACAGCGGGGTACCCCATATTGTTCTGGCCCATTTGAGCCAGGAAAACAATTATCCGGTTTTGGCTTATCAGGCAACGGAATTGGCCTTAACGGCCTGCGGAAAAGTGCCGGGAAAGGATCTGACCCTGGAGGTTGCCGGCCGCAGTCAGCGCAGTGAGATTTATGAGTGGTAACGGGTATTGACGATTTTAAGATGCGAGGAACAAATGAACAATGGACAGATTTGAGAAAGAAAAGGGATTGGGGGATGGCTTTAAAATTGGCTTAATGGGAGCCCTGATCGGTGGTTTAGTGGTTGGGATGATCATCTTAGGGGTTCTTTATGCCACAGGAACCATTGGTGGCAAAAGAACGGAGACCATCGCCGGGCAAAAGGTGGTGGTCAATGATTTGGAGGCGTCTACCCAGGTGGAAGCCGTGGCTCAGGTTGTTCCCCAGTCCGTGGTTGGGGTCACTGCGGCAGTTATCCAGCAGAGTCTAATGGGAACCACTGAGGGTCAAAGTGTCGGATCAGGATTCATCGTCACCACTGATGGCTACATTGTCACCAACCAGCATGTGGTGGCAGACAGTACCAGCATTACCATTTCTCTGGATGATGGAGGGACTTATCCCGGTAAGCTGATTTGGTCTGACAGTAACCTGGATTTGGCAGTGGTTAAAATAGAGAAAACGGATCTTCCGGTGGTTACGCTGGGAGATTCCAATGCTGTGAAGGTTGGGGAAACGGTCATTGCCATTGGCAATCCCATGGGCCTAAACTATGAACGCAGTGTAACGGCTGGCATTGTTTCTGCTCTGAACCGAAGCCTGATGGTGGACAGTAACCTGGTGGCTGAGGACCTCATCCAAACCGATGCCACCATTAATGCTGGAAATAGCGGCGGTCCCCTGTGCAATGGAAAGGGTGACGTCATTGGGATTAATACCTATAAGAATTACCAGGCAGAGGGAATGGGCTTTGCTCTTCCCGTCAATATTCTGCGTCCCATTATTTCTAAAATCGTGGCCAATGGCTCCTTCACACCCATCGTTATTGGGATTTCAGGCTATGATTCCCAACAGGCGGCTTATTTTTCCAATACGGAGCAGTTTGATTCAGGCATTTATGTCAATGCGGTGGAATCTGGCAGTGGTGCAGAACAAGCAGGACTGGCCAAGGGGGATATCATCATCAGTCTGGAGGGGCAGAATGTCAACTCCATGCTGGGCATGAAATCCATTCTTTACGCCCTTAACCCAGGGGATACCATCAGTATTACCTATAAACATGGCAATGCGGTTAAAGCTGTGGATGTAACGGTTCAGGCGGCACAATAACACCACAATCCATTCATCGGAATATAGAAAACCTCCCTATCCTTGGCCTATGGCCCCTGGTATGGGAGGTTTTTTTAAATCTGTGATTAAAACTCCCGCTGGTTCAGAATCCTTTTGGACAGGAGTATGGACCCCATGAATAAAAGGAAAATGACGACGGGAAGGATATAGACCAGGTCATCCAGGCTGGCACCCATGGGAAGATGCACACCCAGGTACCCTAGGAGAAAGGTTAAGCCCACAGGGATTAAGATGACCAGCATCATCAAAAGGCGCCCCTTTTCCACTCCGAGTTTAAACAACACCGGATAGATGATCGCTGTGATGATAAACCCACCGCCCAGAAGGATCAGGACCGTCAACAGGGCTTCTGTGACAGGGGTGCCTAAAAGTAAGGAGACGATGATGGACAAAACAGCCCCACAGACCGCACAGATAAGGGACAGCAGATATTTGGACAGGACAATATCCCATCGGCTGACAGGCATGGTCAAGGCAAAGCGCTCCCAATGGGCCTTTTCATCATAGGCCATCGTGTTCATGGGTAAAATGAGGATAAAAATCATCATAACCCCAGAGAAAAAGCTTCCGTCCCGGCTGACGATGGCGATGAACAGCCAGATTCCCAGGATAAAGAGCATGGTCCGCAGCTGCTGTTTTAAATTCAGCAAATCCTTTAATAATAATCCTTTCATCGCCTTAGTCCTCCTCCTTGACACAATAAAGCATGATATCCTCAATGGTGGGCCTATCGGTAACCAGTCCCCCTGGGACTGCCTCTTTAAGTACTAGGGCTTCTGTACCGAAGGCACTCCTTCGTTTTCCAGCCACAAAGGCTGAATCAATGGCCTGAAGGTCATCCTCCGAGCATTTCACCAGGCGGTACCGGTCCAGAAGGACATCTTTAGGTTCGCAAAAAAGCAGCTTTCCCCCATGGATAAAGGCGATATAATCACAGATTTTCTCCAGGTCACTTAAAATGTGGGAGGACAGGAAAATACTGTGGGATTCATCCTGTATAAAATCCAGGAAGAGATCCAAAAGTTCATTCCGGACGATGGGGTCCAGGCCGCTGGTAGGTTCATCCAAAATAAGGAGCTTGCTGTCATGGGACAGGGCAACGGCAATGGAAAGCTTCATCCCCATCCCCCTGGAAAATTCCTTTACGGGTTGGTTAGAAGGCAGGGAAAAGGTAGAAAGGTAGGCGTTAAAGCGGGCACTATCCCAGGTTTTATAGCAATTGGCCATAATGGTATTAATCTCTCGTGGCCGGAGGTTATCCGGAAAGCTGCTTTCATCCATCACCACACCGATGTGCTCCTTTAAATCTTCACAGGTCCGTAAATCCTGACCCATCACTTGAATTTCACCCGAATCCCGGTGGATTAAATCCAGGATCAGCTTGATGGTGGTACTCTTCCCCGCCCCATTTTCACCAATGAAGCCCATAATACTCCCCGAAGGCAGGGCCAGGCTGAGGTTGTCCAGGGTGAAATTCGGGTAGTGTTTACTGAGATTCTGTATTTCAATGGCATAATTCATTGTGATTCCTCCTCATAAATAATCGAAAGCATTTGAATTAAATCGTCTAAGGAAAGACCAATTCCCCGGGATAAATCGAGGATTTCCTGGATGTGGTTCTCAATTTTTCGGAGTTGCTCCTCCCGGATAAATTCAAGATTTTGCCCAGCGACGTAGCTTCCCTTTCCGGTAAAGGAGGTAATAAATCCATCCCGTTCCAGCTCTTCATAGGCCCGCTTGGTGGTGATGACGCTGATGCGGAGCTCTTTGGCCAAAAGGCGCATGGAAGGAAGGGCGTCACCCTCTTTTAATTCACCGGCGATAATTTTTTCCTTAATCTGGGTGTAAATCTGATCGTAGATGGGCTTGCCACCCGAGTTGGTGATGAAAATATTCACGACTGCCTCCATTTGCATATTGTGTATATATAATATATACAATATGCGGTGTTGTCAAGGGAAAAGTATTTTCTTAATGCTCCCTTGGAGTTGGATGATGCTTTAAGGATAATTGACCTTAAGGCGTATATACTGCAAATAAAAGCAAAGGGATGGACTGCAGCCACCCCTTCGCAAATTAAGTATAGCGAAGGAGAATGTGAGATGAGTTCGAAGGAAAGCAGAGAAGAACGCCGGGAAGATCGTCACGAACGCCGGGAAGAAAAAATGGTCGAACGGGAAGTGGTTGCCAGACAGGAAGCAGCCGGTGAATACGGACTGACTGGAAAGGGTATCGGCGCCCAGGATGAAAAAATGGCCGTCGCTGAAGCCCTTGGAGAAGGACAGACCCAGGATATTGAAGCCTTGTCGGGTAAAGGGATTACCGATCAGGAATAGCTTCTGGAGTGTTATCATAAAAGTACAGTCAAAACGACAAGGAAATGATAAAATAAAGAAAACAGAGAGGACTGTACACCCAAATGGCAAAAAAATACACACCCGAATTCAGAGCAGAGGCTGTCAAGCTATCTCAAGAAATTGGCGCACGGCCAGCATCTGAACGCCTCAACATCAATCTTGATACAATGTATACCTGGATTAGCAAGGCGAAGCATCATCAAAGCGAAGTTGATGCCTTAATCCAGAAAAAAGGTGGTACGGTCGCCCTGGCCGATGAAAACAATCAACTAAGGCGTAGACTTCGGGAA
>NZ_FNRK01000022.1 GCF_900107815.1 Eubacterium aggregans
AATGCCCTAAAAGTTTCAATCATACAGACAGCAGCTCCTATAAAGGAAAAAGTTCAATTCTGCTATTACCGATTAGCGAAAGGTATCTCTGGTATACTGTCGTATGCAAAAGAAGGTGTCAGGCTTTGGTTCAGAACAAAACGTCCTGCATACCGTCAACTTTGCTTTAAGCTGATCGCATAAATAGATAACATAATATTTCTCTTAAAGTCCGGTCCCCACGGGGCTTGTTTCGGTGACTCTATTCGAAGTATTGTCCTTTTATTTTTCAAAAAAAAGACAGATTGGTACTTTAGGAGAAGTTATATTTTTTAAAAATTACATTTTACGGAAACTCAAGCTAACCTTAAACTCTGGCTGAGACTTGGCCTGAATCGTTCTTGTTATACCAATCGTTCTTCGATAAGAGATGCTAAATTTCCAGCAATTTTTTCCAACTCCCGCTGATTGTTCCCTTCAATCATTACTCGGACTAATGGTTCGGTTCCCGAGGGACGAATGAGGACTCGACCTTGTCCTGCAAAATGGGATTCCACTTTTTGGATTTCATCTTGAATGACAGCATCACCGAGATAATCATGTTTTTTAGTATTTGCAACTTTGGCGTTCACTAAAACTTGGGGATACGATGTCATCAAAGCATTGAGCTCTGAAGCTTTTTGAGGGGAGTTTTTTATAATGGTTGCCAGGTATAGGGCCGTCAGCATTCCGTCACCGGTGGTATTGTGATCTAAGAGGATCACATGTCCAGATTGCTCACCACCAATATTGTAATCATTTGCCCGCATTTCTTCGAGGACATAACGGTCACCAACCTGGGTTTTAATACTTTTACATCCGACTTCCTTTAATGCAAGATCTAATCCAATATTGCTCATAACCGTTACAACGACGGTGTCCTTCTTTAGGCACCCTTGGGATTTCATGTGCCGGCCAATGAGATTTAAAATAGCATCGCCATCAATAATTTGTCCCTTTTCATCGACGGCCAGGCAGCGGTCGGCATCACCATCAAAGGCCAGACCCAGGTCAGCATCAGAGTCTGCCATCATTTCCTGGAGTGTCTTAAGACAGGTTGATCCACAGCCGCAGTTGATGTTTTGTCCATCGGGCTGGTCTCCAATAACGGACACCTGCGCACCAATACTCTCAAAGAAATCTTTGGCAATAGCTGCAGAAGCGCCGTTAGCACAGTCAAGCACCAGCTTAACTCCCGTTAAATCCTTGGAAATACCCTTCGTGATATGGTCAAAATAAATGGTTTCTGGGTGGTCGATGGTACTGACACTACCTTTAGCGGTTATGTCATCCAGGGCCGCGCATTCATTAATGAGTGCCTCAATTTGGTCTTCCAATGCATCTGGCAGCTTGTACCCCTGGGCATCAAAGAATTTGATGCCATTAAACTGATAAGGATTGTGGGATGCAGAGATGACAATACCCGCATCGGCACCGAGTTCCCGGGTGATAACGGCAATGGCTGGTGTAGGAATAACGCCGGCAAGCAAGACCTCGCCGCCCACTGAGGTAATTCCCTCCACAAGGGCCTGCTCCAGGGGCTTTCCGGATTCCCGGGTGTCCATCCCAATGACGATTTTAGGGTGATGGCTACCCTCGGCTAAGAGATAACTGCCATATCGTCCAAGGTTGTAGGCAAGATCAATGGTGAGTTCTTCTCCAAATACCCCTCTGACCCCATCTGTTCCAAATAATCGTGACATTTTCTATTCCTCCTCATTTTCAAACGCTCGATTTAACACCGGGCAATTACTTAAATTGGTCTGTTTTTCCTGGGTGAACCGCACCTTGGCCCGATATGATTTTTCCTCAATATCCATGTCTGGATGAAATGAAGGATCTAGTACGATGCCCTTCTTTTTTGCAATAATTTCCACAAAGGCCTGAGTTAACCATGGATTAAGGGCAAGAACAGGCCCCAGGGTGTTGGTAAAGACGGCATTGTCCACAAGGGCCCCTTCTAAGGTATTGCCGCCATGGTTTCCATATCCATAGTAAAGCTCTCCAAAGGCATCGACATCCTTACCCAGTAAAATGTCCATCATTTGAATTTGGCTGCCAAAAATAGGATGCTGACAGCCTTCTAAATTACAGGTAAAGTACAAGTCATCCCCATAGACGACGTCATTTTCAGATACCTCGATATTAATGATCTCCAGGCCTTCGATGGTGGTACCATCAGAGCGCAGAATAGACTTTCCCCATAACCCAATGCTGGTTCCAGTGACTAACATGGGATTGCTGAAATCGATGAAAGCTCGGAGTAAATCTTTTTTTGGCTTTAGGAATTCGATAATCTCGGAAAAGCTACTCATTTCCCCTGGTGGGCAGAAGATGAAATCATAATCCATAGGATTAAAGCCTACCGAATCAAAATTGATTTTATCGACCTGAACATCCATGCCTGCCAGCTGACACATTTTCTTTAAGGCAAGAACATTGCCGCGTTCGCCATGTAAATAAAGGGTATCTGGAAAGAGCCAGGCAATCCGTACTGCTTCTGCATTCATTATTTACCCTCCTGTATGATATGCTTCTTCATTTTCATAAAATCTTCCAGCCAGGTAATCAAATAAATATTATCCGTTTCAGCCTGGTCAATGGTATTGAAGATGGCTTGGACATCATTGGTATCTTCAATAAGAATGTTTTCCGGATTTACCCCTTCGTAGAGTAGTCGATTAGCGGTATCGTAGCAAACGGGGTTTGAGAAGCAGAAAAATCCTTCGACATCCGATTGAACCAGTGGTTTGAAATCACAGTCCCAGGCATAAAAGGTATTGGTATAGTTCGGCACAATATCCACTAATGGATATAACCCCAGACACACCAGCTTCCGACTAGAATCCGACGCGATGATATTCAAAGAGTTCTGAAGGGTTTCAGGATTTTCCTGCTTAATCCGAAGGTATTTAATGGTTTTTCCATGATACTCTAACACTTCGTACCGCCCGCCAACATTGACGAAGCTTGAGAAGGTCGATGCGATGTCTTCAGTGGGCAGTCCGGCAAAATGGGAAGCAATGGCCACCGCAGCGCTATAGTTATACAGCATGAAGGGAAGATCATAGGGCATGTTGAAGGCCTGTCCTTCCATCTCAAAGGTCTTAGCCGCAGTGTCAATCTTCTGCAGCAAATATCCCGGATCGTCATTGCTGGAAAAATGGCAATGGGAACAGGAGAATTTACCCACGCTGTCGGTATTATAGTACTCAAATTCTAATTTATGGTGGCAATGGGGGCAGGCAAAGGTTGGATAAGAGTCATCCTTCATAAAGGATTCATCATGCTTTTCCACTCCATAGTACACCACCTTATTGGACAAATCCTCAAAGGATTTTGACCGTGGTTCATCATTATTTAAATAGAGGGTCATATCGGAATTGATGAAGGAACGTAAAATACGATAGATAAAATCAGGATCTCCATTACGCTGAACTTGGTCTTTCTGTAAATTCGTGATAGCCAAGTGCTTAGCGGGGAGTTGGGCATAAATCTTTGGAAGATAGCGTTCGTCCGTTTCAAATACGAAATAATCCGCGGATATCTCCCCTTTCATATTGGATGCCTTGGCTAAGATGGTGGCAATCCCTGCAAGGAGGTTCGCCCCTTCCAGATTTGAAATCACGACATTTCCCTGTTCCGTTAGAATATGGCTCACCAGATTGGTTAAGCTCGATTTTCCATTGGTTCCCGTAATAAAAAGGACCTTATCCGGATCGATGCCTTTAAAATGAGAAACCATCTGGGGGTCAATCCGCAGTGCTTGTTCTCCAGACAAATTAGAACCTCTGCTTTTATCGACCAGATTAATCAACTTATTTATAAGCTTTGCATACCACAAAGCGAAGGTAAAGCGCATAGTGTGCCTCCTCAGTCAGCTTTTTTTACATACCGGGTTATTATATCCAATAGATATAACCAAGTCTACTTCATTAAGTAAATAATTCGTAAATAAAAATCGGTCCTTCTTTTTCTTCATTATACCGCAAGTCACACTGGGCAGCATCTGTTTTTTATGATATCATGAGAAGAGTTTATCAATGTAGGAGTAGATCATGGAAAAAAAGGAAAAAACAAATTTTATAATCAATGCCATTGAAGAGGATCTCCGAAATGATGTGTATGAAGATGCGCCCATTCATACGCGTTTTCCCCCGGAGCCCAATGGCTACTTGCATATTGGACATGCTAAGGCCGCACTTTTAAATTACCGCATTGCAAAGCGCTATAATGGTGAATTCAATCTTCGTTTTGATGATACGAACCCCATTAAAGAGGATATCGAATATGTGGATGCCATTAAAAAGGATTTAGAGTGGCTGGGGATTAATTGGGAAGACCGGATGTATTTTGCCTCTTCTTATTTCTCAAGAATGGCCGGCTATGCCGAAGAACTCATTGAAAAGGGCCTAGCCTATGTGGATGACCAGAGTGCCGATATCATTCGTGAAACCCGGGGAACACTGACAGAGCCTGGAGTAGAAAGTCCCTATCGCAACCGTTCTGTGGAAGAAAACCACGCCCTGTTCCAGGCCATGAAAAAGGGTGAGGTCAGCGAAGGCCAGAAGGTCCTCCGGGCCAAAATCGATATGGCCAGCCCCAATATGAACATGCGGGACCCCGTAATCTATCGGGTACTCCATACCACCCACCCCAATACCGGTGAGGAATGGTATGTGTACCCCATGTATGATTTCGCCCACCCGGTGGAGGATGCCATCGAAGGGATTACCCATTCCCTTTGTACCTTAGAGTTTGAAGATCATCGCCCCTTCTATAATTGGACCCTCGAGCATCTGGATGATTTTCAGGTAGCCCCGCCCCGCCAGATTGAATTTGCTAAACTAAACCTTACCCAAACCATCGTCGGGAAGCGCTATCTTAAGCAGCTAGTGGATAGTGGGATTGCCGATGGATGGGATGATCCGCGTCTGGCCACCATTTGCGGAATGCGCCGCCGGGGGTATACCCCGGAAGCCATCCAGGCTTTCTGTGAAGAAATCGGTGTGGCCAAGGCGAATTCAACGGTAGACTTCGCCATGCTGGAGCATTTCATCCGAGATGATTTGAAGCTGAAGGCCCCCCGTATGAATGCGGTTCTTGATCCCCTGAAGGTCACCATTACCAACTATCCAGAGGATACAATCGAATGGCTTGAAATCGAAACAAACCTAGATGTGCCAGAAATGGGAACCCATAAAATGCCCTTTGGTCGAGAAATTTACGTTGAACGCTCGGATTTCATGGAAGTTCCCGTTAAAAAATATTTCCGTTTATTCCCGGGCAACGAGGTTCGGCTCCGGGGAGCATACTTTATTACCTGCAACGAAGTGATTAAAGATGACAATGGTCAGGTCATTGAATTAAAATGTACCTATGACCCGGAAACCAAATCCGGCACCGGCTTTACCGGAAGAAAGGTTAAGGGGACCATCCACTGGGTTTCTGCTGTGGAGGGAAAAACCTGTGAAATCCACCAGTTTAAGCCCTTACTCGCGGAAGGGGTTTCCTTCTCCGCTGACGATTTTTTAGAAAAGATCGATCCCAATTCCCTGGAGATCATAACAGCCTGGGTGGAACCGGAAGTAATGAAAGCAGAGTCCTTTGATAAGGTACAATTTGTCAGAAATGGTTACTTTTCCGCGGACCCCAAATATTCAAAACCAGGCGCACCGGTGTTTAACCAGGTCGTGCCCTTAAAGAGCAGCTGGCGTCCCCCAAAGAATTAAGCAAGTGTTTCGTATAAAGGAGAGAGAATTAGAATGATTTGGTCATTAAAGGAAACGATGGATCGGGAACAGCTCCGAGAGCTGCAGTTTAAGCGTCTTAAAAAAACCATCAAGCACACCTATAAGAATGTTCCCTATTATCGCGATCTTTTTAAGGCAAACCGCATTAAGCCCGAGGATATTCGCAGCCTTGAGGACCTGCGCTTTCTGCCATTAACCACAAAGGAAGATTTGCGTAAAAACTATCCCTTTGGTATGTTTGCCGTACCCAAGGATAAAATCGTCCGATACCATGCGTCCTCAGGAACCACCGGGAATCCTACAGTGGTAGGCTATACCAAAAAAGATATGAAGATGTGGCGGGAGTGTATTGCCCGGCTGGTCACCATGGCTGGGGTAACCGCCAAGGATACCGCCCAGATTAGCTTTGGCTATGGCCTGTTCACCGGGGCCTTCGGGCTTCACCAGGGCCTTGAGAAGGTGGGCGCTGGCGTGGTTCCCATGTCCAGCGGGAATACCAAAAAGCAAATCAAAATCATGAAGGATTTTGAGGTTACCGCACTTATCGCTACCCCCTCTTACGCCCTGCATATGGCAGAGGTTGCCCAGGATATGGGTCTAAATCCCGCAAAAGACCTTAAACTGCGGGTTGGGCTTTTCGGCGGCGAAGGATCCACGGAAGCCATGCGGACCAAGCTCAATGAAGCCTGGGGTATCTTTGCCACTGAAAATTATGGGATGTCTGAGCTCATTGGACCGGGGGTGGCTGGTGAGTGCCAAATGCTCACGGGAATGCACCTCAATGAGGATCATTTTATTGCAGAAATTATCAACCCGGATACGGGTGAGGTTTTACCCGAAGGAGCCACTGGAGAATTAGTCATTACGCCAATTTCTAAGGAAGCCCTCCCCATCATCCGCTACCGGACCAAGGATATTAGCCGGATTGATACCACGCCCTGCAGCTGCGGACGGACCACCGCCCGAATTGCTAAAATTGGGGGGCGCACCGATGATATGCTCATCATCAGCGGCGTGAATGTCTTCCCCTCTCAGATTGAAGAGGTCCTCCTCTCCATTGATGGGATTGGGAGTAATTATCTCATCACCGTTTCTAAAAAAGGTTACCTGGACCGCATTGAAATTGATGTGGAAGTAATCGATGCCAGCCTGCTGGATTCCGTCACCCAGCTGGATGCCCTGTACTCCCGAATTAAAAATGCCCTGCACACCATTCTGGGGATTCACCCCACCATTCATCTGGTGGAGCCCAAAACCCTAGCCCGAAGTGAAGGGAAAGCCAAGCGTGTGGTTGATTTGAGAAATGAATAAGGAGAATACCATGCTAATTAAACAGATATCCGTTTTTATTGAAAACAAAAAAGGACATTTGGCAACGATCACCGGAGTGGTTTCCGGAGGTGGGGTCAATATCCGGGCGATTTCAGTTTTTGACAGCTCTGAATTTGGCATCCTCCGAATGGTGGTTGACGATCCCTATAAGGCCGTTGACCTCTTAAAAGAAGCGGGACATGTCACCCGGGTGGTGGATGTCCTCGCTGTGGAACCCGAGGATAAGCTCGGTGCCATGCATGAAATCTTTAGTGTTCTGGCCGATGCAAACATCAATGTCGAATATGTCTATTCCTTTGTGATGCGGGGACAGGGGGAAATGCCCCAAGTGATCATGAAGACCTCTGATCTTGAGCGTGCCGCATCGGTCTTAAAGGATGCGGGAGTCGTGGTGATTCCCAAGGAAATGCTCCAGTAGAAACTCTTGTTGAGAGTTCCCCTACCGCGCCACATCCCTTTGTCTTCAACCTAAAACCACCGCCCCGTTTCAGGGCGGTGGTTTCGTTTTTGCTTACTACTTACTTTCAATGGCGGCCTGGGCGGCAGCTAAACGGGCAATGGGCACTCTGAAGGGTGAACAGGAGACATAGCTGAGTCCCACATTGTGGAAAAACTTAACAGATTTGGGATCCCCGCCATGTTCGCCACAAACCCCACATTTTAAATCAGCTTTTGTCTTACGACCCAGCTCAACCCCCTTAGAAACCAGTTGGCCGACGCCTTCCTGATCGATGGAGGCAAAGGGATCGCCTGGGAGAATGCCTTTTTCCTTGTATTCAGGGATGAACTTCCCGGCATCATCACGACTGAAGCCAAAGGTCATTTGGGTGAGGTCATTGGTTCCAAAGCTAAAGAACTCAGCCTTTTCTGCAATCTGATCGGCAATTAAGGTGGCCCTTGGAATTTCCATCATGGTTCCGACCATATAGGTAATGTCACTCCCTTTTTCGGCCTTAACCTTTTCAGCGGTTTCCCGAATGATCCCTTCAACGTAGGACATTTCACCCAACATCCCAACGAGGGGAATCATGATTTCCGGTACGATGGTGATGCCCTCTCCCTGAGCGACCTCAATGGCCGCTTCCATGATGGCTCGGGTCTGCATTACGGCAATTTCCGGATAGGTCACGGCAAGACGACAGCCGCGGTGCCCCAGCATGGGGTTGAATTCTTTTAAGCCTTCAATATCCGCTTCCATTTCTTCAACGCTCATACCCATATCCTCAGCCAATGACTTAATATCTTCCGGCTCAGAGGGCAAAAATTCGTGAAGAGGTGGATCCAGGAGACGCACAGTAACCGGCAGCTCCTTCATGGCTTTATAAATCCCTATAAAGTCAGATTTTTGCATGGGCAGCAGCTCTTCAAGATATTTTTCCCGCTGCTCGACACTCTTGCTTAAAATCATGCGGCGCACACTGGGGATCCGGTCTTCATCAAAGAACATGTGCTCAGTACGACAAAGTCCGATACCTTCGGCTCCAAATTCGACGGCCTTTTCGGCATCTCTGGGGGTATCGGCATTGGTCCGAACCTTCATAGTTCTGAATTCATCGGCCCACTCCATAAGGGTTCCAAAGTTACCAGAAAGCTCGGGGTCCTGGGTCTTGATGGCACCACGGTACACCTTTCCGGTGCTTCCATTTAAGGAAATATAATCCCCTTCTTTAATATAGTCCGTACCGACCCGGAATTGTTTGTGTGCTTCATCGACTTTAACAAAGTCACAGCCAGCCACACAGCAGGTCCCCATTCCCCGGGCGACAACGGCAGCATGGGAGGTCATGCCACCACGGGCAGTTAAGATTCCTTTAGAGGCATACATCCCTTCAATATCCTCCGGTGAAGTTTCCTGACGGACAAGAATAACATCTTCCCCATTGTCCGCAGCAGCCTTGGCTTCTTCGGCGGTAAAATACACCCGTCCAGTGGCGGCCCCTGGTGATGCGGGCAGGCCCTCCGTCAGGACTTCAGCTTTCTTTTCTGCAGCTTCATCAAAGGTGGGATGGAGGAGTTGATCTAAGGCCTGAGGTTCGACACGGCTAACCGCTGTTTTCTTATCAATAAGGCCTTCGGTGACCATTTCAACGGCGCAGCGTACGGCGGCAGCAGCCGTTCGCTTCCCATTACGGGTTTGGAGCATATAGAGCTTGCCTTTTTCGATGGTGAACTCCATGTCCTGCATATCATGGTAGTGTTTTTCCAGTAATTCAGCGGTTTCTGCGAACTGGGTGTAAACCGTTGGCATGACGTTTTTAAGCTGATCGATGGAACGGGGTGTCCGGATCCCGGCGACGACATCTTCCCCCTGGGCGTTCACTAAGAATTCGCCAAAGAGATTCTTTTCTCCTGTGGCAGGGTCCCTTGTAAAGGCGACACCGGTACCCGAGTCATCCCCCATATTCCCAAAGACCATAGATTGGACGTTGACGGCGGTTCCGATATCGTGGGGAATGTCATTCATATCACGATAGACAAAAGCTCGGGGATTATTCCAGGAGCGGAACACAGCTTCCACTGCCATGTATAATTGGGCACTGGGGTCTTGGGGGAAGGGCTTCTCGGTTTCCGCCAAAACAATTTCCTTGTAGCGTTCAACAATTTCCTGAAGATTCTTAGTGGTGAGCTGGGTATCAATGGTGAATCCTTCCCGCTCTTTAATTTCATCTAAAACGGCTTCAAATTGATTCTTATCGATTTCCTGAACAACATCTCCAAACATTTGGATGAATCGACGATAGCTATCATAGGCAAATCGTTCATTTCCAGTATTTTGTGCGAGTCCCAAAACGGTTTGATCATTCAAACCCAGGTTCAAAATAGTATCCATCATCCCTGGCATGGAGACTCTAGCACCTGAACGCACGGAAACCAGTAATGGATTGGTTTCATCCCCAAACTTTTTCCCTGCAATTTCTTCAAGTTTCTGCATATGGGTATTGATTTGGCCAATCATTTCATAGGTTAGCTTATTCTCATTTAAGTACTCGATACAGGCTTCTGTCGTTACCGTGAACCCCTGTGGCACCGGTAGCCCAATACGTGTCATCTCGGCAAGATTTGCACCCTTGCCTCCCAGCAAATTGCGTTGTTCTGCATTACCTTCACTGAATAAATATACCCATTTCTTCGACATAATATTACCTCCTATGGATGTTCGAGAGAAACTTTATGATTTAGTAGGCGTGACTGCCTATTCAATCCAATGATTAATCATCTTCTTGCCCTAAATTGACAACATAACGTGTGATATTGGTTCGAGACACCTTGCCAATAAGCTGTAGCCGATTCCGACCTTTTTCATCCATTACTTTACGGACGATGGGTAGGGATTCCACCTCATATTTCATAGTTTTAACAGCAGCATCATACACCGTTTCATCCTCTTCAAGATATACAATATTTGGCATCCGCGTCATGATAATTGGAATGGGCAGGGACTCAATGTCCTTTCGTCCAATCATGCTTTTCATAAAATCTTTGCGGCTCACAATACCGGAGAGATATTCCCCATCTACGACGTAAATCGTTCCCGCATTTTTAGTAAACATGGTGATGATACCATCATAGATGGTTGTTTCCTCTGAAACCGTGGTAGGTTCCGACTGGATGTCCATGATATTAATGGTTTTAATGTAGCTGCCTGTCATATGCAGCAATGTTCTTCCGGTATATTGATAGCCAACCTTACGCTTTGCTTCCAAAATGCCGACCATGGTTAAAAGTTTTAAATCCGGGCGAATTGTGGCCCGATTTACCCCCAGTTCTTCAGCGATTTCGGTACTCTTCACTGGTTCATGTTTCTTCACAATGTCAATTATTCTATTTTGTCTTTTGGATAACTCCATCACAGCACCACCATTCGAGTGTCTTTTATAAGATAAAGTATAACACTATTATCTATTTTGTAAACCGTTATCAGGGATAAATTACGATAATATCTTGCCATTCCATTGAAAACCATCAAAAATACGATATTCATGAAAACCAATTTCTTTTAATAGTGCTTCGGTTTCCGGATATGCATAGCAAATCCCTTCAACCTGATGGCTATCCGCATTAATGGTAATGGGAATTCCCATTTTTAAAATTTCGATCAGCATTGGTATGGCCGGATACAGCATCCCTTTACCATAACGCATCATTCCCCCAGTATTGACTTCAACGATACAATCCGTCTTCTGAATCACTTTTAAGGCATCCATCCATGTTTCTCGGTACCATGAATCAGACTCATTAAAAAAGCGCCCATGGGCGTTGTTCTTTTTGATTAAGTCAAAGTGCCCGATGATGTCTGGTTTGTATTGTATTGCCATATCGGCGATTCCGCCGTAATAGTCTTTTACGAGTTTTTGGATATTGCCCCCATAGATCTTCTGAAGTCCTTGGGTAAAAATCTCCAGAGTATAATCAATGTCCGCACCAGTGCCATCGGAAAAACATCCCATGGTATGGATACTGCCAATAAAAAAATCCAATTTCGGCATTATTTCTTTGGCTAAATTTGAAACCCCTTTGGAATCGAGATAATAATCAATTTCCATTCCAGTAAAAATAGCCATGATACCCTCAAAGGCGTCTTGGGTGTTTTTAATCTCTAAAAGATAATTGGAGATGGCTTCGGTCGACATTGTCCAGTCGTTGGGATATTTAAGGGGAAGATGGCTGGTAAAACCAATACTTTTAAGCCCTGCCTTCTCAGCAGCTTGGGCCATTTCTAAAACGGATGCTTTACCATCGCAATATGTTGAATGAATATGATAATCTGATTGGATCATTTCTGTTCCCTCCTAAAGTATTGTAACATAAGGCTTTACGAAATCAAGCCTTTTTTTAAACTTAAAAAAATTTAAGTTTAAAAAAAGGTCCTTGCGCTGATTGGGCAAAGACCTTGGTGATTATTTTATAAAATTTTATTTAAAAAGCTTTTGGTCCGATCCTCTTTGGGATTTCCAAGGACTTCCTCTGGCGTTCCTTCTTCGCAAATCACCCCATCATCCATAAAGATAACTCGGTCTGCCACTTCCCGGGCAAAGCCAATTTCATGTGTGACGATTAGCATTGTCATCCCATCATTAGCCAGCTCCTTCATCGTGTTGAGTACTTCACCAACTAACTCTGGGTCCAGTGCGGATGTGGGCTCATCGAAAAGCATGATTTTAGGGTTCATGGCTAAGGCCCTCGCAATGGCCACACGTTGCTGCTGCCCTCCAGATAAACGGACGGGGTATTCATCCTTTTTATCGGCTAACCCAACCATATCCAGCAACTCCACAGCCCGTGCTTCAATTTCTTTTGCATCTTGTTTTCGAACAATACGAGGTGCAATGGTAATATTGTCGATGACGGTTAAATGTGGGAAAAGATTAAAGTTCTGAAAAACCATCCCTAAATCGCAGCAAAGATTCTGTAGCTTACTGGGATCAATATGTTCAATATCATGGTCATTTTTGCGTTTTTCCATGAGTTCATCTTCAATGTAGATTTCGCCATCTGAAATACGTTCCAGCCGATTCAGACAGCGCAACATTGTGCTTTTTCCAGATCCGCTGGGCCCAATGATACACACGACCTCCCCCTGGACAACTTCTAAATCGATGCCTTTGAGCACTTCCAAATCACCGAAGTGCTTTTTAATATTCTTTACTTTTACCATACTCATGACAATCACCTACCTTTTCTCATAAACGCCAAGCTTCTTTTCGATCTTATCAAAAATAACTTGCAGAATCGTTGTTAAGAAAAGATATATTACAGCTGCATAGACATAATATACCCAATTTCCCGTTGAACTCGCCATGGTCTTCACCGTTCTTAGAACATCAAATAATGCGATGGTGGAGACAAGGGATGTGTCCTTTAATAGCATGATGAGTTCATTCCCGACCGGTGCAACGAGCCGCTTATAGGTTTGGGGAATGATAATCCGCGTCATCGCCTGGCGATAGCTCATGCCAAGTGCTTTAGCAGCCTCCATCTGTCCGTGATCAATGGACTCTATGGCGGCTCGAATCATTTCCGCCAAATAAGCGGTTGAATTGAGTGAAAAAGTAATATATGCACAAATCATTGGATCAATTTCAAAGGTTAATCCCGTGATGTCTAAATATATGATCGGCACAGCATAAAAAATGATGAAAAGCTGTAACAGTAGCGGTGTCCCTCTGAAGAACCAGACATAAAACCAGGATAATCCGTTGGTAACTTTATTTTTAGAAATACGTCCCAGGGCAACAATCACTCCGAAGACTGCACCAAAAATAATGGCAACTAAGGCAATTTTCAATGTGACCAATGACCCATCAAAAATTGCCCACAATTGGGTCTCGTTTAACAAAATAATCGCTCCTTATTCAGTAATACAAGGAGCATGGTGAATCATACTCCTTGTCAGATTACTTTAATATTATTCTATGACATTCAGACTGGTATCGATGTCCTTCGTCATATCTTTCTTGAACCACTTCATTGAAATTTCTGTCATCTTTCCGTCGTCTTGAAGCTTTTTAATCGCATCATTTAAGGTCTTTGTGAAATCATCCTCTCCCTTACGAACGGTGATACCAATAGGCTCGTTGGTCAAGGTTGGCGAGGTCACAACAAAGGTTTCAGGATCGATGGCTGCGTAATACTCTGCAACGCCAATATCGGTGATAATATTATCGATCTGTTTTCCTTTTAAGGCAGAAAAGGCATCGAGCATCCCATCAAATTCCTTAATCTCGACATTAGTGCCCTTGTCCTCTTTTAATTTTTTAGCGGCAATATCCGCCGATGTTTCAATTTGAGCCCCTAAGGTTTTGCCGTCAAGGGCTTCAAAGCTGGTAATGGGTGTGGCATCTGTTCGTGATACAATGACGATACCGTTAGAGATATATGGATTGGTTTGATTAAATCCATTTTGACGCTCCGGTGTAATGCTGGTACTGGAAATAATGGCATCGTACTGGCTGGCGTTTAAGCCATTGAAGATTCCATCCCAGGCAACGGTGGTGAATTCCACTTCGACGCCTAATTCTTTAGAGAGTGCATTGGCAAAATCGATGTCGAAGCCCACTAAATTGTTTTGATCATCTCTGAACTCCATGGGTAAATAGGTGTCGTCCACTGCAATCGTCAGTTTCCCGTCAGCAATAGGATTCGCATTGGATTCTTTACTGGTCGAACCACATCCTGCGAATACCATGGCCGACAGTATGACAACCAGACCCAAGGCCATTATTTTCTTCTTCATTGGTTTCCTCCTAAATTAAATAAAGTTTAAGGGAATTATACCGCACGTTGTATACAATAACAAGTATATTTTTTCTATATCATGTTATAATATTTCAATTTAGAAAAGTGCCGAAAAAGACTTGAATGACATGCAGACTTCCAATGATATTTCCGAGGGCGCACCCCAAATTGGTTGTGATGACGACTAATAGAATCTTGGTTACCTTATTTTTCCAAAAGCCCTTTGGGGATGTTAGATCCGTTGCAAGGTGTTCAAAATCCTCCACCTTGGGTTTTCTCAAATGGGCTTCCATAAGCCCGGAAAACCACCCCGCTGCCAATACAGGGCTTAAGGCGGATATTGGGGCCACCACAATTGCCGTTAAGACGGTTAAGGGGTGTGGCAGGGAGATTAAGGCACCTAATCCTGCCCCGCCCATGGTCAGAACCAACCAATTGACGGTTTGGCTCCAGCCTGAATCCGGATTCACGGTAAAGGTCAAAATGACTAAGGCCACTAAAAGAAGGGGAATGCTCCACCCGATAATTTTTCCGGCCGCCGATTTTGGTGGGGTCTCTGATAATGAATTAATATTCACATCTGTCCCCATTTTCTCGCAAATGCCTGGAAGATGTGCGGCACCGACAACGGCAATGATTTTAGATCCCGGGGCATGGTCGATTTGATCGGCCAGGTATGCGTCCCGTTCATCCACTAAATAGGTTTTAACGCCATGGAAAGAATCCCCCAGTTCTGATAGTGCTGCAGTGAGCATATCCTCACCTTTAAGGGTTTCCAGATCTTCCTCGGTAATCTCTTCATTATCGATGATGCTCATCATAATGGTGACCATCAATTTGCATTTTTCCCACAGGCTGCAGCCCCGCCAAATCCGGATAAAAGTGGTTTGGATATCCCGGTCGGCTAAAACCAGTTCGGCATGGCAGTCCTTAGCTGATGCAATGGCCTGAAGCATTTCCTGACCAGATTGGATTCCAAATTGATCCGCCAGTTTTCTTTGATAGTTTGATAAAATGATATTTGCAAAAAGGAATCCTGCTTTCCCGGATTTGATGATCTTAACAATATCGGCATTTTTCCATTGATCTTTTTCTTCCAGGGCCTTATATCGCCCTGGATCGAGTTCAACACAAACCGAATCGGGCTGTTCCTCCTCAATAACCGCTTTAACTTCTGCCACACTGGATGGCGATACATGGGCGGTTCCCACAAGGATGATTTCTTTACCATCCCTGTGGAGACGCTGTATATTATTGCTCTCCCCCATGGAAATTAGCGACGGTCAGCCACAGATTTTCGGATTACCAGCTCGTAGGGAACATTCAGAGTTTTGGTTTCAGACTCTTCTTTTTCGCACATTTTGATGAGCATCCGAGTGGCCACTGCCCCAATATCGTACATGGGCTGTCCGATGGTGGTGATTTCTGGACGGGTCCATTCGGAAATCCAGAAATCATTGAAGCCACAAACACTGATTTCTTCTGGCACAGATTTCCCTTTATCCTCGGCTGCCCGAATGGCACCCAGGGCGATTTGGTCATTATAGCAAAATACATTGGTGAAGTCTTTACCAGAATCTAAGGCGTCTTCCATCATGTGGTAGCCCCCCAGTACACTAGCATTGCCATAAAAGACTAAGGATTCATCAAAGGGAATGCCGGAGTCGTCATAGGCACGTTTAATGCCCTCCATCCGCTTGACGTTGATATAACCTTCCTGGAACTCATCGCAGAACAGGGCATTTCTGGTGTGGCCCATTTCGATGCATTTTTTGGCCAGGTCATAGGCGGCGGTTTCGTTATCAATGAGCACCCCGGATAGCTTGCCGGATTCATCGGGGACACATCCCAGCACGATTTCTGAGGGCGCATCGATGAGTTCCTTGCGCATTTCTTCTGAAAGGTGCTTTCCAACGTAGATAATCCCATCGCATTGCTTTTCAACTAAAACATCCAAGCTTTTCTTCTCTTTTTCAAGGTCAAAGTCTGTGTTACTCAGAATGATATTGTAGTTATAGATGCCACAGACATCTTCAGCTCCACGTACAATTTCTGTATAAAATGGATTGGAAATATCTGGAATCATAATGCCCAAGGTGTTTGTTTTTTGAATTTTCAAGCTTCGGGCAATGGCATTTGGCTTATAGCCCGTTTTTTTAATGGCGGCAAGAACACGTTCCCGGGTCTCTTCATTGACCAGTGGAATGTTATTGACCACACGGGAAACCGTTGCAACTGAAACATTCGCTTCCCGAGCGACATCAACAATTTTAACCTTCATAACAAATCTCCTTTAAACTCTTACTTACCATTAACTTCTTTAATTGCTTCTAAAATCATTTTGGGAGCCTTGGCACATTTTTCTTCAGATACAGCACAAGGTGCAAAGCGTAACCCCTTCTTTAAAGCCACAATAAAGAAGTTTTCGTCCATTAAACGATCAGAAACCGCAACGGGATTGTCGCAAGGAATACTGAGGAAAAACCCATCATGATATGCACAGATTTCCAGTCCGATCTTTTCAGCATTTTCAAGAAAAGCCTTGGCACGATGCTGTAGAATGTTGCGATGGAAGGTCTGTTCTGCAAAAAAAGTATTTTGCAAATCATCATCAGAAAAAATCGTGGCCAGTGTCTGCATGGCTCCTCGGGTTCCATTGGACCAGGTCCCCCGGGTGGAGTAGGCGCAGGAAGCTTCAAATTCAGCCGCAATTTCTTCAGTAGGAGCTACACAAATCAGTGCCCCATTACGCAATCCGTACATAGTGAAGCTCTTGGATGCGCTAAAGGCATAAAGGATAAGTACATTTTCTGGGAGCCCGGTGAGCAATTCCATAAATGCCCGAGCATCATCCCCCTGACCAGCGAAATCAATATAGGCAATATCACAAACAATGATGAGGCGCTTCTCGGGGTTTGCGCTGGCTGTTTCGCTGTAAAAAGCCACTAATTCCTTCCACTGAGCATCTGAGATGCTGTACCCTGTAGGATTATGGGCAGGGGTGTTCATAATGGATAGGACACGCTCTTGCTTTTTCAGAAGATCCAAGATGTTTTCTTTGTAGGAGGGGATGTTGAAGTCCCCTTTTCCATCGAACATTTCGAATTCCTGGATGTCACGACGATTTTCATTGGCAATGGTGCGGTAGGGTGCCCAGAACCAATTGGGGACTAAGACCTTGTCACCATACTCCGTGTAATTGGCAATGGAGTGGCGAATTGCACCGGTTCCACCGGGGGTAGCAACTGCACGGATATGGCCTTCTGGCTTATGGGACTTAAAGCAGGCTTCCACCACCTTTTCCCGAAACTGTGGGGTTCCTGGCATGGGGGCATAATCCGCAATTTCATGGTTTGGCAGTGCTTTTAATGTATCGTAAACCGATTTGAAGCATACCAGATCCCCATCATCATCCATTAACGCACCGATGGTTGAGTTGACGACGGATTCCTTGCCGATTTCCGCAGCACGTTTTGCTGCAGCACCGGCTACTCTGAAGATTGGATCAGTCCCCGCCTCACGTACAGATGTTTCAATTACCATTCTACTCATTAAATCTTCCTCCTATTTAAAAGAATAATTTCTATATTTTAATTGTTCTGTTTCATAAAGGTTCTGCCCCTGGCTATCGATAACGACGATGGCTGGGAAATCCTCAACCACTAGCCGCCTGATGGCTTCTGTGCCTAAATCCTCATAGGCGATGATTTCAACTTCCTTGATGGCCTGGGCACACAGGGCACCGGTCCCTCCGACACAGCCAAAATACACGGCCCCCTTTTGAACAATGGATGCCATCACTTCCTTGGAACGGTTTCCCTTACCAATCATCCCCAGAAGTCCTTTCTCCAAAAGCTTCGGTGTATAAGCATCCATCCGATGGCTGGTTGTCGGACCCGCAGGACCGATAATCTTTCCGGGCTTAGCTGGGCAGGGACCCATATAGAAAATAATTTCATTGGTGATATCAAAGGGCAAGGTCCCTTTTTTTTCTAATTCATCAATCATCCGCTGATGGGCTGCATCCCGAGCGGTATAAATGGTGCCCGAAATACGGACGTGGTCGCCGGCACACAAGGATTTGGCCGTATGGGGTGTCAGTGGTGCTTTTATCGTTTTAATCATCGGCATCCCTCACAATTCTGTCTCAGCATGGCGGTTGACATAACAACAGATATTAACAGCCACCGGTAACCCGGCGATGTGCGTGGGATAGGTGTTAATGGCGACACCCAATACCGTGGCCAGTCCACCAAGGCCCATTGGCCCAATGCCGGTTTGATTCGCCGCCATTAAAAGCTGTTTCTCCATCTCGGCGTAGTCGGGATCGGGATGGTGCTCCTCCAGAGGACGGGATAGGGCTTCTTTGGCCATAAGGGCTGCTTTTTCAAAGGTTCCGCCAATGCCAACGCCGACGATGATGGGGGCGCAGGCATTGGGGGCCCCTTTTTCAATGATCTCTAGGATGAAATCCATCACTCCTTTTTTGCCATCCGATGGCTTGAGCATTTTAATGGCACTGGTATTTTCGGACCCAAATCCCTTCGGCATCACCTTGAGGGTGAGGGTGTCTCCGGGCACGATGTTATAGTGAATGACGGCGGGGGTGTTGTCCTCCGTATTCCTTCGATTTAAGGGATCGGCCACCACGGATTTCCTCAGGTACCCTTCGGTGTACCCCTGCCGGACACCTTCATTAATGGCGTCATCCAAGGACCCGCCCACAATGTGGACATCCTGACCCAAGGTGACGAAGACCACGGCCATCCCCGTATCCTGACAAATGGGCAGGGCTTCCTCATCCGCTAATTTTAAGTTGTCCATAATGGTTTTGAGAATCATTCGGCCATTGGGTGAGACTTCAGATGCGTCGGCTGTCTCAATTCCTTTAAGGACATCTTCTGTAAGATGGGTGTTAGCCTCGATGCAAAGCCGGGCAACAGTATTAGTGATTTGACTGACTGTAATTTCTTTCATCAATTTTTTCTTTCTCCTTCAGTGAACCCTCACTGATTTTTTTTAAGGGGAAGCGCTCCAATAGTATTGCCCGCAAGGATAAGAAAATTCCACCAAAGGCAATGATGAAGTAAAAGGTGATAATGCGCCACAAAATGAGGGCCACCGAGGTGTAGACACTTCCGTAAATGGGTCCGAAAATGAGGGCGAATCCCGCTTCGGCACCGCCGGCTGCCCCCGGAGTGGGAACAAAGGCCATGGCAACATAAAGAATAGCCTGCATGGTAATGACGGTGAAGGCCGTGGAACCATGAAGCCCCAGGGCACGATAAACCCAATAATTAATGCTGTAAAAAATCAAGATTTGAAGAACGGAGACTCCCAATAATTTTAAGGATTCCCATTTATAAATTCGGATATCATCAATGGCCTGACTATATTCGGCAACAAAGTGATCAATTTTCCCGTAGTACTTCTCTTTATCCTTTAAGATTCGGCAAAACAAAAGAAAATTGACCCCGCCGGTCATGATTCCCCGGGCAGTTTTAGGGCTGAAGGCCAGGATTAAAACCAGGACAACCCCTGCAACATTAACCACAAGCCCGATGGTAATGAACCACTTTGCCGCCACCAGACTGGTTGTCACGGTCCCAAAATTAATGCTCAGGGCCAAAAGTGCCAATACGGTTACCGTAATTTGATACAAGGCATACTTTTGGACTAGGATGGCGGTCCCGGTGCCCACGGGATATCCTCTGCGGCTCATTTCGAATAACTGGAGGGGCTGCCCTCCGGATGCCCCGGGGGTCACAAGATTGTAATATTGCCCGATGATAGTGATGACCATGGCGAAGCGAAAACCTTCTTCTGGAAACTTTCGGCGCATCATCTTTAGGAGCATATAGGCTTCGAGTATCCAATAGATGCCGACGCAGCACAGTCCAATGGCTAGGAACCAACCATTGGTCTGCATGAGTGTACCGACAAATTCCTTTCCATCAACCTGAGCGGCAATGACTGCGACAGTGATAGTAATGAGTACGATGAAAAAGATGAAATTTGCATGCTTTTTTATAAAAACGCCGATTTGGCCTTTCATTGAAACCTCCGATGCGTTGATCGTCATGGATTTGTTTACAATGCCATTATAACATAAGTTTAAAGGTATTCATCATTCTTTTTCATTTATTTACACACTGCTTAAGTTTTTCAGTAAACGTATCAATTTCCTATATCAGATCATAATAATGATGTTGTCGCAGGGCCTCATACAAGACGATATTCACAGAATTCGCCAGGTTGAGGGAGCGCGCATGGGGATGGTCTTTCATGGGGATTCTAAAACGATTTTCTGGGTAGCGGCTATGGATGGATTCAGGCAAGCCGGCGGTCTCCCGGCCAAACATAATGAAGGCATCGTCCGGATACTCAATGTCCGCATAGTGCTTCTCGCCATGGGTCGTCATCAGGTACAATTTAGCCTGGCTATTAGTCGTTATGAAATCCTCAAAGTTGTCATACACGGTCAAATCCACAAGGTCCCAATAGTCAAGGCCGGCACGTTTAACGGCTTTGTCTGAAATGGAAAAGCCCAGGGGTTTAATTAAATGGAGCTTTGTTTCTGTCAAAGCACAGGTTCTTGCAATATTACCAGTGTTTTGCGGAATTTCTGGTTGGAATAAAACAATGTTTATCATAATCTCTCCTCGCCTCTTTCTGTTTATCTATTATAAACGATTTTCATGTAAAAAAAAAGATGAATTTCATCATGAATTCATCTTTTACATTAATTTACACTATTTCAGGGAAACTTTAGGGAGTACGATAGTAAAGGTACTTCCAACATCGATGGTAGAGTCAATCTTAATCTTCCCATTGTGCTGCTTGACGATGACCGCCGCAATGTTGAGGCCCAAGCCAACACCGCCGGACTCCCGATGGCGGGCATTATCGACCCGGTAAAAGCGACTGAAGATTTTCTTTTGATCTTCCTCGGATAAACCGACGCCTGTGTCTTGCACTGAAATGCTGACACTACGCACCCCTTCAGATAGACCGATGGTCACGGACCCTTCTCCCGGCGTATATTTAATGGCATTGTCCACCAGAATCCGAATGGCCTGTTTTAGCCGTTCTTCATCGCCTTTATAACAAATTCCCCCTTGAAGGTTTCCCTTGAGGTGAATTTGGTGATCGGCGGCAACATCGTACATTAAATCCTGAATTTCTGCACACAGGGCACTGAGATCAAAGACCTCTTTCTTCATAGCAATTTTTTTATTGTCCGCTTGGGCAATGAGGAGCAATTCGGAAATCAACTTGGCCATGGTTTCCGTTTCAAGGCTAATATTATTGAGCCAGCGGATATTCTCGTTAAGGATTTCATCCTCTTTCATCTTAAGGACCTCGACATTGGTTTGAATCACCGTTAGGGGTGTCCGCAATTCATGGGAGGCATCTGCGATGAATTTCTTTTGGTTTTCAAAAGTTTCTTTGATGGGCTGCAGGGATTTTCCTGCCAAAAAATAGCTAATGGGGATGAGCACCAAGATACTGCCACAGCCAATGAAGAGCAGAAAGGAAATAATATACCGAATCACCGATTGTTCGGTGTTAATGATCTGAAAAACCTGAACGGTATAGTCCTTTCCTTGCTTGTTGTAAATCGAGCTATAGACACGGTATTGATCGGTATCCACATCGAAAATACGAAATTCCCCGTTGTTGCCCGCATCCAAATCCATTTCGTAGCCGTGCATAATCAGGCTGTTGTTTTCAACCTTCATATCCGCTACATTATGCTCCGAATCCCAGATAATATAGTCGTAGCCTAGTTTTTCATGAACCGCAGTACTAGCCGAGGATTCTTCTTTAATGGCACCATTTTGTTCCCTGTTTTCAATTTCCTCTGCGATTTTCTGGAGGTATACTTCTCCAGAAAGCCCAAGGCTCCATTGAACAAGAAATCCAAGGAGAAAAATAAAGATGAAGAGAAATGCAATGAGGATCAACGTATTAAATAATGTAATTTGACGTTTGATCTCTTTGAACATTCTAACGTTTGCCTAATGTGTAACCAACCCCTCGGATCGTATCGATTTTCACATCAGTCTCTTTCAATTTTTTTCTTAAATTATGCACATAGATTTCGATATTGTTTTCATTCACTTCTTTGTCAAATCCCCACACCCGGTCTAAAATCTGTTCCCGGGTAAAGACCTGATTGGGCCGTTTTAAAAGCATTTCTAAAATCTTTGCCTCTTTAACCGAAAGCTTAAATTCTTCATCTTTAGTGGCCAAAGTATTCTTTTGAGTGTTGAAGCTGACATCCTCGAAATCAATGGTTTCGCCTTTGATTTCATTGTCCGGACGACGGCTCAGTGCCCGAATCCGAGCGAATAGTTCTTTGGCGGAAAAGGGCTTAATGAGGTAATCATCCGCCCCCAGGTCAAGGCCTTTGACCTTGTCGTCCACGGTGCCCTTCGCCGTGAGCATCAGCACTGGTGTGGTGATTTCACGATCCCGTATTTCTTTAAGGATTTCTAAGCCGCTTTTTAAAGGCAGCATAATATCCAGGACAATCACATCATAAATTGGATTCAACGCAAAGAGAAGACCTTCCTCTCCATCGTTGGCGACATCGCAATCTATATTTTGTATTTTACAGAGTTCTTGAAGTGCATCCGTAATTTTAACTTCGTCTTCGATAAATAATATACGCATTTGGCATTCTCCTCTTTCGTTCGTTTGATACAATTTCAGACCTGAGTATATCGATTCTTTCTTAAGTCTGTATAAATCCTGCCAACCTCTCATGTTGATAAACCTGCTTACTTCTTATATAATTATACCACAAATTCACTGAAATTGGAGTCCCTATGAAAACAATTCTCATTGTGGAAGATGATCGCCAGATTTCCCGTATTATCGAGCTTCAGCTCCATCACGCCGGATTTAATACTCTAAAGGCCTATGATGGCCTGGAGGCACAGCAGGTTTTTTATGCCCATTCAGAGGAAATTGACTTAGTCCTTCTGGATGTGATGTTGCCCATTAAAGATGGCTTTACGGTGCTTGCGGCCATTCGAAAAAAAGAACCAACCCAACCCATTATTTTCCTGACGGCAAAGGATGCCACCGAGGATGTGGTTCGGGGTTTAAATAATGGTGCCAATGATTATATCAAGAAACCCTTTGATTTTGAGGAATTATTGGCACGAATTAATGCAAATATTCGGAAAAAGATAGACTTTTCCAAGGAAGATTCCTTGACCTATGAGGATCTCACCATGGATTTGACGGATTTTACGGTCCGCCGCTCAGATTTGGAGATCCACCTCTCCCGGACAGAGTTTGATTTACTCTATTATTTGATGCTTAATCACCACCTTGTCCAGACCCGGGAGCAAATCCTTAACCATGTCTGGGGCTATGATTATGACGGAAATGAGAATATCATCGATGTCTATATCAAATATTTAAGGGACAAGATTGACAAGCCCTTTGAGCGAAAGCTCATTCAAACCGTTCGGGGACGTGGTTATGTCATTAAATAAGAAAAAAGAAAAACAGCCCATGAAGCTGTACACCCGCATTGCCTTGACCTTTACCATCGCCTTTACGGTTTTACTGGTCATATCCTATCTACTGGTTTTTTATTTTTCCCAACAAATCATTTTCAATGAAAACAGGGCCAACCTCATTAAGTTCAGTAATTATATCATCAATGTGATTGATGAGAATAAACAGGAGGTCATGGGGCTACCTGAGGAGCAGCGTCTTGATTTTGTGGCACAAAAGGTATACCCCTACATGAAGGATAATGGGCTGATGGCCTACCAGCTCATGGATAGCAACGGGCAATTATACGCCTCCACCGATGCCTTTGATTCTGTTTTTTCCGAGGATAATATCCGCCGCTTCAACATTGATCTTTTTAAGCTCAAGGTAACCAATGCCGTGGACCTCCCTGAGGATGTCAACGTGGACTCCTTTTCCCTGGATGGGTCCGAGTACTACTATCTGGGCTCTTCCTATACGGTATCGGATGACTATACCATTTATATCCAGGTGGTCAAGAATTTGGACGACAGCATGATGTTTATGACCATATTATACGTCATCCAGGTGATTTTGATGTGCGTCTCTGTGGGGGGGATCATTCTTCTGGGAATTTACGGGACCAAGCGTTCCCTGAAGCCCCTGATTGACATTGCCGATACGGCGAAGAAAATTACAGAGAATAATTTAAATATTCGGATAAAGGAGACGGGGAATCGGGATGAACTGGACCAAATGATCCTTTCCCTGAATCAGATGATTAGCCAACTGGAGGGTGCCTTTGAGATGCAGAAACGCTTTGTTTCCGACGCTTCCCACGAGCTACGGGTGCCCCTCACCGTGATCCAGGGTTATACGGATATTTTGAAGACCTGGGGGCAGGATGATCCTGAGGTAACCGCCGAAGCCATCCATTCCATTAGCAATGAAGTCACGGGCATGAAGGTTTTAGTGGAGGATCTCCTCACCCTGAGCCGTTTGGAGAACCGCTATTATTCCGAGGGATTTGAATCCCTGGATATGCATTCCCTTTTGGTGAAGCAATATGAAGAGTGGCAAATGATTGATTCTGACCATGAGATTTGTTTAGGTGAAAATGTCCCCTGTCGGTTGCGTTGCAATAAGGGGCTCATGATCCAGGCCATCCGGGGTGTTATTGATAACAGCGTGAAGTACACCCCTGTGGGTGGGACCATTACCCTCTCCTGCACCACTACCCCAGGGGAATGTATCATTAAAATTGCCGATACGGGCATCGGCATCCCCGCAGATGCCCTCCAGAACGTCCGAAAGCGCTTTTTCCGGGTGGATAGTGACCGCTCCCGGATGACCGGTGGCAGCGGTTTGGGGCTCTCGATTATTGATAATATCCTGGCGCTCCACCATGGGACCCTCCGCATTGAAAGCACCCTGGGCCAGGGCACCACGGTCTCCCTGTGCCTGCCCTTCCTTTAAACCAGGGTAAACCGGTCCTTGTAGATGACTACGGTCTCCCCTTCCTGGTCGAGGTATTCCCTTAAATCGCTACTTGCCGGCATAAACAGCACCTGTTTGTGCCGGTTTTTTGGTGTGTGGGCCGTAAGCTCCGGAAGAAAAGCGCTTACAAAATCCTCGTCCTTTAGGATTTCAAAGGATTGTTCAGAATCCACCGGGCCTTCAAGTAGCCCATGGGGCAGTTTTCGAATCCCCTGTAACCGGGCATCCAGGGCCAGCAGTTCAACGGCCAGAGCCTCGGCCCTCTTCGCTTTGAAGTATTCAAAGAGAATGACGTATAATTGATCCCTAGACTGGGCACCCCTGTCATACCCAGCGGCGTACCAGTACCGGGATAGTGCCTCGAAAAAAGCAAAGGGTGAGGCCCAACGCCGGGACTTAAGCGCAAACCCCAGGGTATGGGTGAAGCGACCAGAATTATAGTACCGATCCACCATCTCTTCGATGTGCCTCAGATCCTGAAGCTCCATGGCGGAGAGTGCCTGGGTTGAAATCACCTCGTAGGGTGGGAAGCTGCGATAACGGCAGCCAAAGTCCCCGGCGGCCTCCCGAAGCCTTGTCCCTTTAAGGAGCTTTAAAAAGCCAACCTGGAGCATCTGGGGACCCAGAGCGATGACGGTATCGAAGGAGCGGCCAAAGGTGTGATAATCCTCATGGGGCAGTCCAGCGATGAGGTCGGCATGGATGTGGCAGTTCCCCAGGGCCACCAGACAACGGATATTGGCCTTGACCTGGGTGAGGTCTGTTTTCCGGGTGATGGCCTGAAGGGCTGGGTCATGGGTGCTTTGGACGCCAATTTCAAACTGGAACCGACCCACCGGAGCGGATGCAATAATTCGGAACATCTCGTCATCCATTAAATCTGCGGCGATTTCAAAATGAAAGTTGGTATCTCCGGGCTGGGCGGCCAGAAAGGCTAAAATTTGATTGGCCCGGGAGGGGTTGACATTGAAGGTCCGATCCACAAATTTGACCTGGCGCACCTGGTGTTTAATAAAGAAGTCCAGCTCCTTGAACACTCGGTCTAAGGGCTGGGTGCGAACCCCAGAAAGAGTGGAGGACAGACAATAGGCGCATCGGAAGGGGCACCCTCGCATGGTTTCATAATAGATGATCCGTCCTTTAAGGGCTTCTAGATCCCCAGGGGTATAGGCGAAGGGGGTGGCCTCCAGATGGGAAAGGCTTTGGAGGGTGGCCTGCCGGGGACGGTCTTTTACCACCAGGCCGGGAATGGTCATTTCTTTATAATCTGTCCCACTATCGATGGCCTGGATGATTTGGGTGAAGGCCTCTTCCCCTTCCCCACAGACAATGGCGTCAATAAAGGGATGGGCCCCAAGAATTTGGCTGGCATCGTAGGAGACTTCCGGTCCCCCGAGGATGATCTGGCACTTGGGACTACTGGCCTTTAGGATTTCCGCCAGCTCTAAAACGTACCGGATATTCCAGATGTAGCAAGAGAACCCATAAACCAGGGGCTCCTGCGATAAGAGACGGTCCACACAATGGGTGATAGTGTCGTTAATGGTGAGCTCCACCAGGCCAACGGGTCGAGGGACCACGGCCTGGCGCAGGCAGCGAATGGCTAAATTCGAATGAATATATTTGGCGTTGATTCCCACCAGGGTAACAGATGTCATGGGTTTTCCTCCTTTAAAAAAGCCCCTTGCGGGGCTGGGTTGCGGGGCGGTTCGTCCGCTGAGATTTGTGGCGGGGGGACGGAAGAAACGGTATATGTCCACCTGCCCGTCCCCTACTGGGAGCTATCCCTACCGCCTTCACAAAAGCCACCGCCCTGTTTCAGGGCAGCGGTTTGCCTCCCCCCTTAGACGTTAAACCGGAAGAAGGTGACGTCACCGTCTTGCATGACGTAGTCCTTGCCTTCGATCCGGGTGACCCCTTGTTCCTTAGCCTTGACATCGGAGCCCGCGGCGATGAGCTGGTCGTAAGTGGTGATTTCGGCGCGGATAAATCCCCGCTCGATATCGGTGTGGATCTTTCCCGCCGCCTGAGGGGCTTTGGTCCCGGCCTTCACCGTCCAGGCCCGGCATTCGTCCGGTCCGGCGGTCAGGAAAGAAATCAGGCCAAGGAGCCGGTAGGAGGCGTGGATCACCAGATCCAGACCCGAAGATGGCAGTCCCAGCTCTTCTAAGAACAGGGCCTTTTCCTCATCATCCAATGTGGCAATTTCTTCTTCGATTTTAGCAGAAATCTTAATGACCTCAGCAGGAGCCACCGCCGCCTTCAGAGCCACCACGGCCGGGTTATCCTCGGCGATTTCATCCTCAGCCACATTGGCAATGTACAAGGTGGGTTTGGTGCAGATCAGCTGCAGGCTCGAAATAAAAGCCCAGCCATCCTTGGTAAAGGCATCCTCCCTTGGCATCTGCCCTGCCTCCAGGACCTCCTGCAAGGTCAGGAGCACCTCCAGGTTCGCCCGTTCTTCCTTATTGGCCTTGGCCGCCTTTCGGGTTTTTTCAACCCGGCGTTCCACCATTTCCAGATCCGCAAGGATGAGTTCCATAGTGATGATTTCCAGATCATCCAGAGGATCGATTTTCCCACTCACATGGACCACATTATCATCCGAAAAGCACCGGACCACATGGGCGATGGCGTCCACCTCCCGAATATTGGCCAGGAACTTATTCCCGAGGCCCTCCCCTTTGCTGGCCCCTTTGACCAGCCCGGCGATATCCACGAATTCGATGGTAGTGGGCACCACTTTTTTGGTAGTGTACATCTTCCCTAAGACATCCAGACGGGTGTCTGGCACGGTAACGATGCCAATATTGGGATCAATAGTGCAAAAAGGATAATTAGCCGATTCAGCACCGGCCTTGGTCAAAGCATTAAAGATTGTGGATTTTCCCACATTTGGTAAACCGACAATTCCGATTTTCAAAGAGCATCCTCCTTAATCCGTTTTCTGATTTGGTCGGATTCCATCCTTCCAAAGGCGTTCTAAGTCGTAAAACTCGCGTTCCTTGGCATGAAAGATATGGACGATGACGTCGTAATAATCCATTAAAATCCAGCGGGCTTCCCGTTCGCCTTCGATGTTCTTAGGGGTTACCCCACATTTTTTAGCTTCAAACTCCACATTATCGGCAATGGCCTGGACCTGCCGTTCTGAATTCCCACTGGCGATGATAAAATAATCGGCCAATGAGGATATTCCCTGGATATCGATGATTTCAATATCCGTTGCGTTCTTAGCGTCCATCCATTCCTTGATGGATGAAACAAGTTCTTTTGTTTCCATTGTGTCCTCCACTTTATTCAATTTTTTCTTGTATTTGTCCTAAAATCAGGCTGTTTCGGGCGTCCACTGTACTGGGATGAATCAGTCCACCAATGGACGCAATATAGCGAATGGTATTGGAAAAAGCTAAGATCATGGCGCGATCCAGATCCTCCATGGCACAGGCCCGCAGCTGCTCCACCCCGGGATAATTCCGGTCCTCTTCAATGAAATCCGCCAGATAAATGATTTTTTCCAGGGTCGACATCCCCACCCGTCCGGTGGTGTGATAATGGATGGCATCGAGGATGGCATCTTCTGTGATGCCATAGGCCTCCCGGGCCACAACCGCCCCAACGGGACCGTGGAGCAGCTGGGGTTCGATCCGCGTGATATCGTCAATGTCCAGATGGGCCGATGCCGACACTGAAAGTAGTTTTTCTCCTGAGTAATTTTTCGCGCAATCGTGGAGCAAAGCCCCTAACCGCGCCTGTTCTAAATCACAGGAGTACCGGGTGGCCAGGTGCTCGGCGCTTTTAACCACGTTTAGGGTATGCTGATAGCGCTTGGGCTTTAGTTCCCCCTTCAGCTTTTTTTTCATTTGCTTTTCAGTCAATGGAGACCTCCTCCTGGTACAGACGGTGGTCCAGAATATAATGCTCCACCGCCTCGGGGATCAGATATTTAATGGACTGCCCTTTTTTAATCCGGCTGCGGATATTGGAGGAAGCAATGTCCATCTCCGAGGAAAGCAGTTTGAGAATCCGTGTGTTATAATCGGCCTTCAGCTGGGCAATCCGGCGATCCAGCTTTTTATGGGAATACCCCGGCCGGCAGCTGGTCACAAAGGTCACCCGGCGCAGAAGGGCTTCCGCCTCCCGCCAACGGGTGATTTCAAACATGATGTCTGCCCCGGTGATGAAGTAAAATTCCACATCCCCATAAATGGCCTCAAGGGCGTTAATGGTGTCGATGGTGTAGCTTTTCCCCTCACGGTTCATCTCGATATCCGATGCCTCAAAATAAGGATTGCTGGCAATGGCAAGAGCCACCATGTCCATCCGGGCCTGGCGGCTGATTTCCTGATTGCTGCGCTTAAAGGGGTTGTTTCCGGTGGGAATGAAAAGCACCTTGTCCAGCTGATATTCCCATCGGGCAGATTCTGCCAAGAGCAGATGCCCTGTATGGATGGGATTGAAGCTCCCACCCAAAAGCCCGATTTTTTCCATCTTATTCCCCGTCCTGTTATTTTTTCTTTTTGTCTGACTTTTTAGGCAGCTCAATTTTGGGTTTGAGGTTGTGGTGCTTGTACAGTACGAATTTACTGCCCATGGTACAGACCACATCGCACTTGATGGCTTCGGATAAGGCCTGGGCCACGGCGCTGGGCTCTTCCATAGAATTCTTCTGGACCTTACCCTTAATGAGCTCCCGGGCGGCAATGGCCTCCCGAGCCTGGGTGATGACCTCTTCGGTAAGGCCATCCTTTCCCACGAAGACGATATCCGGTTCATTCACCGAAAGTTTTCGTAAATAACTGATTTGTTTACTGGTTAGCATAATCTCTCTTTCTGTGTTTCTTATTTATAATACTCAAATTCAATGGTATCTAGGCGGACCAAGTCCTCATCCTTAATCCCCATGGCTTCCAGTTCCTTAAAGACGCCCTTATCCGTGAGTCTTTTCTGGAAATACCCCACAGAATCTAGGTCATCGAAGTTGACGGAATTGATGAGCCGTTCCAGGAAATCTCCTTGGACGACATAAACCCCGTCATCATCTAAGGTGATGGTAAATTTATCCTCGTCCATGGTGGGCCGATAAATGACGTCCAAATCGGTTTCCACTTCGAAGATGGGTTCCACTTCTCCAATTTCAGCCAGAAGGGTGATTATCCGGTCTAGGAGGGCATCGATGCCTTCCCCGGTGGCGGCAGAAATCAAGAAGACCTCGTAGCCCTCGGCCTCGAACTCAGATTGAATCAGAGCCCGTTCTTCGGGGTCCGGCAGTAAATCGATTTTATTGAGGGCGATGATCTGCTTGCGCTCAGAAAACCGAGGGTTGTAGTGGCGCATCTCCGACTGGATATCCTGGAAATCCTTTAAGGGGTCCCGGCCCTCAGAGCCGGAAATATCGATGATGTGCAGCAGCAGCCGGTTCCGCTCCACATGGCGCAGGAACTGGATGCCCAGCCCCACCCCCTGATGGGCGCCTTCAATAATCCCCGGAATATCGGAGATGACAAAGGGATCACTGTTCTTCCACTGGACCACCCCTAAGTTCGGGGATAAGGTGGTAAAATGATAGTTGGCAATCTTCGGTCTGGCCGCAGTGACGCTGGATAAGAAGGTGGATTTTCCCACGTTGGGAAAGCCAACCAGCCCCACATCGGCAATGAGCTTTAATTCCAGCATCAGGGTCCGTTCTTCTCCCCGGACCCCCCCTTGGGCAAAGCGTGGGGCCTGGCGGGTGGCACTTGAAAAATTCATATTCCCCAGTCCGCCCCGTCCTCCCCGAGCGACGATGGCCGATTCTCCGTCCTCGTTTAAATCGAAGAGGATGTTCCCGGTTTCTTTGTCCTTAATGACCGTTCCCAGGGGGACCTTGATGATCAAATCCTCACCAGATTTACCGCTTGAGCGTCCACCGGTCCCATTTTTACCACTATCCGCTTTGTATTTTTTCTTATATTTAAAGGGAAGCAGGGTTCGAAGGCCGGCATCTGCCATGAACACGACATTGCCACCCCTTCCGCCATTACCTCCGTCGGGTCCACCATTGGGGACATATTTTTCCCGACGAAAACTCATCCCGCCATGGCCGCCGTTTCCAGCCGTCACATAGACTTGGGCACTATCAATAAACATCCCATACCTCCTGTTGTATTTCTAAAAAAAGCCCCTTATTCAAGAAAGCGAATAAGGGGCTTTATGGTCTGATTTACTATACGGTTTGACGGGGATAAACACTACATTGTTTATGATCCCGGCCTTTGCGTTCAAAAGCGACCACGCCGTCACACATCGCAAAGAGGGTATCATCACCACCACGACCGACATTCACGCCAGGATGAATCTTTGTACCTCTTTGTCTTACCAGAATATTTCCGGCTAAAACAAACTGACCATCCGCACGTTTGACACCCAATCTCTTGGATTCGGAGTCACGACCATTTCGAGAACTACCTACCCCTTTCTTATGGGCAAATAATTGCAGGTCCATTTTAATCATCGAGTTCACCTCCAATTTCATCTTTTACCGTGATATAGTCGCCATAGGCGCTTTCTGTGGCCCGGACACCCAGTTCAAAGGTATCCATCAAAGCCGTCATCTGGACGTTTTTGACGAAATCCTCCACCCGAGGGAGCCAGAAGGAGGTATAACCTGCCTTGACTTCCCGGAGGATGCCCTCAATCCCTACGATTTCCTCAAGTCCGTTGAGGATGGAAATCGTCAGGATGGAAATACCGGAACATACGATATCCTCACCATCATCGCCATAACTGGCATGACCTTCGACTATCACTTTTCGAATGCTGTCATCAGCATCTTTTCGGAACGTTACCTTAATCATTATGCATTGATTGAAGTAATTTTAACTTTCATAAACGGCTGTCTGTGGCCTTGTTTACGTCGGTAGTCCTTTTTGGACTTATACTTATACACGATGACCTTGTCGGCTTTTGCAACTTCTAAGACTTCAGCCTTGACGGTTGCACCGGCTACAATGGGTTCACCAAGGGTTAAACCATCGTCCGTTTTAATGGCCAAAACCTGATCGAATACCACTTCAGTATCCGCGCCTTTGACTTTTTCGATTTCGATGACATCATCCTGGGCAACACGATATTGCTTGCCACCAGTTTTAATAATTGCGTACATTTCCTACACCTCCTCATACCAGTCTCGCCACGTTGGGTGCCTTTCGGACTTACAACCCTGAGTGAGCGGCTTACAACTTGTTTATGTTAGCACAATTTTTTCAAAACTGCAAGGCCTTTTGCAAATTAATTTGAGGTGGTCTATTTTAGCAACACATTCTTCTGATAATCGAAGCATTCTTCGGCGATGACCTTGTTTAAAACCAGGAGACAGATGAGGTTTGGGATGGCCATCAGGCCGTTCATGGTATCTGAGAAATCCCAAACGGTTTGAAGGGTCATGGTGGCCCCAACAAAGGCGATGAGGGCAAAGACGAATCGATAGATTTTTGTGACAACCTGATGGTTCACCAGGTATTCCAGGGATTTTTCGCCATAGTATTCCCAGCCCAAAATGGTGGAAAAAGCAAAGAGGGCGATGCCGATGGTCACCAGCCAGGAACCGGCCACGCCAAGCCCACTGGAAAAGGCGGCAATGGTCAGATTCACCCCAGTCAATACTGCCCCGCTGGCATCGGTGGTTCCCAGAGCCCCGGAAGAGGCAATGACCAGACCCGTCACACTACACACAATGATGGTATCGAAGAAGGTACCGGTCATGTTGATATAGCCCTGGCGAGAGGGATGATCGGTTTTGGCGGCGGCAGCAGCAATGGGAGCCGAGCCGAGGCCAGCTTCATTGGAAAAGACCCCCCGGGCAACCCCATAACGCAGTGCACTGGCAATGACCGTTCCCCCAACTCCGCCGGCCATGGCTTGGGCGGAGAAGGCCATGGAGAAAATTTGTGCTAAACCATCGGGGACATTCTGGAAATTGATGCCAATGACGATGATGCCGCCGATGAAATAGAAAACCGCCATAAAGGGAACCAGGGTGGCACAGACCTTCCCGATGCTTTTAATGCCGCCGAGTAAGACCACCAGAGCCAGCACGGTGATGACGATCCCCGTGATCCAGGTAGGCACACCAAAGGTGCTGTTAATGGCGCCGGAAATGGAGTTGGCCTGGGTCATGTTTCCAATGCCGAAGGAGGCGATGACCGCAAAGAGGGAAAAGAGGAAGGCCAGTATTTTCCCGATGGTTTTGTTTTTAAACCCATTTTTCAGGGCGTACATGGGGCCGCCGCACATCTCCCCTTTTTCGTTGGTTTCCCGATATTTAACAGCTAAAACACTCTCGCCATATTTGGTGGATAGGCCAAAGAGGGCGGAAATCCACATCCAGACCAGGGCCCCGGGGCCGCCGAGGACCATGGCAGTGGCGACCCCGACGATATTCCCGGTACCGATGGTGGCCGCCAGGGCGGTCATCAGGGATTGAAAGGGCGAAATATCCCCTTTGTCCCGGGCCTCTGCGGCTTTATCCTGTTTGGCAAAAACTGATTTGAGGGCATAGCCTAAATTCCGCCAGGGTAAGAATTTCAAGCGAATGGTCAGGAACACGCCCGTCCCTACCAAAAGGGCCAGCATGATGGGACCCCAGACGAAATCATTGACGGATGCGATGATAGATGAAAATGACATAAAAAAAACCTCCCCTGTAAATTGGTTACAGTTTACCATACATTGGCGGTTTTGTCTATTAAAAAACACAAAGGTCTTTGTTCTATGGACAATCTGTGGACAACCGCCCCACCGCCACAAACTTTAGCGGACGAACCGCCTCAGTTCCTCCACCCCATCCCCATCCACCCCCATGGCGGCAGACATCAGGCAGACCCCGGTGGCCCCGGCATCCAGGGCCTCCTGGGCATTGTGGAGGTCAATGCCCCCGAGGGCGTAGATGGGCAGGCCCGTCAGGCGGACCAGCTCTCCAATAAAGGCAGTACCCTTGGGGAGTACCCCGGGTTTACACGCCGTCTCAAAGATGGGGCTGGCCATTAAATAGGTGGCCCCCAGGTCCTGGGCCTCCCGGGCCTCTGAAACCGAATGGACCGAGGCCCCCCGAATCTCAAAATCCAGCCAGTCCCCCCAGATGCGTCGCAGGTCCGGCAGGGGCAGGTGGATGGCCGGATGGTGCAAGTCCCGGGCCACATCGATATGGTGGTGGAGGATACAGTCCCCGGGGACTGACATCAAGGGGATGACGGCCCTCGCCAGGTCCGCGTATTCCTCCTGGGACAAATCCTTCTCCCGGAGCAGAATAGAGGGGATGCCCCCGGCTACCAAAAGACGAATCTGGTCCGTGAGGCGGCCCCTCACCAGATGGCGATTGGTGAGGGCCACACACCTAGACATAGACATAATCACTCATCACGGGCTGGAGATTCTGATTCAGGATCGCCTGGTACACCGCATCCACCGACCGCCCGTCAGAAATTTCAAATTGCTCATCCCCCTGCTCGAAGTTCGCCTCCTGATGGGCACCGATGCCCACACAGACCCCGGCAGAGATTTTCGTCGCCCCCACCCCAATGACATGGTCTCTAAAATCCGCGCATTCCCGGGTGGAGATGGTAATGCTGGCAAAGGGCAAAAACAATCGGTAGGCCGTGATGACCTGGAACAGCTCCCGTTGGTGGACATCCATGGGATTGATCTGATCGTTATTGATGATGGGCCGGAGCCGGGGGCAGGAAATGGCAATCTCTGCCTGGGGATATTTCCGTTGGATGAGGGCCGCGTGGTACCCCGTCGCCAGAGCATCCTTACGAAAATCATCCAGCCCCAGCAAAGCGGCGAAGCCCACCCCTCGAATCCCCCCCATGAGGGCCCGCTCCTGGGCATTGAAGCGATAGGGGAAAATCCGCTTATGTCCCGCCAAATGCAGGGTTTCATACTTATCCGAGTTATAGGTTTCCTGGAAAACCGTCACATAATCCGCCCCACAGGCGTGAAGGTAGGCGTACTCATCGGAATTCATGGGGTACACCTCCAGGCCCACCACCTTAAAATACTCCCGGGCGATTTTACAGGCCTCCGCGATATAGGGAACATCGGACTTCTTCCGGCTTTCCCCGGTGAGGAGCAGAATCTCCTGAAGGCCTGTCTCGGCGATGGCCGCCATCTCCGTCCGAATCTGATCTCCACTCAGGCAGGCCCGAGTAATGGCATTATGGCAGTTAAACCCGCAGTAGATACAGTAATTTTCACAATAATTGGCGATGTAAAGGGGGGTGAACAGATTGACCGAATTTCCAAAGTAGCGCCGGGTTTCTGCCTGGGCGGCCTGGGCCATTTCCTCCAGGAGGGGGGCCGCGGCCGGAGAAAGGAGGGCCTTGAAATCCTCCAGACTCCGCCGGCTGTGGCTGAGGGCCCGGCGGACATCCGCCGGGGTGTAGGCCGTGTAATCATAATCTTCCATGGTGGCGATGACTTCATCCATAATGCCAGAGTCGATGGCCTCCATGCCCTCCACATAGGCCATGTGGTCGGTTTTGACCTGGTCGTGGAAGCGTTTTGCCTGATGGTCCATAATGCTGGTATTGATCTTTTCCATTTTACGCCTCCGAGCCTTCCCCTAAAAAGCCGGTTAGGGGCGAGGACGCCTCTCCCCCATGGGCCTTCACCCGGCCGGAACGGGCTAAAAAGGCGGACCGACCAGCCTGGATGGCCCCTTTAAAGGCTTCGGCCATCTGGGGGATATCCCCGGCGGTAGCGATGGCGGTGTTGGCCATCACTGCGGCACAGCCCATTTCCATGGCTTCACAGGCCTGGGAGGGGCGGCCGATGCCCGCATCCACAATCACCGGTAAATCCATTTCGTCCACCAGAATCTGGATGAAGGCCTTGGTGAGGAGCCCCTGATTGGAGCCGATAGGGGCACCCAGGGGCATGATAGCCACGGCCCCGGCGTCGGCTAAATCCCGGGCGGTATTCAAATCCGGGTACATGTAGGGCATAACCTTAAACCCCTCTTGGGATAAGGCCGCGGTGGCTGTGACGGTGGCGGCATTGTCCGGAAGCAGGTACCGGCTGTCCCGGATGATTTCCAGCTTCACAAAATCCCCACAGCCCAGCTCCCGGCAGAGCCTGGCGATACGGATTGCCTCCTCGGCGTTTCGGGCCCCAGAGGTGTTGGGCAGCAGAGTGATGCCCTTTGGGATATAGTCTAAGATGTTGGCCAGCCCCCCTTGGTTGGCCCGTCTGAGGGCCAGGGTGACCATCTGGACCCCACCCCTCTTAATGGCGGCCTGGATTAAGTCCAGGGAGAATTTCCCAGAGCCTAAAATAAAGCGGGAGTCGAAGGCTTCCCCGCCAATGTACAGTGTGTCGTTATTTTCAGTATACATCATGATCCTCTTTCTTTAAGTTAAACGCTGGGTTCATCCAGCAGTAATCGGATGACCATATTGGCCTGGTGGGCGGCGCAGATCCCCACCCGGGGGGCCATGAGGCCGCCGGGGGCGATGAGATCGGTGTGGCCGTCGCCGCAGAGATAGTAGTGGCTGGCCACCTGCCTGGTGACGATGGTATTGCTGCTTCCATACCCCGCCATCCCCGATGCCCCCACCAGCCATTTTTCGGGGTAGTGATCAAAGAGACCGTTCACCAGCATGGCTTTTTCCTCGGGGAGATCAAAGGCCTCGCAGATGATCTCATCCTCAGAAAAGAGTTTGGGGATGATCTCATCGGTGATACGCAGGCTGTGATTTGTGATGTGGAGGTAGGGATTGATGGCCTGTATATGAGCCGTGAGGGCCTCGGTTTTCAGCTGGCCTAAATCGTCGATGCCGTACTGCTGGCGGTTTAAGTTGGTTAAATCCACCCGGTCAAAATCGATGAGGTGGAGATGCCCCACCCCGGCTCGGGCCAGGGAAATGGCGATGGTGGAGCCCAGCCCCCCCAGACCGGCAATGGCCACACGCCCCCGGTCAAGCTTCTCCTGGACCGCCCTTCCGTGACGGGCGGTGAGCACCTCGGCCATTTCCTGCTTGGAGGGAACGCCCATCTCAGCCACCCCCCACGAAGGTCACCACCTCCAGATGGTCCCCATCCGAAACACCCTGCTCCAGGTGTTTTCGTCTGGGGATGATCTGGCCGTTTAATTCCACTGCTATCCGGCTTTCAGCGTAGCCGAGCTTGGTCAGCACCGCACTCAGGGAAAGGCCCTCACAGCCCTCCTGGGGGACGCCGTTAACGTTAATCATAAAATCCTCCTTAAAACGCGAAGAGGGCTCACAAAGAACTACACCCGTGGTGGTGTACCCCTTTGTGAGCCCTCGCTGCACAATATTCTGCGTTTATTTAATTCTTACTTAGTGTAACTAAAAATGGAGGGGCTGTCAAGGCCCCCCCTGACACTAATTTCAGCAGACGAACCGCCTATCCCTTAATATTAAAGGTATCCATCCCCGGATAGGTGCTGCCTTCCCCCAGTTCCTTTTCGATGCGCAGGAGCTGGTTGTACTTGGCCACCCGTTCACTGCGGCTGGGGGCACCGGTCTTGATTTGCCCGGTGTTTAGGGCCACGGCAAGATCGGCGATGGTGGTGTCCTCGGTTTCCCCGGAGCGATGGGAGACAATGGCGGTATATCCCGCCTTGTGGGCCATTTTAATGGCATCCAGAGTCTCGGAGACCGAGCCAATCTGGTTGAGCTTGATGAGGATGGAATTCCCGCAGCCCAGGGTAATCCCCCGGGATAAGCGCTGGGTATTGGTCACAAAGAGATCATCCCCCACCAGCTGGATGGTATCCCCCAGCTTATCGGTCAGCAGACGCCAGCCCTCCCAATCCTCTTCATCCAGGCCATCCTCAATGGAGGCGATGGGGTATTTATCACTGAGATCCTTCCAATAATCCACCAGCTTTTCCGAGGTAAAGTGCTTTCCGGATTTGGGCATCCGGTACTCCCCAGCCTTGTCTCCCTTCCATTCGCTGGCTGCAGCATCCATGGCCAGCACGAAGTCCGACCCCGGGGTGTACCCTGCCTGGGTAATGGCCTGTAAAATCAGCTCGATGGCCTCCTCATCACTGGCAAGGTTGGGGGCGAAGCCGCCTTCATCACCGACAGCGGTGGCCAGGCCCTTGGCCTTGAGGATGGATGCCAGGGTATGGAAAACCTCTGTACACTGACGCAGGCCTTCTGAAAAATCAGGGGCCCCCACAGGCATAATCATAAATTCCTGGATGTCCACATTATTATCGGCGTGGGCTCCCCCGTTTAAGATATTCATCATGGGAACGGGCAGGGTGTTGCCGTTAATGCCGCCCAGGAAACGGTAAAGGGGAATCCAGAGGGATTCGGCAGCCGCACGGGCACAGGCGATGGATACGGCCAGAATGGCATTAGCCCCGAACTTGGACTTATCCGGAGTCCCGTCCGCGACAATCATAGCCCGGTCGATGGCGTAAATATCTGAGGCATCCATCCCCATGAGCTGGTCATTAATCTTTTTATTGATGTGCTCCACCGCTTCGGTGACACCCTTTCCGCCGTAGCGGCTGGGATCACCATCCCGCAGTTCCAGGGCTTCGAATTCGCCAGTGGAGGCGCCGCTGGGCACACTTCCCCGACCTTCGGTGCCATCCTCCAGATAAACCACCGCCTCCACGGTGGGGTTCCCCCTGGAATCCAAAATTTCACGACCGATTATTTTTTCAATAGATTGAGCATTCATTCTTGTAGCTCCTTTCGTCTAAGGGATTTCAGTAAAACTACCTTCATGTTAGCAACATCTAACTGCATTGTCAAGGGTCTTCCACTTTTTTTTGATGTTAAATTTAAATTAAGCCCGAACCCCCGTATTTAAAGGGTTTTGGGCTTAACGATTGCTGAATGATTCTTAGGTTTTGCCTAAGGGACCCCCGCTAATCCATGCGTAGATCCCCAAAGAAGAACAGTGCCACCGTGCCGGGGCCGGTGTGGCTGCCGATGGTGGTCCCAATGTTATTGATTTCGACCGGGCCCTCCAATTGGGGGAAACGGGCTTCAATGAAGTCCGCCACGGCCCGGGCATCCTCGTAACAGGCGGATTGGGAAATATAGCATTTCCCCCCATAACCCAGGCCATCCTGGGCATGCTCCTCCATGCGTTCGATGATGGCTTTAATGACCTTGCGCTTGGTCCGGATTTTTTGTCTTGGGATCAGACGGCCGAGGTGATCCATATTGAGGAGGGGACAGATGTTTAACATCCCCCCGATGAAGCCAGCGGTTTTGGAGACCCGCCCCCCCTTGATGTAAAAGGTGAGATCCGTGGAAAAGAACCAGTGGTGGACATCAAGTTTATGGGCTTCTGCCCAGTCGTATACGTCGGTCATGGCCATACCCTCATCCCGGAGATCCGCCAGACGGTCCATGAGCAGGCCGTAGCCCGAGGAAGCCCCCAGGGAGTCCACCAGGAGAATCCGGGCATCGGGATACTTCTTTTCCAGGTTCCCCTTGGCGATGGTGGCGGAATTAATGGCCCCAGACAGCCCCGAGGACAGGGAGACGTGGAGAATATCCTTCCCCTGTTTTAAAAACCCTTCGAAATAGGCTTCAAATTCCTCGGCATTGACCTGGGAGGTTTTGGTTTCAGCCCCATCGGCCATGGCCTGGTAAAAGGTTTCAAAGGGCATGCTGGCCCCTAAATCGTCAGCATACTCCACCCCGTCGAGTTCGTAGTGAAAGCAAATATAATGAATATCCCGGGCTTTAAAGTGTGCTTCTGATAAGTCAGCAGTGGAACAACAGCTTAATATATAGTCCTGCATGATGTTCTCCTTTCAGTTCCTTAAGAAATGTTGTGTTTTAGTATATCATTTCTTAGGGTTTTGTGCACATATTATTGTGATCCCCGAACTGAGACAAATAAGAATATTTTCGAAAGTACAACACGCGTTCGGTAACACCTTTGCGCTGTTTCATCTTCGATTTTGTCAACAGCACCCATTCAAATTTTGTCCAAGAGTTAAAGATAAAGTGGCATATCCTCGCACTGACCGGGATACGCCACCTTATTTTTGCTGGCCCCTTTTACTTCCTTGCTGATTTTTTAACCTCTTCATGATAAAAGAAGTTGACAATAACAGGCGGAGCGTCAAAGGGTTTTTTCATGCTATCATCATTACGCACATAGTCCAATCCCTTTTCACTTGCATAAGAACGGATCCTGGTGTCCAGGGCTTCCCAATACAAGCGGCTACCATGGTGATAGATTTTGATATTGTATAGTTTTAGTTGACAACTGATTCACAAGGATTTAAGCTAATCAAAGAGTCAGGAGGAGACGAAAAAATGGCAAAGAATAGACAATATGATCCAGAATATAAGATACAGGCCGTGAAGCTGGGAAAAGAAATTGGTCAGTCTAAGGCAGCTAAGGAACTCGGCATTCCCAAGAATACATTGTATTCTTGGATGAGATCCTGCCGACTCGGTAAGTTAGACCTGGGGCCAGGTTCACAGACGCCAACAAGCGCCATGTCACTGACCGAGGAGCTTATCACCTTACGCCAGCACGTTAAGGCACAGAACAA
>NZ_FNRK01000038.1 GCF_900107815.1 Eubacterium aggregans
CTATCGCAAAGCACTCAAAAAATTTCACGTCAGGCAGAGCATGAACAGGGCTGGTGGTCGTTGCCACGATAACGCCAGATGTGAAAGTATGTGGGCACGGATGAAATCCGAACTGTTGTATGACCGCTATGATACCGAAAAAATGACCATCGAAGAATTGAAGGTCTTAATCTGGAGATATTTCATGAGCTACTGGAATAACAGAAGAATCTGCTCATCGATTGGTGGAGTGCCACCTGTAATAAAGAGGCAGCAATATTACCAGTCCTTACAGGATGTTGCATAAGGTCGCTGAATCCTTGAGGGAAATCTGTCAACTATTATTGACAATATCATATCAAAAATGACATCTATATCATGACAAGGGCAGATGTTACAAAATTGCTTTATGAAGAAGAAGAAAAAGCCAATCGTCTTCGAGAGGCGCTGATTGTTGCAGAGCAAGCGAATAATGCAAAATCCGATTTTCTTGCGTCTATGAGCCACGATATCCGCACGCCAATGAACGCTATTGTCGGCATGTGCGAGCTTGCCATTGCAGACGAAACAGATGAGCAGCAGGTACATGAAAGTTTACGGACAATCCAATCTTCATCCCAGTTGTTACTTTCTTTGATTAACAACATTTTAGAAATGAGTCGTATCGAAAGTGGGAAAATGGTTTTTTTGGAGGAGCCATTTTCGGTAAAAAAACAGATTGAAGAAACGGCAAAAAGCTATCAGTTCTTGGCGGCACAGAAGCACCAAAAGTTTGAGGTTTTTTGTGATATTGAACATGATACTTGTAGTGGTGATGTTGCCCGGATTCACAGTGCCATCGACAATGTTCTATCCAATGCTATTAAATACACGCCGTATGGTGGCACCATTACCTATCGTGTATCCGAGCTTTCGTCAAATATTCCATGGATAGGGCGGTATCGATTCGAAATTTCTGATACGGGAATTGGGATTAGTGCGGAAAAGCAAAAACATTTATTTGAACCCTTCTTTCGTGGAGAGAGCGATTTGACTGCAAAAATTGAAGGGACGGGTCTTGGACTTTCCATTGCAAAAGCAATTATTGACCTTAAGGGCGGAACAATTTCGGTGAATAGTGTAGAAAATGTAGGAACGACCTTCGTCATCGAGCTTCCTCTTCATTTTGCAAAAGGTGAGCCGAGGGCAGCATTGCCGACATCACCAGAACGAACATTAACAGCATACGATCTTTCGGCCACCCATATTCTCGTTTGCGAAGATCACGCTGTTAACCAAAGGGTGATACAGCGTATTTTACAAAAGGCAAATGCAACGATTACCCTGGTTGATAATGGGCAGGCAGGATATGAGGCCTTTTTAAAGAGTGAAGACGGCACCTTTGATATGATTTTGATGGATATACAAATGCCTGTAATGAATGGATATCGAGCGACAAAAGCCATTCGTGAAAGCAATCACCCCCAAGCAAAGTCTATTCCAATCGTAGCAATGACTGCGAACGCTTTTTCTGAGGATGTCAAGAAGAGTATGGAGGCGGGAATGGATGGACATTTAGCAAAGCCCATCGTCCCTATACAAATTTATGAAGCGGTCCTTCAATTTACCAAAGGAAGATTAAAAGAGTATTCATCGAGATGAACGAAAAGGGATGATTATATTTTTGTGAAAAAAAGTTGGCAAAGAGACAATAATCATGCTATAATAGCTCACCAAAATACTTTTAGAAGCAGGTAATCAGATGAAAATAGGATTTATAGGCACTGGCGTCATGGGAAAGTCTATGGCAGAAAATTTAATGAATGCAGGACATTGCCTGACGGTTTATAACAGGCACCAATCCAAGGCGGAGGCTCTTGTTGAGGCTGGGGCACGCTTGGCCAAAACTGCTGGAGCCTGTGCCCAAAATCAGGATGTGGTGATCACCATGGTTGGCTATCCTCAGGATGTCGAGGGAGTGTATTTGGGTGAAGGCGGTATTATTGACATGGCCACCCCAGAGACCATTCTGATTGACATGACAACGACGAGTCCCAGTTTATCCCAGAAGATTTACACTGTCGCAAAAGCTCGGGGCCTTTCGGCTCTGGACGCGCCGGTTTCAGGGGGAGATATTGGTGCAAAAAAAGGGACACTCTCGATTATGGTTGGGGGAGATCAGTCTGTGTTCAGGCAAATGCTGCCCATTTTTGAAGCCATGGGCAGCAATATCATCTACGAAGGGGAGGCGGGAATGGGCCAGCATACAAAAATGGCCAACCAAATTGCCATTGCAGGGGCCATTTCTGGAGTGTGTGAAGCCTTGGCCTATGGCAAAGCTGAGGGCCTGGATCTGAATCGGATGCTTGAGAGCATCTCAGCAGGGGCGGCCGGTAGCTGGCAGATGTCTAATCTCGGACCAAAGATGGTGGCGGGGGATGATGCCCCGGGCTTTTTCCTGAAACATATGGTTAAGGACTTGGGCATTAGCCTGGAGGAATCGGAAAAGAAAGGGGTGTCACTCCCAATCTTAAAAGAAGTATTGGCCATGTATCGCTGTTTGGAAGAAGAGGGATACGGGGATTTAGGGACCCAGGCGCTTTTTCATTATTTTAATCATCGGGGAGAACCCTGTGGATGACTGGAAAAAATACCTCATCCTTTTGGGAGGATTAGTCCTGTTGGCATTGTGTACACCGGTACTCATCGCCCTTTTGGGGATTGTTCTTTCTCCAGTTATCGGTATTACGGGGTTTGTGTGTATTCTTTTCATCGTAACCGTGATAATTGCATTTAAAAACAAAAATGAGAGAAAGTAGGCTTGGGTTTTTGACAAAAGTAAAGAAAAATGACGTCATTATTCGAAAGGCTGAGAAAAAAGACTACCAGCGAATTTTGGATATCTTGAATATGGCAATCGCTGGGCGAGCGGTGACGGCACTGTTAACGCCAGTAACCATGGAGGGGAGAAAGCAATGGTTTAAGGATCATGAGGATGGGATCCATTCGATTTACGTAGCAGAGCAGGATGGCTTTGTGCTGGGCTGGATGGCGATTAATGCTTATCGATCAGGCCGTGAGGGGTTTCGAAAGGCTTGTGAACTCAGCTATTATATCGATTCAGATTTTCACAGCCAGGGTATCGGATCGGTCCTTATGGCCTATGTTATTGAAATCAGCCGTCAAGAAGGATTGAAGCATCTGATGCTTATCGTCTTTGCAGATAATTTCAAGAGTATCCGGCTAGCTCATAAATTTAGGTTTAGAATATGGGGAACATTCCCGGATATTGTGGAAATTGACGGGAGAACCACGGATTGCTATCAGTTGGGATTAAAATTATGATGGTTTATGTTTAGCCTTAAAAAATATCTTGAAAAAAGACAAAGAATCGGGTATAATAATTTTATTGTCAGGAAAAGGCAGCCTATGCCTTTTTTTATTGTGCCGTTGACAGCGGGATATCTCATGTGGTATCCTGTATCGGTGAACAAATTTAAGTAAAGATTCGTTTATAAATAATGAATGATATTAATGTAACAGGAGGTGCTGGGCGTGAGAGTTAAAGTTACTTTAGCATGTACAGAATGCAAACAACGGAACTATGATACAATGAAGAATAAAAAGAATAATCCGGATCGTTTGGAAGAAAAGAAATATTGTCGTTTCTGCAAGAAACATACGCTGCACAGAGAAACCAAGTAAGACTGGCTTCAGTCGATAAAAGAGGAAAAAGATGGCTGCAAAGAAAAAGACTAAAAAGGGCAAGCCGTCAGGCCAGAAACGGTCCAATGTCACCAAGCAGAATACTGTGGCACCAGAAGTGGTCAAACAGGAAAAGAATGAAGTGACAGCGGATAAGAAAGCCAAAGACGGAAACAGCAAAGCCAATAAAGCACCTAAAAAGACCGCTAAGAATAAAAAGCCGAACATTTTCGTTCGTGCCATTGATTTCATTAAAAGTGTCTTTGCGGAACTCAAAAAGGTCAGCTGGCTCACTGGTGATGAACTGATGAAAAGTACATCGGTTGTCGCTGGGATCGTAGCCATCATGACTTTAATGACCTGGGTAGTTGACTCAGGACTTGGTGCGCTGGCGGCCTTGCTCATTGGCTCTAAATAGCACTGAGGAACACTATGGAATATGAAAATAACGATCAGCCGATGTGGTACGTGGCCCACACTTATTCCGGTTATGAGAATAAGGTAAAAGCCAGCATCGAAGCAACGGTTGAAAATCGCAATATGGAGGATCAGATCCTTCAGGTTCAGGTACCCGTGCAGGAGGTCGTGGAAACGAAGGATGGCAAACGGGTCATCAAAGAAAAGAAGCTTTTCCCCGGTTATGTCATGGTCGAGATGTTTATGACCGATGAATCTTGGTATGTCGTGCGGAATACCCGCGGCGTTACCGGCTTTGTTGGACCGGCCAGTAAGCCTGTGCCTTTATCCAAGGCTGAGCTCAAAAGCATGGGGATTAAGCAGGCGACCGTCAGAATTGACTTGGAAGTCGGAGACGAGGTCAAAGTCGTAGATGGTCCGCTGGAAGGATTCGCCGGGCTTGTTGAGGAAATCAACATGGAACGGTCAAAAATTAAGGTCAATATTTCCATGTTTGGACGGGAAACCCCGACTGAACTGGAGTTTGAACAAATAGAAAAAATCAAGAACACTTAAGGAAAACTATTCTTCACTAAGTAAATGAAGGAGGTGTTAGTATGGCTAAAAAAGTTATCGGACTGATTAAATTACAGATTCCGGCTGGAAAAGCCACCCCCGCACCACCAGTTGGTCCTGCATTGGGTCAACACGGTGTTAACATCATGGGGTTCTGTAAGGAATTTAACGCAAAAACAGCAAATGAAGCAGGAATGATTATTCCTGTCGTCATCACGGTATATCAGGATCACTCCTATACCTTCGTGACGAAGACTCCCCCGGCAGCTGTTCTGCTTAAGAAAGCAGCTGGCGTGGATAAAGCTTCTGGCGAGCCCAATAAAACGAAGGTTGCTAAAGTTTCACAGGATCAAATCCGCGAAATTGCAACCTTAAAAATGCCCGATCTCAATGCTGCTAGTGTTGAAGCTGCCATGCGCATGGTCGCTGGTACTGCTCGTAGCATGGGCATCACCGTAGAAGAATAATTCGGAAGAAGAAATAGTACACCCGTGGCGAAAGCCACACCTTAAGTGGGAGGAAAGTATTTTCTATCCGCTATAACCACCACAAGGAGGCAATATGAAAAGAGGTAAGAAGTATCAGGACGCTGTCAAATCCTACGACAGACAAGAACTGTTCGATATGGATGCTGCCATCGCCCAGACTAAAAAAATGGCGACGGCAAAATTCGATGAAAGTATCGAACTCCACATCCGTCTAGGTGTTGATTCCCGCCATGCAGACCAACAGGTCCGTGGTGCCATGGTATTACCCCATGGGACAGGGAATGACGTCCGTGTGTTAGTCGTCGCAAAGGGCGACAAGCTCAAAGAAGCAGAAGAAGCTGGTGCCGATTTCTTCGGCGAAGATGAAATCATTGAAAAGATTCAGAAAGAAAACTGGTTCGACTTCGATGTTCTCATTGCAACCCCAGATATGATGGGGAAAGTTGGCCGTTTAGGGCGTGTTCTTGGGCCAAAGGGCCTGATGCCTAACCCGAAATCCGGTACAGTAACGCCGGATATTGCAAAGGCTGTTAAGGATACTAAAGCTGGTAAGGTGGAATATCGTCTGGATAAAACCAACATCATCCACGTTATTATCGGGAAGGCTTCCTTCACCGAAGAACAGTTGCTTGACAACATGAGTGCACTGCTGGAAACCATCAAAAAGGCAAAACCAGCGGCAGCCAAAGGTCAGTATTTCCGTAGTGTCACCATCGCCAGTACCATGAGCCCTGGCGTCAAAATCAACCCAGCAAAAATCTAGTTGACGGGTTACATCGGAAATGTTAAACTAAATAAAGTTGTATAAAGCTTCTTTCATCCATAGACAGTAGGGACAGTCGTTTAAACATCCTACCGAGGCTGAAGTAAGAGTTTAGATATTACGAAATTTCCAAGCTCTCTTCACCGTGGTGGAGAGAGCTTTATACTTCTCTGGTGCTGTCCAAATCTTTGATTTGGTCAACAGCACCTATGCAAGGCTTGTCCAAGAGTCTGAGCCAAAGGCGATAGACGATTGGGAACAAGCTACTGCAAAGGGGTGTTTATCACTCCGAACAATAAAGAAGAAGGAGGTGCACGAATGCCGAATATTGAAGCAAAACAAGTCATTGTTCAAGAAATTGCTGACAAGCTGAAAAACGCGCAGGGTACCGTGGTTGTTGATTACCGTGGCCTTAATGTGGAAGAAGTCACAGATCTTAGAAAACAAGCCCGTGATCAGGGTGTGGACTACAAGGTCTATAAAAATTCCATGATGCGTTTTGCCGCTAAAGAAGCTGGCTTAGAAGGACTTCTGGAAAGCCTGGTCGGACCGACTGGTATTGCTTTCTGTGAATCCGATCCTGTCGCAGCTGCTAAATTATTCAGTAACTTTGCTAAAGATCATAAAGCTTTAGAAATTAAAGCTGGTGTGGTTGAAGGCCGGGTGCTGGATGTTGCAGGTGTTGATGAACTGGCAAAACTGCCGCCAAGAGAACAATTGGTTGCAAAGGTGCTGGGTGGCCTCAACGCTCCCATCGCGGGCTTTGCAAATGTGCTTAATGCCAACCTTAAAGGCTTGGTTGTGGCACTTAATGCCATTGCTGAACAGAAAGCAGAAGCATAAGACGGTCTTTGTGGACTAAAACAAAAAAGAAAATAACAAACATTATTGGAGGAAATAACAATGAGTGAAAAAGTAACCCAGTTAATTGAAGATGTTAAAGGCTTAACCGTTCTGGAATTATCCGAATTAGTTAAGGCTCTTGAAGAAGAATTCGGTGTTAGTGCTGCTGCTCCTGTTGCCGTTGCTGCTGCTCCTGCTGCTGGTGGTGCTGCTGCCGCAGAAGAAGAACAAACTGAATTTGATGTTATCCTGGCATCTGCTGGAGACCAGAAGATCAAGGTTATCAAGGTTGTCCGTGAAATCACTGGCTTAGGCTTAAAAGAAGCAAAAGCTGTTGTTGACGAATGTCCTAAGCCGATCAAAGAAGCCGCAACGAAAGAAGAAGCTGAAGAAATCAAAGCTAAAATCGAAGAAGTTGGCGGTTCCGTCGAAGTTAAATAGTCAAACCATCGAAAACGCATTCTCGTCAGAGGATGCGCTTTTTTGTATATAAAACAGAAGCATAAAAATGAGGCGAGCAGAACGCGTAATACTCCGTAATTTATGCTGTTTTTAAGCCCTTAGGATTATCATTAAGGAAAACTGAAGGTGAGGACTAAAGATGAAATATGATGTTGCAATTATAGGTGCTGGTATTATCGGCACCTCTATCGCCCGGGCGCTCAGTCGCTATCAACTAAAAGTAGCACTCTTAGAAAAGGAAAATGATGTGGCGATGGGGGCGACGAAGGCGAACTCTGCGATTGTCCATGGGGGCTATGCAGAGCCCCACGCGAAGCTTAAAGGCCGTTTGTGTTATAAAGGACGGATGCAATTTGATCGTTTAAATGAAGAGCTGCATTTTGGCTTTGAAAAAATTGGCTCTTTGGTATTGGCTTTCGAAGACGAGCAGCTTCCTAAATTGAGGGAGCTTTATGAAAATGGCCTGGCCAATGGCCTTGAGGACTTGGAAATTATTGATCACGATGCCATCATGGCCATGGAGCCTAATGTCAATCCTGAGGTCAAAGCGGCCCTGTACTGCAAAGGTGCCGGGGTATGCTCCCCCTACGAAATGGCCATTGCCATGGCAGAAAACGCTATTTTAAATGGTGTGGAGCTTTCTTTAAAAACCCAGATCGAAAGCATTGAAAAAGCACCAGAGGGACACTTTGTACTGAATAGCACCGAGGGCAGACGCATCGAGGCTGATTATGTGGTGAACGCTGGCGGGGTTCAATCAGACAAAATTTCAGAAATGGTTGGGGTGGACGATTTTAGAATTCTGCCTCGCAGTGGTGAATACCTGCTGATGGCCCGGGGAACAGGCTCACTGGTGCATAATGTCCTCTTCCAGATGCCCACCAAAATGGGGAAGGGTATCCTTGTGACCCCAACCTATCACGGGAACCTCCTGATTGGTCCCGATGCGGTCAATGAAGAGCTGGCAGATAAGGATACTCACCCTGAACGCCTCATTAAAATCTTTAAAGAAGCCAAGCAAACCACCGAAAAGCTGGATATTCGAAACTTCATCCGTAGCTTTACGGGGGTGCGGGCTGTGAGCTCCACCGATGATTTCGTCATTGAAGCCACTGACATCCCAGGGTTTATTAATTGTGGGGGAATTCAATCTCCTGGGCTCACCTCCTCTCCAGCCATTACTGACCTTGTAGTGGAACTTCTTAGTGAAACCGGGCTCGATTTAAAAGAAGATCCAACCTTTAATCCCTATCGAAAACCTATTATTGAGAAAAAAGAACTCCTGCCTTTTAAAGAAATTAAAGCCAGGATCGACATGCCCTCTGCCCCTGAAAAAATCATTTGCCGCTGCGAACAAGTTACTGAGGAAACCATTATTGATGCCATGTCCCGGGGGATACCGGTCACCACCATCGATGGTGTCAAGCGGCGGACCAGAGCGGGTATGGGATATTGTCAGGGAAGCTTTTGTCGTCCCCGGGTTGCAGCGGTTATGGAAAAGGTTCTGGGCTATCCTGTGGATCCAGGATTTGACGTTGAGCACTCTGGTGTTAACCGAGTGGGAAAAAATGCCATTGTCGATTATGTGAAATCCCAGGATTAGTGACAAGGGAAGTGAGCAAACTGCTTTCCACACCATTTAGGATATGCTATAATGATAAAATTAAAGCATATCGATGAAAGGAATTCATACAAATAAATGGGTAAAAAGCAAAAAAACCAAGTTAAAGAAATTACACCGCGTTCAGAGGACTTTGCAAAGTGGTACACTGATGTTATCTCGAAGACAGAACTATGCGATTATTCACCCGTCAAGGGCTTTATGGTGATCCGGCCTTATGGGTATGCCATCTGGGAAAACATTCAGAAGGCCTATGATAAACGCTTTAAGGACACTGGGCATAAGAATATGTATTTCCCTCTTCTGATTCCGGAAAGCCTATTGAAGAAGGAAGCCGAACATGTTGAAGGCTTTGCACCAGAGGTTGCGTGGGTCACAAAAGGTGGGGATAAAGAGCTGACAGAGCCCCTGTGTGTGCGTCCGACCTCAGAAACCATTATTTGTAGCATGTACTCAAAGTGGCTGCATACTTATCGCCAACTGCCCTTTTTATACAATCAATGGTGTTCGGTTGTTCGTTGGGAAAAAACAACACGACCATTCCTGAGAACTTCAGAGTTTCTCTGGCAGGAAGGCCACACTCTTCACGAAACGGCAGAGGAAGCTCAGGCTGAAACCATGCAGATGTTGGGCATCTATCGTGAAATTGCAGAGGACTATATGGCTATTCCCATGGTGGTGGGCCAAAAAAGTGAAAAGGAAAAGTTTGCCGGTGCATCGGCCACCTATACGATGGAAGCCCTGATGCACGATGGACAAGCCCTTCAATCCGGAACCTCCCATAACTTAGGACAGCATTTTACTGAGGCTTTCGATATTACTTATCTTGATCGCAATAATGAGCAGACCCATCCTTATCATACCTCCTGGGGGATTTCTACTCGCTTAATCGGGGGGATCATTATGGTTCATGGGGATGATAACGGACTGGTATTGCCACCTATGATCGCCCCCACTCAGGTGGTCATCCTTCCGGTAGCCCAGCATAAAGAAGGGGTATTGGATAAGGCTTACGAATTAAAAGCACAATTGGAACAGGCTTTTAGGGTCGAGTTAGACGATAGTGATAATTCCCCAGGGTGGAAGTTTAACCAATGGGAAATGAAGGGCGTTCCCATCCGCCTGGAAATCGGACCCCGGGATATTGAAAATGGACAATGTGTCCTGGCTCGTCGGGATACGGGAGAAAAAGTTTTTGTTCCCCTTGAGGAATTGAATAGAGCTGTATCAGAGTTGCTGAAATCAATCCAACAAAATATGTACGACCAGGCTCTGGCCATGCGGGAAGCGAAAACCTCTGAGGCAAGAGATATGGAGGAATTTAAGCAGAATTTGGCAGATAACCCTGGCTTCATTAAGGCCATGTGGTGTGGGAGCCGAGACTGTGAGGACCGCGTAAAAGAAGAAACCGGGGCATCCATCCGGTGTATTCCCTTTGAAGAGGAACAAGAAGTCATTGGTGAAGGCACCTGTGTTTGCTGTGGTAAACCGGCCCATCAAATGGCTTATTTTGCCAGGGCTTATTAAGATGGAATTTAACAAGCATAATACCCGGGCGATGATTGGGCTGATTGTCCTTGCTTTGATGCTTTGGGCTGGCCTCCAGAATTATCGGTCAGTCCTCGAAGGCATTGCCTGGGCCATTGGTTTGTTCTTTCCTTTTATCATTGGTGGGTGCATGGCCTTTATTATCAATATTCCGATGGCTATTTTTGAGCACGCCCTATTTAATAAAAGGTGGATGGCTGGAAAGCCTCGCCTACAGAAAATGAAACGGCCGATTTCCTTATTGCTCGCGCTGTTTGCCATTATCCTCCTTCTCTGCGTTGTATCATTTTTGATTGTTCCTGAATTTACCGATTCGGTACTTGTCATTAAAGATGCTGGACCAGCCTTTATTAAAGAGATTCAGGGGTGGATCAACAGTATTCAGGGGACATCCCCGGACATCACAAATTTTCTGACAAATTTGTCTTTGGATTGGAGCAATATTGAAGCAGGTATTTTGGGCTTTCTCCAAAAGGGGGTCTTAACCTTCCTTGACGGTACTGTGGATGCAGCAACCTCTATTGCTGGAGGAGTTCTGAGCTTCTTTATTGGTATAATTTTTGCTATTTATGCTTTGTTTCAGAAGGAGACATTGGGACGGCAGTTCCGCAAGATTCTCTATGCGTATGTACCGGAAAAGGTTGCGGATCGTGTGCTATTTATTACCGATCTTTCCTCTAAAACTTTTGGGAATTTTGTGACAGGGCAGTGTACAGAGGCCGTTATTATTGGGGGGCTGTTCTTCATCACGATGAGCATCTTCCGGTTTCCGTATGCTTTGATGATTAGTGTTTTGATTGGGTTTTTATCCTTAATTCCCATTTTTGGAGCTTTTATCGGCTGTGTATTGGGGGCCTTCCTCATTCTAATGAATAGCCCGATTCAGGCGTTTTGGTTTATTGTATTGTTCCTGGTAGTTCAACAACTCGAAGGAAATCTGATTTACCCCCATGTGGTTGGCGGCTCTGTTGGATTACCTTCAATTTGGGTATTAGTCGCTGTGACCATTGGTGGCAATGGGTGGGGTATCGTTGGGATGATTATTACCATTCCTTTATGCTCTGTCTTTTATACCCTTCTCCGTGAGGAGGTCGCTAGTCGTCTGAGAAGTCGCCAGATTGAAAGGAATAAACTGACGGTGTCCGCGGATGAGACGCTTGATAAAACGAGTGAGCGAAAGTAATTGAAAATCAGAGTTTTCCACACGATGGTGCTGTAAACTTTATTAGTGAGTCTTTTGAAAAAAGGCTTGAAAGCCACAGGGCATTTATATATAATGAAGACATCGTAATCTAAAACAATTTTTAAGGAGTTTTTATTCAAAATGGCAAAAGAAAAATTTGAAAGATCCAAACCCCATGTTAACATTGGTACCATTGGTCACGTTGACCACGGTAAAACCACTCTGACCGCAGCAATCACCTCCGTGTTAAACAAGCGTTACGGTTCTGGTGAAGCGGTTGCCTTCGAAAACATCGATAAGGCTCCCGAAGAAAGAGAACGTGGGATCACTATCTCCACCGCTCACGTGGAATATGAAACCCCTGAACGTCACTACGCTCATGTGGACTGCCCGGGCCATGCCGACTACGTCAAAAACATGATCACCGGTGCGGCTCAGATGGACGGTGCGATCCTGGTTGTTTCCGCTGCTGATGGCCCCATGCCTCAGACCCGTGAACATATCCTCCTGTCCCGTCAGGTTGGTGTGCCTTACATCATCGTCTTCTTAAACAAAGCCGACATGGTGGATGACGAAGAATT
>NZ_FNRK01000054.1 GCF_900107815.1 Eubacterium aggregans
ATTGATTGCACTCGGTCCGGAAACAGCGCACTCGTTTTCCGGATAGGGTGATCTCAATCATCGGAAAGCATGCACAATTACATTGGAATACTCACATTTTGCATAATCATAAGATAATTCACTTTAAAAATCACATTCTTAAGTCTTAATTTATGATATTATATTGATAATATAATATAGAAGGAAAAAAAATGATTTTTATATTAATTAGTTTTGTTGTAAAATACTTGATTACTTTTATGATTTTTGATACGCTCTCTTCCCCGAAGGAAATTCGTCAATCATTCATATTTTATGTTTATCTAACACTCATACCAATATTATTTACATATCTTCTTTTTTACCAACATATTAGTCCAATCAGTTCTTTTATATTGACTGTTTTTAGTATTTCATTAATATCTTTCTTTTATAAGGATAGTATAAAAATGCGCTTATTCACTATTCTTATTTCTGTAATAATTACAGGAGTCGCAGAATTGTTAGCCACAGTTATTCTTGTTCAATTAGATGTATCTACTACCTACTTAGACTCCAATACTAACTATGCCTTTTCGTCGGTTTTAATTCTATTTAGCAGTTTTATAATGCTCATTCTTATAACTTTGATAAAAAGAACTAAACGTAAAGAATTCTCAATATGGCAAAAGAATCTAATTTACATTTATCCAATTACCTCCATCATCATCATGATTCTTCTCGTTTGGACGGTTTTCCGAGAAACAAATATGACCATCAAATATTCTTTATGTTTTGTAATAATCATTCTTATCTTTGTTTCTAACGTTTTTCTTATCAATATTGTCCGAAACATGCTGAACTTTGAGCTTGAAAAGCAACATTATTCTTTTTTAAAAAAATATATAACACTTAAAAAAGAACACCAACAGGATGTCGCCCAGGAATACCACAATCTTCGTAAAACTCGACATGATATGAAGGCAAGCTACACACATCTTTTAGGGTTAGTTCAGGGAAAGAAAATGGAGGAATGTGAAAATGTTCTGCTTCAGCTTTTAGAAAACTCGCAGAGCCAGGACCGGCTAGTCCTTACTGGATATGAAGGATTAGACGCTGTCCTCTCCTCAAAGATTCAAGCAGCAAAGGATAAAGGCATTGCTGTTGAATCGACCATTGCCCTTCTGGGGAAAGAAAGCCTTTTTGTCGATGAAATAGATATTTCCTTTATTTGCGCAAACCTTCTTGATAATGCTATTGAAGCTACAGAAATTAGTTTAATAAACCATCCTAAAATTGTGTTTACCGTTAAATACGATACCGATCTTTCCTGTCTGAGGATTTACTGTGAAAACCCAACCATTCACACATCATTAGAAAAGACGACCAAGAAAGATACCCAAAACCATGGTTTTGGCTTGTCTACCATCCAGGAAATTGCAGAGCATTATAATGGACTGGCCAATTATAACATCATGGATGGATACTTCACCATTATCGTTACCTTAGAAAATATCTCACCGCGAAAGGAGCAAAAAAATGTTAAACATTATAATTTGTGATGATGACCCAGCCTTTGTAACGACTTTAGAAACACAAGTTAACGTTTTTTTACAGAAACAGAATATAGAGCCCAATTTCATAAGATTTTACTCTGGTGAGGATCTTCTGAATTGGTATCTTTCCGATTCTGCCTCCCCTCAACCTAAAGAAGTTGATTTTCTTTTTATCGATGTCGAAATGCCACCGGGACGCAACGGGCTCGAAACCATTACGGAATTGCGAAAAAGGAGGGTAAACTGCATTGTATTTTTTGTGTCCAGCCACTCACAATACATGATTGATACCTATGAGCTCAATACCTTTCAGTATGTTCTAAAACCCTTGGACCCCCATCGATTGGAACAGGCCCTTTTACGGGGCGTAAACTCCTGGAAAAAGCAAAAAACCAAGCTTTTTCTGGATGTTGACCAAAAGCACATCGCCCTCCCCTATGATGACATCATCATGATTGAATCCCTAAATCGAAAAACTTCAATTTACACCCTTACCAACAAATACATTACCAGAGAAAAAATCTCTAATCTTGAAAAGATGCTGCTGCCCTTTCATTTTCTAAAAACCCATCGCAGCTTTATCATCAATATGGACCGGGTTCTCTTTTACAAAGGCTACCAGTTCCATTTACAAAAAGGCTATCTTGCGGATATTAGCTATCGGCAACGGGCAGAGATTATCCGAAAATATGAGGCTTATGCCTTTCAGCGTGGGATTTAAAAAACAGCCAGGTTTCACGATACGTGTGAAACCTGGCTGTTTTTTGATCTGTCCTAATCAAAACCATTTCTGAATACAGAAGGACATTTTAAAACGAGCGCGATAGTTTGGACCTTTAGCCGTATTACTCATAATCTTAAAATCTGACAGTATTTCACGACTATTGGGGTCACTATTCCGGGCAGTCTTTATCTCGTTTATCGAAATATAATGGTCTCATAAATTAAGACATTTTTTCAGACGGATATTAATGAATCTGATATACTAAAAAGAG
>NZ_FNRK01000016.1 GCF_900107815.1 Eubacterium aggregans
ACGATTTTGGGCTCAAAGGAAGCGTCCCGGTCCTGGGGAACCTGGATCTCCATGCTGCCATAACGGCTGTTCACCTGTTTGGATTTGTAGCCATTTCGAGAATCCGGGTTATCCGAACGTTGGGATTTTTCATAGCCCAGATGTTCGTCCATCTCGGACTCCATCATTTCCTTGATCGTTCCTCCAAGCAAATCCTTGAGGGCATCCTGGATATCCAAGGCAGACTCAATGTCATACTCTTCGAGGAGCATTCGGATGATGTTGCGTTTACCATCGGTCATCTCGACCTTGTGAACGGGTTTCTTTGGTTTTGCCATAATAAAAGGCCTCCTATGGGATTAGTTTATTCTACCACAGGAAACCTTGGTTTGGGAATTTACAGAAAGAGTTTCACAGACCCGCTAGACTCCCTGAGGGCTCCGAAAGAAGGCTAGCTTTTTGTCCGCACCCCCCTCCCGTTTTTAAAGTTACTCTGAAATTTAAGGTTGTATCCTGCGGTGCTGTTAACCAAATCTTAGCTCCTCACAGCACCACACAAAATAGAGCAAGCCATGTCAATTCTCTACCTCGCCCTCCACGCCGACCACAGCGGCTCCGTCCCTATCATCTACCCCGGCAGAACCAGTGGTCGCGCCCTGGCAGATGCCGTCGAGTTCCGCTTCGGCCTAGCCCCCGGGCCATCATCAGGGATGACGACATGGAAGTCCGGGATACCGCCATGCCCGCCTGCATCTTCGAAACCGGCAGCATCCGGGCCAACATCGCCTACCTCACCACCCCCGCCCCCTACGGCGCCATCATCGCCCAGGGGTCCGCGCCTACTTCAGCATGGAATCTGGCCTCATCCAAAACCCCACGGTCATCCATGCACCATTGATAGCATCCCCGAACCCGACCCCCGCAGTGCCGCCTAAGCTTTTCAGAGTGCCTGTGGACTGGAGACTGATGGCATTGTCGGAGTGCTGACCTTCCATGTACTGATGGGCTGATTCATACGGGCCCAATAAAAATAATCTTTCGCCAAAAACCACCGCCCTGAATTCAGGGCGGTGGTTTAATTTAAGAATGGTGCAGTATTCTATTAAAAACTAAAATTAACGAGGTGCTATGTATCCTACTGTTAAACTCTTCAGTTCTCTGATTCGGAATTTTGTGTTACCCAATCCATTTGAACAACTCCCCATGACCTATAACAGTCTTCCTATGTCTATTTTTGCGTTGTTTCAACCCTCTATACTTTTCTCTCTTGCTGTTATTCCCATTCATAAATTATCCTACTTTATGACGAGACTCTATTATCATCGTCCTTATGATTCAAAAGCTAAAGGGAGTATTCTGTATCTTTTCTTCTTCGTTGTCTATTCCGCTCTTCTATACATAATGGCAAAGTTTAGTTTTAGTCCAACAGTTATTTTTCTGTCAATTATCAGTTACGCCTGCTTTCATATTGGCGTTATCTTGTTGATCAATTGGAGCAATCTACATTCTTTTTTTTAGTCATCTGCGTTCACTATCCATTGGTGGACTTCACTTATTAATTCAAACGACATCTTAGGAACACTATAACTACTTGTTCTAACTAATTTGTTTTTTTCTTTACTTAATGTTTCTATCCATTTTGTTTTCGCTTCTTTTCCTCCTGCAACTTGTTTATCTTCAGGGCGAGTAATGATATCATCAAAGATTTCACTCCAATTGCTTCCATATATCACAATACTTTTAAAATCCAGTAGATCAACATAATCCCAAGCAGTTACAAATTCGACATCCTCTTCATCCTTGGAGACATTTTCATAATTTCTATCATTTGCCTCTCCTTCTGCCTTTTTATATACCGTTTTTGGCAAACCTTTTATTTCCCAATTTTCTCCATAATACTGTTGAAGTCCTATTTCAATCTTTTCTTTTAATTTCGACTCAATATCGTTCAAATACTGTCTTGCTTCATTGTTATATTGTTGTGTTTCGTTTTCTAAATATTCCGATAGACCTTCTGGTTGAAAATCTTCATATTTATTCGCAATTATTCTCTGAAACTCTCTCCAAAATTTAGTATCCGCACCTCCACCTAAAAAGCTTTTCAGTTCTTTCCTTTTATTAATATCAACACCTTTTAGAAAATCGACTAACGCTTTAAGATAGTATTGTACCTCAGAAAAAATGTGTTCTTCTTTATCCTGTAATGGGTTAATTTTCGACTGTTTTATAAGGTGATTAATAATATCATTAATCACCCTAATAACCGCTTGTATTCCTCGGTTTATTGTTAGGATACCATTTTCCCCCAACATCCACTCTTCTTCTGCTTCCGATTTAACATACGCTAGACATTGTTCCAGAAACGGATAAAAGGAATCACAAGTACTTTGATTTTCACCAAAATCAAAAGTACCATTCATTTGGATCGTATTGTTTTTTGAAAAGACTGAAAAAAATTGACATTTTTTTAATGCAACTTGGATTGCTTCTATTGTAATACACTTTGTTGCATTTTTCTCATCCTCCCCAATTACAATTCGTCCATGTAATGGTGATGTCGCTTCTTCTCCACACATTTGTGCAATCTTTGATCGAAGGGCCTCTCTCTTTTCATTTCCATTCTTCGAATCCCATAGCATATCACTATTTAGAGTTACCCTCAGTGTTTTTGAAACTGCCTTTTGATTTTCATTAATATCCATGAATATTTTTAATTGTTCATTTCTATCTAAGTTGATGAAAGCTACAACTGGTATTGAGTTTTTCTCTGCAAACGGAGTATCCGAGTAACCATAAAGTCGATGTTGACCGTCAATAATATAAATTGAATGATATTTCTTTGGTAAATGTAATACACCTATCTTAGATAAAGAATTTTCGACTTTCATTGCGGCTAAATCAAATTGTACTTTCTTATCTGATTCTATACTTACAATGAGCGAATTCGGAAAATACCCGCCATTATTAATAAAATTCTGAACTTCTTTTAATCGCTTCTTTTTTATAATCCTTTGATATGTTGGCATCATATTTTTGTTTGCTTCACTTCGATGCAACACATAACCTAATTTTAATAATTTTTCTGGCTCAATTGAAAAAGCATAATAAGTATATCCACCCATCTTTCCTTCAATAGCTGGAATTCGCGTATCCATATTTTTAATTTCTTGATTTGCAAATAAATTTCCAAGGAGTTGATACCGAGCACAGGTCCCTAAATGTTTGACCAACTCTTCGTAGTATTGGATCATTGATCGATTAAAATTGACAATTCCCCACTCCTCTAATCTTTTCAAATCAGCTCTATTTAAAATATAATTATCTGTTGCCCAAATAAATCTTACTTTTCTATTTGGATATTGCTTAAGTGCTTCTTTTCGTAAACCAGACATCTGTCCATGTAATGCTTCTATTTCTTTTTTAAAATTACCATCTTTTAGTGAATCGGCTGCTTTACACTCAATAATTAGTATTGTTTCCTGATCAACGGCAAATACATCTATTTGTTGTGTTAAATCTGCATTATGAAAATCATAAGACATTTTAAACTGTCGATCTTTATTAAGAGATTCAAAACCCATCTGGGCAAAAAGAAACCAAACCTTATCTTCAAATAGTTCATCAAATAGCTTCTTTTTTTTAACTTTAACGAATCTATCATCCGCATATTTCCGGACAAATTCCCAACCCTCACCCTCCAATTCTTCTTGACAGACTTTTCTCACCTTTTGTTCAATGTAGAGGTTTTTTCGTAACCGTTTAGACTGCTTTAATTCTTTATCCGTAACAATATTGTCCCAATTCGTCATTTCTTACCCCCATTATCGTCACTCAAGATTTGCAGATACAATGAGTTCTTGATAATTTTTTCTCCCTTTTGTATTACTAGAAACTTTACAAAACCGTTCAACTGTACTAAGCTCAAAACCACCCTGTTTTAGATATAGTTCGCGAACAGCAGGATGATCAACATTAGTCATTAAGATTTTGACTCCTTTTTTACGTGCTTTTCCAAGCGAAATCGACAATCGCACTTGATCTTCCCAAGTAAACAAATCTGCAGTATAGCTAACAAAACGCCCATTCTCGTTCATTACGGCATAAGGTGGATCGCAAAACAAAAAATCATTCTTATCCGCTTCTTCAATTGTTGTTTGAAAATCTTGCGCTTTGATAGATGCATTTTTTAATAGATTCGCCGTATTAATTAGTTCTTTTTTCTCAAAAAATATTTTGCGATTAGACCCTATTGGGACATTAAAATATCCACTTTTATTTACTCGATAAATACCATTAAAGCATGCTTTATTGAGGTAAATCATACGAGCAGCAGTCGTGTAATTCTTTCTAGTTTTTGTTTCCCGTATTTTATAATAATAATCCTTACTGTGCTTTTTGGAATGAATATCTAAATACCGACAGACATCATCCACCTCATTTTTTATTGAACAATATGTTGTAATCAATTCTTGATTGATATCACTTAATAGAGCTTCATCTGGTTTCAAATAGAAAAAAACCGCACCACTTCCAAGAAATGGCTCAATATATTTATTATAGTTTTTTGGAAATATATCACTTTGTGCTAAAGCAAACCAAGTTTTACCCCCGGCCCATTTCAAAAAAGTACCTTTCATTTCTTATCCAATTACACTTTCCTTAGTTTTGTTTTATTATACCCATAAAATTAATTGCTTTCAATATATATCTCCACGGGAGGTATTATTCTTAACTAAATGCACATCCAACGTCAGCCCTTCCCTCAGCCCATTGGGATATACCCACAGCCGTTCATTTCTCAGGAAGGTGGGCTTCGCCGCATGGACAATCCGATGATGGTTCGGGCAAAGGATCATCTGGTTACTGGCGTTATTATTGAGACTCTTCACAAAATAGTCAATGTGGTGGGCCTCTGCAACCTTCACGCCATAGGCTTCGCCACAATGCGCCCCACAGATCTGGCATCGGTAGCCATACAACACCTTAAGATCCTGACCAATGGCCGCATTGAGGTGGCGATACTTCCGAACACCCACCTTTTCGACGATTCCGGTACTGCCATCCTCCTTCGACAGGGCTTGCCATTCTTCCTCCAGGCGATGCTCATCCAAGTGTGCCGAATACTCAGACACCTCCCGCTGATCCTGTGGGGTGATTGCCTCCACCCAAAACACCCCTGGCTGACTGGTCCCGTAGAGCACCAAATAGGCCTTCTGGTCATCGGGCAATTGGATTAAGCGGCGATTCCCGGCCGCGCGCTGCGCCCGAAGGGCTTTCAAATAGCTAAAGTTCTCCCGAAACACCTGCTGTAATGCCCTGGCAAAGCTCGAATTGCTGCCATATCGCAGCTGAAGAATATCCTTGTGGGTGGGATAATCCACCTCGGAAAACGCCTGGTTCTTAAGCGTCACCCGATGGTCCATCCCCTCAAAGATGATGGTGATTTCCTGGGAATCGCCCCGGTGAAGCTGTCCATGGATGCCCTGCATGAAGGCCATCTGATAATCCAGGGTAATGGGACAGCCCTGGGTCAGTAGCGACCAATTGATTTCTTTTTTTAAAAAAAAACCATTATCCCACATCCTCACTCCTCCTTCCGCGTAAACCGGCACCCCGGATAGCCGTTGCAGACATTTCCAAAACCCACTGGGGCTTATCATACTCCCGGACCCGGGCAACAATCTGGTTTTTAAAATAGGTCTGAATATCCGAAGCCCAGAGGATCCCTGGGGCCACGGTCTTGACGCTGCCATCCCCAACGGGTTACATTCCCCTACAATTGAAAATGCCGGAGTCCACCCCGCTAAAGGTTTTCCCCGGCACAATCTGCCGTCTTCGCTATTTTAAACTTTTTTCCTGAAATACCGGCTATAGTTCTTACAGAATCGATCCTGCCCTAAAAGGGCTGTGGTGACTAAAAGGGCCTCCTGCATGTCCGCATCCGTGGGGTCCATCACCGCAGAATCCATGCCCGCCGCCATGGCCAGGGCAAAAAAGGTGCGGTTGATCATCTTCCGCTTCGGAAGCCCAAAGGAGATATTACTCAGACCGGAAGTGATATGAATGGTGGGGTAACAGCGCCGAATGCCGGCAATGTCCCTTTCAAAATTCAATAAGGACTGTCCCTCGGTGGCCAAGGCCAGTACACAGGGATCGATATGGATCCGCTCAGGTTTGACGCCATAGGCCGCCGCGGCCTCAACCAAGGACTGGGTAATGGCGATTTTAGTCTCGGTATCCTTGGGGATCCCATGGTCATCGCTGCAGGTAAGGCCGATAACCTGCCAGTCATTATCCTGTAAAAGGGGGAGTAATACGGCACATTTTTCCCCCTCTCCGGAAATGGAGTTGATGATTCCCGGACCCTTGACCAAGGGAAAAACCGATTCAATACAGCGGGGGCTGGGGGAGTCGATACATAGGGGTATATCGACAGTATCCTGAACCACCCGAATCAGCCACCTCAAATCCTCGGTTTCCCGGTCCGGCTCTGTCCCGGCACAAAGGTCAAGATAATGGGCGCCGGCATCGGCCTGGGCCTTGGCCCGGGCGATGATGAAGTCGGCGTCCCGTTCCAGAATCGCCTTCTGGACAACAGGGATCGCCCCATTGAGCTTTTCGCCAATAATAATCATGGGCTAACCCTGACACAGGGCAATGGCAATTTCTGCCGCACTGCCGGCATCTTTAGCGTAGGCATCGCAGCCTGTTTTATCACAAAATTCCTGGGTGATGGGTGCTCCGCCAATGAGGATTTTAACCTTGTCCCGAATACCCGCATCCTCAAAAGCCCTGACCACCTTGGGGGTTTCCGGCATGGTGGTGGTGAGGAGGATGGAGCAGGCGCAGATATCGGCCTGGTGTTCCATAACGGCCTCCACAAACCGGGCTTCTGGTACGTCCACCCCAATATCGATCACATGGAGTCCCCGGGCTTCCATCATCATCCGCACTAAATTCTTTCCGATATCGTGCATATCCCCCTTGACGCTGCCCAACACCACGGTGCCCCGGTCGGCCGCATCCCCTTCCTTCAGTAAGGGCTTTAGGACCTCTGCCCCGGCGGACATGGCCTCGCAGCAACAGAGGACCTCTGGGATAAAGAGGATTTCCTCCTTGAATTCCTGTCCCACGACAGCCATGCCTTCCATCATGGCGTCCAGTATTTCCTGGGGGCCGTACCCCGAATCCAGGGCTTCCTGCACTAAGGCTGGCATCCCCCGATCATCCCCTTCATAAAGGGTATCTGCAATTTTTTTTAAGATTTCCATGGTTTCTCCGATTTCTTTATTCTTCCAAGGCCAGCTTAACCAGACGTTCGTACACACCCGCATCCGCTAGAGCACGGTATGCATCCTTGTACACGGTAAAGTAGCGGTTGTAACGGTCATGAATGGCCATATCCGGTTCATAGCTCCCGGCGATCTGCACCATTTGATCCACGGCTGCCTCCACGCTATCGTAAAGGCCTGCCCCTACGGCTGCCAGGATGGCGGCTCCCAGGGAAGTGGCTTCCTCGATGGCGGGAATGAGTACCGGCTTGCCGTAAATATCGGCTTGAATCTGATTCCACACCGCCGATTTGGATGCGCCGCCGCTGATGATGATTGTATCGATTTCCACGCCGTTGGCGGCCATTTGCTCGACGATTTCCCGGGTTTCAAAGGTTACCCCTTCCATAATGGCCCGGGCTAATGTCGGGCGTTGATGCCCTAGGGTTAATCCGATAAAAGTTCCTCTGGCAAAGGGGTCCCAGTTCGGCGCTGCGGAACTGGCAAAATAGGGAATGCAGATGAGTCCGTCAGCCCCTGGTTTGATGTCGGCCACCTGTTCGTTAATGTAGTCGTAGGGGTCGATGCCGGTTTCTTCGGAAAGCTCCATTTCAGGGATGGCAAATTCATTGCGATACCATTTAAGTGAGCTGCCGGCGGCATTCTGCAGCCCTTCTGTTTCCCATTTGCCCGCTACCCCATGGGCGGAGCAGGGCAGGCGCATGCTGTCATCATAATAGGGCCCATCCATATAAGCCAGGGTAACGGCTGCCGTTCCCACGGTGACCTCCACAATGCCTTTTTTAATGGCGCCTGTCCCAATGCCGGCGCATTGCTGGTCGCCGCCGCCGGATACCAGCTTGGTCCCCGGGGCAAACCCGGTCAGGGAAGCGGCCTTCTGGGAGACTTCCCCCACCACCTGTCCCGATGGGACTAATTCCGGCAGCTTATCACCGTCGATGCCCAGGGTGTCTAACAGCTCCTGATCCCAGGTAAATTTTTTAATATCCATAAGCCCGTAAAGGGAGCCGTTGGACCAGTCTTCATAATAGCCTTCCGCCCCCAGCTTGTGGAGGATGCGCTCCTGATCCTGGGCAAATTTGTAGGTTTTTTCATAGATTTCGGGCTGATGTTTCTTAATCCACATGATTTTACTGCCGGTCCAGGTTGTCCCATTGGGCAGGCCGGTGATTTCGTAATAACGCTCGATACCGACCTTTTCGGCGATTTCGTCGCACTCCTCAAAGGAGCGGCTGTCCTGCCAGGAAATGGCGGTGCGCAGGGCCATCCCATCCCGATCCACCGGGGTAAAGGTACAGCGCTGGCTGGATAAGCCGATGGCTACAATGGCTGCCGGATCCAGGCCTGACTTTGCAATGGCATCGTTAGAGGCCTCACAGGTCATGGCCCAGGTCATTTCCCCATCCTGTTCCACCCATCCGGATTGGGGGAAGGTGCAGGGGTATTCCCGGTAAGCACTGCTAAGTTTATTCCCTTCTGCATCAAAGATAATGACCTTGACACCCGTCGTTCCAATATCGATTCCTGCAACATAATTTTTGTTCATCATAATTCCTCTCTCTTTATCTCTTTTAGAATAATATGACCGTTTCTGTTTTTATGCTTCGTCGATGCTGATGGGATAATTGCCGTATTTTTTGACGCAGTCCACCATATGGATGAGGTTTTTGGCACTGACGTCCCCCTGGACATTGTGGGCCGGCGCCAGCAGGAATCCCCCCCCAGGGGCCAGCGCTTTAATGGCATCCTTCACCTCTGCGGTGATGTCTTCCTTGGTTCCGAAGGGCAGGACATCCTGGATATCGATATTGCCGTGGAAGCAGATATCCTCTCCGAATTCTTCCTTAAGCTCATAGCGATTCATATTCTTGGCGGCGGGCTGGACGGGATCTAAAATATCGATGCCGCATTCGATGAGATCCCCAATGAAGGCCCGAACCGAGCCGCAGCTGTGGAGCATGACCTTCCCCTTGGGATTCTGAGCCAGCAGACTGGCCTTGGCATCCTCCCAGAGCTCCTTAAGATGAGACTTGACCACCTTTCTAAAGGTACGTGGGGAGATGAGGGGCCGATCCTGCATCCCCAGGTCCTCGCCGCTTAAACGCAGGATATCCACCTCTGCCCCAACAGCTTCCAGACAGCACCGATCGATGCGCTTTTGAATCTGACAGACTTTATCCAGAAGAGCATGGGCAAATTCCTGATTATTAATGAGATCCTTATACCATTGCTCGTGGCCCCGCATATAGGTCGCCACCTCAAAAACAGCACCGGCAAATTTAGCCAGAATGGCTAAATCCGTCTTTTCCCGGACCTCGGCAATTTCTTCCTTCAGCCCCTCGTAGCGTACGGGGTCTTCAGGGTCGGGCCAGGCGTAGGTTTCTAAATCTTCAATGGTGGCATTTGCCAGAGGCGGGTCTTGAAGCTCAAAGTAAAAATGCCCCCCGTCTATCATGGTTTTCTTCCAGTAGCAGCCCCATTCATCCACAAAGCTGCCATCGGGCAGGCTTTTGCTGTGAACGGATTTAGCCGAATGGGGGGAGATGTAGTACATATCCAGCCCCAGCTTTTCAATCATTTCAATGGGCATTTGAACATCTGTCCAGTGGCCCATCCGCGGTGTATCCGGTAAATGGGAAAGCCCCAATGCCTTCTTCATATCCCGGTACACATCGATGGTCAGCACCATATCCACAGGGACCCGATCGGGCTCCTGGTGGTTGACCGCTTTGATCACACGCTCTCTTGAATTCATGTTCTCCTCTTTTTCTACAGACTCCACAGTTTTCGGTTACTGCACACAATATTATGTGCACCGGCTTCCTGAAGAACCTTAATATCCTTTTCCCGGGAAACCAGCCCACTGCTGATCACCGGCTGTTTAAATTCCAGATTTACCTTTCTGACAATCCGCGGGACAATGCCCGGTGTCAATTCCACAAAATCTGGCTGGGATTGCTTTAGCATATGCATGCCGCTTTCCAATGCTTGAAAATCCATTAGAAAAATGCGATGGCAGGTCATGAGATTCTCATGCTTTGCCAGCTTTAAAAGATGGGCTTTGGTCGACTGAATCCCATCGATGCCAAATTCCTCTTTGGCAAAATGAATCCCGCTGCCATCCTTCCCGATTCCCTCCACCAAATCCATATGGAAAAAAATCAATCGATTGGATGCCTTTACCCTTGCAATCTCATCCCGCACTTTAAACACATCACCCCCCACCATGAAAACCACCGCCACCTTGGATTCCAGTGCACAGTGGAAATCCTCGGGTGTTCTGACGGCGGCAATAACTGGATACTGTTCAAACTTTGCTTGCGCGCTTTGGGTAATCATTGGTACCCCCCTCTATTTTTTAATAAAACAAGCCATTCCGGAAAAGAGTACGAAAAAAAGCCATAAAAACAAAAACTGCTTCTGTTTTTATGGCTTCTCGGTATCTCTAGCCGTTTTATTAATTTAACTGTATTATACAACCCTATTTTGTGTTTGTCAATCCTTTCCATTTTTTCTTTTCTTACAAATATCAACCTTTTGGTTGATGGACTGCTCCCCCAAAGCATGATATAATAATTTTTAATCACTTTATGGAGGTAATCCTATGTCAAATCGACTGCAAGAACTTGGAGCGCGGATGGGTGAAGGCTTTCAGGCCTTTAAAGAATCCGTGGAGGCCAAGCTGTCTGCCGAAAATGCCATGACCCCAGAGCAGCGGATGAAGAACGCCGAAGCGGAACTGGCCGGCTGCCGCGCCGCCGAAGGGGCTGCCATGCGGGCTTTAGCCGCCTGTCAGGACGAAGCAGAAAAATACAGGCGTTACGCCAAAGAGGCTGAAGAAGCCGGGGAAAACAGCACGGTAAGACGCTACGAAACGGCCCTGGCCGATGTGGCGGCCAAGCTGCCCCAACTGGAGGCGGGTTATAAAGCCGCCGTGGTGAAGCGTGAAACCTGTGCAGAAATCATTGCCGGGTTGGGCATTGAGACCCAGCAGAACGAGGTGTAGCATGGCTGAAGCAATTAAAACGGAAAGCTTTGTATGCCCCTCCTGCGGCGGCCACATGAAATGGAATATTAAAAAGCAAGCCTTTGAATGTGAATCCTGCCGCACCCCCGGTGAAGCAGACCTCTCAGGGGAAGGCATTATCGATCATCCCCTGGATGAGTACGCCGCCCGGGATGCCGGAGGCGATGCCTACCCCGACGAAACCTATGCCATCTGCCGAAACTGCGGCTCTGAAATCGCCTTTTCTAAAAACGAAACTGCCACGGTCTGTCCCATGTGCGGCTCCCCCCAAGTGGATGCCCAGAAACAGATGGCCGGAGTCCCCCCGGACGGTCTCGTGCCCTTTAAGGTGGACAAGTCCGATGCCCAGGATGCCTTTAAAAAATGGGTGAAGAGCCGGTGGTTTGCTCCCAATAAGCTTAAGGAATCCTATCAGCAGGGTAAGCTTTCCGGGGTTTATCTCCCCTTCTGGACCTACGACAGCCATACCGAAGCCCATTACTGGGGTGAAGGCGGCACCTACTACGAAGAAGAGGATGATGAAGGCAATACCACCACCCATACCGATTGGACCCCGGTTTCTGGCTACGTATCCGCAGATTTTAACGATATCCCGGTGTGCGATGGCTCCGAACGCACCCAGGACGTGGTGGAGGGTATCCTGCCCTACAGCACCGAAGCCGGTGCCTCGGTGTACAATCCTGCCTTTTTAGCCGGAGTCGGTGCCGAACATTACGACAAAGGCGCTGCCAACTGCTTCCCCCAGGCTGAAGAACAAATGGAACGTACCATCCGCAGCCTGGCCGAGGACGATATCACTCACCGCAAGGGCTACGATACCGCCTCAGTCAACCGGGTGGAGATGGAACACCACAATCTGTCCTATAAGCACCTGCTGCTGCCCGCCTGGGTATCGGCCTTTGCCTATGGCGGCAAGGAATACACCTATATGATCAACGGTGAAACGGGACAGGTCAGCGGCAAACGCCCCTACAGCGTGCCTAAAATCGTAGCAGCCGTCATCGCCGGTCTTTTAGCCCTCTTCCTCATCTACAATATCTTTATAAAAGATGCGGATGCTAAGGAATACGTCTATCCCCAAACCTCGGTATCCATTGTAGAAACCCAGGCACAGACCGCCACATCTTCTGCCTTCAGCGGTGATAGCGGTCTTCTGATGACCACCGATTTCCCGGCTGCTTGATATAATTGATGATTCATACAATTTTACACTAAAGGAGACTTACACTATGGCTTGGTTTGGACAAGGTAAAGACACCATCGAATGGGAAGAATTCCGGGATGATGTGTTATTTTATAAATGGCCTAAAAAAGAAGTTAAAAAAGGGGCAAAGCTCATTATCCGCACGGGACAAAAGGCAATCTTCTACGCCAATGGTGCCGTGGAAGGGGTCTTTGAAACCCCAGGCACCTACGATATCGCCTCGGAAATCGTGCCCTTCCTCTCCACCCTCAAGGGCATTATGGACCTTCGGGGGGATTCGGGCATGCGGGCGGAGGTGTACTTCGTCAACAGCAAGGAGCTGCTCCTGCCCTGGGGCACCCGTCAGCGCATCATGATCCCCACCCCAGAGGTGCCAGCAGGCATCCCCGTGGGCTGTAACGGAAACCTCATCATCACCTTCCGGGATTACAACATCTTCATCGAAAAGGTAGCAGGGATTAAAGATACCTACGCCCTGGAGGATGTCTCAGAGCGGATTCTTGGAGAATTGAACCCCATTGTGGCGGAAGCCATCCTCGGGGGCCAGGGCTGTATTGGCGTCAATGCCCTCCTGGGCCTGCAGATGAACAGCCGAAAACTCAGCAAAACCATTGGGGAAGAGCTGGACAAAGAACTCTTCGATATCGGCCTGGGGGTGGCAGATTTCACCATCCAGAACTTCAATTACCCCGAAGAAGTTCAGCGCATGGCCGAAAAAGTGGCTGGCCAGGCCTTTTTGGGGGATACCAATAAATACGCCACCATCGCCATGGCCGACGGCATGGAAGCCGGCGGTGACAACATGGGGGCCATGGGCGCCCAGATGGCCATGGGCATGCAGATGGCCCAGCAAATGGCCGGGTCCATGGCCCAGCCCCAGCAACCGGCAGCGCCCCAACAGGCGGCCCCGGCCGCCGCACCCGCCGGGGACCGCTTCTGCCCCAACTGCCGGAAGATGGTAGCGGGCAAATTCTGCCCGGACTGCGGCACGGAAACGGTGTAGATCCGCCGTTTATTAATAAAATTATTATGGTTTATCACTAAAAGAGGGAGGGCCTGATTCAGGCCCCCCTCTTTTTATAATCCCACATCCACCTAAACGGATAAACCCTGCACCTCGAAATGACCGCAGCCTTTTTGATACGCCAGGGCATTGCACAGGAGAAACACCACGGCCCCCAGGACAACGACGATGCCCTTGGGCAGAAGATTCTGGGGATCTGGCGTGTCCAGCACATCCCGGACATAGGGGGTAACGAAGGCCATCCGTCCCCGGACCCCAAGCAGTGCTCCCTTTGGTCGCACCAGCTAACAGAAGTGTGCACTCGTTCCGCTTCGCTTCACTCGTTCACGGCTGCGCCGTGTAAATAACGGGAACACAAAGCCCATGGAAAAGCGAGCTTTCCCATGGGCTTTGTGTTCCCGTTATTTACACTTCTGTTAGCTTACGCGTAAAAATAGGGCCAGGGGTGCGGCCCCCTGGCCGAATCAAAGAGATGGTCTTTACCCTTCGGTAAAGAAAGAGGATTTAATGACACCTGCTAAAAAGCAGCAGATGCAAAAAGATTTTAATTAAATAGGAATGACCAGTTCTTTGAATTCACAAAAAATCCCCCTCCAGATTGGAGAGGGTTTAAGGCGACACGCTTGTGCTTTCTTAAACGCTCTAAATCGGAGCATTGTAAGAACCAATCACTGTGCCGGTCTTCTGGCTTAGCAATATCATCCGGATTCCCTTCCCATCATGCGACAGTGGTATTGAATCAGGCATTTTGCATTACAGCTGCGATTACAGCGGAGGAATCTCACCTCACTTCCAAAACACAGGATCATTCGTATTTAACTGATTTCAGTATAATGCATTGGGTTCTAAAAGTCAAGGGACCTTAGGATCATTTTATGATGCTTAGGATTCCAGGGCCGTAACGGCTGCGGTCATCACCCCAGCGATATCCTCATGGATAATCAGATCCGCCCGATTATCCGCAGAGGTCGTGCTCTTATTAATCAACACAAGATGTTTCCCTCTAAAATAATCAATGAGTCCCGCCGCGGGATACACCACCAAAGAGGTCCCCCCGATAATCAGCGTGTCCGCCTTGGAAATCGCCCGAATCGCCCCATCAATCACCTGGTTATCCAGACCTTCCTCGTAAAGAACCACATCCGGCTTAACCACACCGCCACAATGCGCACATCGGGGAATGCCTTCGGCAGATAGAATGAAGGTCTCATCGTAAAAGGCATGGCACTGGGTACAGTAGTTGCGCAGCACCGACCCATGAAGTTCGTAAACCACCTGGCTTCCCGCCTTTTGGTGAAGGCCATCGATATTCTGGGTAATGACGGCCTTTAATTTCCCCATGGCCTCTAACTTGGCCAGGGCTAAGTGACAGCCATTGGGCTTGGCGTCTGGATACACCAGCTTATCCTTATAAAAGGCATAAAAATCTTCAGGGTATCGTTCAAAATATGTATGAGATACCAACTGTTCCGGTGTGAAATGGCGATTGAGTCGCTCATTAAAGAGACCGTCTGAACTTCTGAAATCAGGAATCCCAGAAGCCGTCGATACACCTGCCCCACCAAAAAATACAATATGATTACTTTCCTTTAAAATCGATGTTAACGCCTCACGACTCATATAATCCTCCCCAAACCCGTTCTTTTTATTTATTTCGAACTATCTTTTGATTCTATTCGATTTTTCTTAAGGTTTTGTTAAATTTTATGGCTGACACTGCTTCCATTCCCCCATATTTCTTGATATAATTCTAAAGAGTAAAAGTAGACCGTTTATACGGCAATTTGGGGATTGATAAAGGGAGTGTATGACATGAACGCAAAAATGATGCTCATCGTAGACGATATGGATGTCAACCGACAAATTCTTTCCGAATATTTTTCGAAAGAATTTATCATCGTCTCTGCCATCGATGGGGAAGACGCCATTGAAAAAATTGAGCAGTACGCCCATCATATCACCATTATCCTACTGGATATCATCATGCCCAACATGGATGGAATTGAGGTTCTAAAATGGATGCAGGCCTCTCCCTACAAATCCATCCCCATTATCGCCATTACGGCAGAGCCTGGCTATCAATTAGAAGCCTTGGAAAACGGTGCCTGGGACTTTATTGGTAAACCTTTAGATAACCGGATCATTAAGGCTCGCATTCATAATGTCCTCGGACGCTATGCCCTGGAGGATGAACGACAACGTAACGCCCAACTCATACAAGCAAAACGTGAAGCCGATCATCTGATCAATAGTCTCCCCCGGGGGTATTGCCATTTACCGATTAGTTGGCAACTGCCTAAAAACCCAATATTTCTCAGACGGCGTTGCTAAACTGACTGGTTATAGCCGAGGGGAATATGCTAAAATCATTGCCGATGATGCCACTGCCCTTCTTTATGATGCTGATAAACGCCGGCTTTTAAGCTCTGCTACCACCGCTCTTAAATCGGGACATTCCATTGATAAAATCTACCGATTCTATCATAAAAATGGGAGCCTTATCTGGGTACGGATGACTGCCATGTCCATTGGAGAGGAAGCGGGGTGTCCGATCATTCATGCCGTTTTCCAACGGCCAGCACGGATGACCGAACTGTATGATAATCTTGTTAATGACAGCCAAAACCTCATTTATGTCAGTGATATCTCCACCTATGAGCTGTTCTATATTAATCGAACAGGACTCAAATCCATTGGCAGAGAGCAGGATGATTACACCCAGCAAAAATGCTATACCTTTCTTTTTGGCCGCTCGACTCCCTGTGATTTTTGTAAAATCAGCCAAATGTCTACCGACTGTTTCTTAGAACGGGATTACGAATATACTGTTACGGGGCAGATTTTCACCATGCGCGGAAAGCTCATTGAGTGGAACGGCATTCCTGCCCATGTTGAATACATCGACGATGTCACCGCCGCCAGACGTTCAGAGCAGGAACGGTTAAAGTTATCCAAGCAACTTGAATTGATGATGGAAAATATCCCCGGGGGAATGTGTGCTTACCGCATTGATGGTACTGGCATTCATCCCGAGGTCCATAATCAGGCTTTTTTCGAACTCTTTGGTTATTCTCCAGAGCACCAGGCTGCGGTTATGAATCAAACCAACTACCTTGGCGTCCACCCTGAGGATCTGCCAGAACTCAAAGAACGTCTTGATGATACCATCGCCCAAAACGGGAAAATTAATCACACTTATCGTATTTTCAATGATATGGAAGGGCGTTATTTATGGGTCAACCTCAATGGCGTCGTTATTCCCCAAAAGGATGGAACGAAGCTATGCTATGCCAACTATACCAATGTGGACAAACTAAAAGAGGTTGAGCAGGCTCTGCTGGAGAACCAGCTTCGTTACAAAGTTGCGGTTAAAAGCTCTGGGATCAACATTTGGGAGTACGACATTCAGGAAGACTCCCTCTTTGTGATCTCCAACTCACCCCGGATTAAACAGAATTGTTTTCAGATTCCCCATTACACACAATCGACTTTGGAAAACGGCTTTGTCCGAGAGGACTCCATCCCTGCCTTTTTAAATCTCTTTGACCGCCTACGCCAAGGTGTCCCGGAAATCACAGCGGATATTTGGTACAAAACCACCGACAAAGCCGGTTTTTGGTGTGAGCGGGTCACCTATACCAGCACCTTTGATGCCAACGGCAAACCCATTAAATCCTTTGGTGCCGGCCGGGATGTGACCCGGGAAAAAGAAGCCGAAAAAAAATTCCAGGAAGAATTATCCTACCGCAAGGCCGCCCAAAGCGATAACCTCGTGACGATTATTCTGGATTTATCCGATGACCGTGTCCTGGAAATTAGCAGTATCTTCCAATGTGTTCGAGATTTAAGGGGCAGTACGGCATCTCACTATTTTGAAGAAACCGCCAAGCACATCACCGGACATCACCATTACCAACAATTCAAGGATTTATTTAATCGAAAAGCCCTCCTCCACAACTTTAACAGCGGAAATTATCTGATTTCGATGGAAGTAACCCGTACTTTTGATACGCCAAAGATCTTTTGGCTCAATTACAGCGCCCATCTGATGCAGAACCCAAGGACCAAGCATATCGTCGCCCAAATTTCGTCAATTGATATCACCCAGGAAAAAGTTATGCAAACGGTTATGCAGACGGTGGCCAAGAAAGACTATGATTTCCTGGTCGTGGTCGATAGTTCTGTGGATTCGGCCCAGGATTATGCGGTCAAATTAAAAGAACACCTCTATGATCCCACGGAATCCTACGAACGACAGCATCAACACTTTATCGACACCTATGTTTGCCCAGAAGATCAGGCCCGGGTCTCCCGCCTGTGTCAAACAAATGATGTTTGGTCTAAAATCAAAGGCGGCAATACCTACAAAATCAGCTTTGGACTCCTACTCCCCAATGGACACAAGCGGCGGAAACAACTTCAGTTCACAGCAATCGATCTCTTGCGAAAAACTTTTTTAATGTCCTGCATTGATGTCACGAATATTTACGAAGAACAGGAAGTTGCCAAAGCAAAGCTAAAGCACGCTTTAGAGCTTGCCGAGCACGCCAATCATGCCAAAACGGATTTTTTAAGCCGCATGAGCCACGATATCCGTACTCCTATGAACGCCGTTCTTACCTTGGCCTCCCTTGGACAAGAAAGCCAGGACTTGGCTGAAGTTCAGGATTATCTCGAAAAAATCGAGGCCTCTGGCCGTTATCTCCTGGCCATTATTAATGATGTCCTAGACCTGAGGAAGCTCGAAAACCACCCCATCGCAATGCACCCCGTGGCCGTCTATCTCCCGGATTTCATCCGAGAAACCATGGCCATCGTCCGTCCCACCACTTTGGAAAAACAGATTGATTTACAGCTCCAAATCGATGGAATTCAATGCCATTATCTTAAGCTTGATAGGACCGCAGTTCAGCAGGTCATCGTTAATTTGCTCTCCAATGCCATTAAATTTACACCAACTGGAGGATCGGTTAAACTCATTTTAAAGGGCATTTCCCGGGAAAAGGGGGTTTTTCGCAACCAGGTGACCATCGTTGATACCGGTATCGGAATTAATCCTGAGTTTCTTCCCAAGCTTTTTCTTCCCTTTGAGCAGGAAAACACCCAGGACGATGTTACCCGACAAGGAACAGGCCTGGGGCTTTCCATCGTCAAAAGCATCATCCATCAAATGGGGGGACGCATCTGGGTAGAAAGTACCCCGGGCCAAGGCAGTGCCTTTCATGTCGAATGGCAAATGCCCGAGGCTTCTGCCGAGGATTGCAGCCAGACTCCAACAGAAGACGCCAATATCTCCCTTGACATCCTCTCCGGAAGACATATTCTATTGGCTGAGGATCATCCCTTAAATGCGGAGATTGCCAAGCGACTGCTGTCTAAACGGGATATGGACGTGGCGATTGTCACCAATGGCAATGCGGCACTGGAGTACTTTGGCCGCTCTGCCCCCTACACTTTTGATGCCATTCTAATGGATATCCGAATGCCCCAGATGAATGGTTTAGATGCTGCCCGGGCGATTCGACACCTAGATCACCCCGATGCTAAAACCATTCCTATTATTGCCATGACGGCCAATGCCTTTGAAGAGGATATAGACGCCGCCATGGCCGCAGGGATGAACGCCCATTTGTCCAAACCCATCGATCGTCATAAGTTATATCAGACCCTGGCCAGGCTCATTGAGCAGTCTGGCTGGGACAAACAAAAACCACTGCCCTGAATCAGGGCGGTGGTTTTGATTTTACATTCGCTTGTTTTTAATAATCCTTGGCGGCTTCGCCCTTTAACATCCCCACGGCAGAGGAAGTACCAATGCGGTCACAGCCCAGGTCTAAGAAATCCCTGAGATCGTCCACGGTTTTTACTCCGCCAGCGGCCTTCATCCGCACCCCCGGTCCAATATTGGCTTTAAAGATTTTAATATCCGGGATGGTGGCCCCGCCAGTGCCAAAGCCTGTGGAAGTCTTAATGAAATCCGCTCCGGCTTCAGTCACCAGCTTGCTCACCGTGGCTTTTTCATCATCGGTCAAGTAGCAGGTTTCCACAATCACCTTTAAGATATTGTCCCCCACAGCCTTCTTCACCGTGGCAATTTCATCCCGGACAAAATCGGTCCGGCCATCCTTCATGGCACCGATGTTAATCACCATATCGATCTCTGTGGCCCCTTCCTTCACAGCCTCAGCTGCTTCAAAGGCCTTGACGGCAGTAGTATTATACCCCAAAGGGAAGCCGATGACCGTACAAACGGTCAGCTTATCCCCGTAGGTTTCGGCTACTTTTTTCACATAAGCCGGGGGAATACACACTGAAGCGGTGCCGTATGCCACAGCTTCATCACACAATTCTGCAATTTGGTCCCAGGTGGCAAAAGCCTTGAGCTGGGTATGGTCGATATGGGATAAAATTTCCTGATTATTCATGAGTTCTCCTTCTTTCCGATTGACAGGATTCGGCCTTATTTGGCCATGGTGTCCTTTAATTGGTCATAAATTTCAACATAGGTGTTAAATACTTTTTGATACTTATCATAATGATCTGGATTCGGCTCTACACAGTACGCTTCCTTAACCATGCCCTTCGTCGCTTCTTCAAAATTGTCATAGGCGCCAGACCCTACCGAAGCCACAATGCAGCAGCCCAAACCACCCGCACTGGGGTCTACTGTCACAATAATGGGTTTCCCCGTAGCATCAGCAATAATCTGCATCCAGGTTGCATCCTTGGTAACTCCGCCACAGCCGACAATACTGTTAATGGGGCATCCCTGGGATTCAAAATTGTCGATAATATTCTTTGTCCCCAGAGCCACAGATTCCAGCAATGCCCGATAGATGTGTGCTTTGGTATGGCTTAAGGTCAGGCCATAAATCACGCCCTTAGCATTGGGATCCTTATAGGGTGTCCGGTTTCCCTGGAAGAAGTCCAGGGCCACTAATCCCTCTGCCCCAGGCTCGATTTCGTCGATGAGGGCATTCATATGGGCGTAGGGATTATCCAGCTTATTTAAATCCCATTCCCGCATAAACCACTTCACAATGGAGCCGGCAGAAATCTGTCCGCCTTCTAATAACCACAGTCCCGGAACGATGGGATTATTGTAGGGACCCCAAATACCATCGAGAACCAGCTTTTTATCTGAGAAGCAGAGCTGTACGAAGCTCGTCCCCATAATCATGGCCAGCTTACCCGCCTTGGCAACCCCCATGCCCAGCATTCCGATATGGGCGTCGATTCCCCCTTCGACAACTAACATATTGGGGTTGAGGTCGTATTTTTCGGCAAAGGCTTTATCGATTTTGCCTAAGGGGTCTCCCACGTGTTTGACATCCAGTACCAGCTTATCGGCGTAATCCTCTAATCCGATCTGGTTAAAGAAGTCCGCATTCCAGCCCCCTTCACATTCCACATAATTCCACTTACAGGCCGCCTGGCAGATAGAGGTGGCATACACACCACACAGTTTGTAGTTCATCCAATCCAGCTGTTCAATAATCTTATAGCTTTTGGCATAGATATCTGGCTGATTGTTTTTAATCCACAATACCTTAGGAATCATCCATTCCACGGAATCCTCACCCCCACAATATTCCAAATAGGGATGATTTGTCGCATTACAGGTTTCCATTTCTTTGACCGCCCGGGTATCCATCCACATAATGGCATTCTGGAGGGCTTCCCCCTCTGCGTCCACAGGTACCACCGTGGACGAGGTGGAGCACACACTAATGGCTTCAATACTGTACCGAATCCCCATGGACAGCTTACTGGTAACATTTCCCACCGCCGTGTTAAAACAACGCCACCAGTCATCGGGTTTCTGCTCCGCCCATCCCGGCTTGGGATAAGTCGTTTCGTAGACCTGCTCGTCCGAAGCCACCACATTCCCACTGATATCTGTTACCGCCACACGCACACTCTGAGTCCCCGTGTCCACACCCATAAAATATTTTGCATTTTCCATCATATTATCCTCCTCTAATTGGTTAATTCCGGTTTATTCCTGTCCCCACGGGAAAAACATAACCTTGTTGTAAAAATAGCCACCCTTAGCAATCTCTGCAAAGACTGCCGGGCATTCGTCCAGGGGTAAGCGATGGCTGATAATATCCTTGGCAGTCATCCCCCGTTCTGCAAACATCTTTAAGGATTCCGTCCAATCCACACCTGGGAAAGGTTTGGTAAAGGAGTTCCAGGAGCCAATGATGGATAACTGGCTGCGCAGGATGGTATCCACTTCCTTTTCGGACAGTTCCAGCCCCTTATGGGAGATCCCTAAGAAAACAATCCGGCCCATTTTACCAGCCATCAAAATCGCTTGTTTCTGGGCAGCCGGCACACCGGAGAAATCAATAATCAGATCCACACCATGGCCATCCGTGGCATCCAGCACCGCCTGAAGGGCATCCGTGTCCTTGGAGTTAATGACCACATCCGCCCCAACCTTTTTCGCAATATCCAACTTTTCATCCCACACATCGATGGCGATGACCTTAGAGGCCCCTTCCAGCTTGGCGTATTGAGCTGCGAAAAGGCCAATGGGACCTGATCCCACAATGGCCACACTCTCCCCTGCCTTAAAATTCCCCCGGGAAAGGCCATGGTAGGCATTGGCACAGGGATCGATGGTGGCGGCATCTTCATAGGACACATTATCCGGAATCTTGATGAGATTGGTCTGCTTAACAGAGACATATTCAGCCAGTGCACCATCTCTTCGGGAGCCGTAATAATCATAATCCTCGCATAGTGAATAGTTCCCCTTTTGGCACCATTCACATTTTCCACAGGGAATCATCGGCGGAACAACCACTCGGTCCCCAGGGGCAAATTCAGTGACATCATTCCCCACTGCTTCGATTTCACCGGCAAATTCGTGGCCAATGGTAATGGGTGACACATGAGCCCCATAAACTAAAGCCCGGGGAATGTCCGAACCACATAACCCCACGGCACGCACTTTCACCATGACTTCATCTGATAGCATTTCTGGCTTTGCTACTTCTTCTACCCTTAAATCTCCGGGTTTGTACATCCGCACTGCTTTCATGAATAAACCTCCTGAGTTTTTCGGAATGGTGATTCCGTTTGATATTTACGTATTTATTTTATTCACCGTAAATTATAAACGAATTATATACCCTCAAGTCTACGATGTCAATATCATATGCGTTAATTTTTTACGTTTTTTTATCCACACGATTTTACTTTTCCCCTCTTTTTCGTTATAATAAGATTCAGAAATGAAAATTTTGGAGGTCCCATGGTTTCTTTACTCCCTTTAATCCGAACAAAGTACAATACTTTTTCTAAAAACCAGAAAATTATTGCTGATTATATTCTTAACCATACCGATTCTGCATCCATGCTATCCATTACTGATCTCGCCAAGTATTGCGACACCAGTGAAACCACGGTCATGCGTTTTCTTAAAAAAATGGATTACGATTCTTACCAAACCTTTCGCATCAATTTAGCCCGAGAAGTCTCCAAGGATCCTTCGGGCACCATCAATGATGAACTGCGTCCCGGGGATTCCATCCATGAAATTAAGGCAAAGGTCATCAGCCACAACTTGACGGCGGTCAAGGATGTAGCTCATTCTCTGCCGGATGCCCTGATCCAATCCGTTCTGGATACCCTCTTTCAGGCGGAACGTATTTTTTTCTTTGGGGTGGGCGCCTCTGCTGCCATCGCCTCAGATGCCCTTCATAAGTTTGCAAAAATTGGGCTGAATGTGAACAGTTTTCCGGACCCCCACCTCATGAATATCCTGCTATCTCATGCTGGTCCAGGAGATGTGCTTTTTGCCATTTCCCACACTGGTGAAAGCCTGGAGGTTTTAAAAACAGTGGATATCGCCAAGAATAGGGGCGTCCAGATTATCGGAATGACCAGCTTTTCCAACTCAACCCTTGCTAAAAGTGTGGATTTTTTCCTGTCCAGCTCCACCAATGATAAAAAATATCATTCTGAGGCCATGGCCTCCCGATTAGTGCAGCTGACCATTATTGATATTTTGTATTTATCTTTATTTATGTCCCATGAGGATGTTTTTTATACGGCCCTGGACGAATCCCGCCTGGCCGTGGCCAAAAATAAAACCTGATAACCCTGCCCTTGCGTTATTGGGACACCACAAAAAACAGCAGGATTGCAATCACTTATGCAACCCTGCTGTTTTTTTAGACGTTTTCCCACTCACCAGCTCGCAGCTTACATCACGATGCCGCCGTCCACATGGATGATCGTCCCAGTGGTAAAGCTGGCTTGGTCAGAGGCTAAGTATACATAAGCCCCAGCCAGCTCCTTGGGGTCTGCCATCCGCCCCAGGGGTGTAAACCCTTTGATGGCGGACATGGTGGCATCGTCCACAAATTCGGCAACCATATCCGTAAGCACCGCTCCGGGAGCCACTGCATTCACCCGAATATTATAGGGTCCCAGTTCCTTGGCACAGGATTTGGTCAAGCCATTGACCCCAAATTTTGAGGAGGAATAGGCGGTCTGCATTTTCCCGCCATAAGTCCCCACCATTGAGCTGGTGTTAATAATGGCACCACCCGTCTCCTGCATTTCCTTGGCAACGGCACGGATACACTTAAAGGGTCCCACCAAATTAATGCGAAGAACCGATTCAAAATCATCATCCGTCATATCAAAAATTTGTTTTGTCGAGGTCACACCCGCATTATTGACAAGAATATCAATTTTTCCATAATGGGCGATGGTCGCCTTCACCATGGCATCAACACTTTCCGTATTTGATATATCCACGCCAATGGGCAGGATGTCCGCCTCCGGGTACACTTTTTTTAACGCACCGGCTGCTTTTTCAGCCGAGGCAATTCGGCTGCCGCACAGTGCCACCTTTGCCCCCTCTTCGATATAGGCCTGGGCAATGGCATAACCAATTCCCCGGGATGCTCCCGTAATAATAGCAACCTTATCCTTTAACTGTATCATGAAACCTCCTTCTCATAAACTTCTCATAAAATTCAATACTCTTTATATGTAATTATAATAAGTACATATAAAGCCGTCAACCTTTTTCTCTTATTTCCCATCTCTTTCAGACTCCATTCAGATAAAAAAAGAACCCAGAAAGGCTATCTGAGTTCACGAAGATCGTATTCTTCTGCTTTATTTTATAAATTGATCAATGGCTTTACTCAGAGCATCGATCTGTGCCATGTCATCATCCCGCACGGCATCGATAATACAGTGCTCTAAATGCCCCTTCAGAATAACTTTCCCGGTATTGTTAATGGCTGAGCGCACCGCCGATAGCTGAATGAGCACCTCGCTGCAATCCCGATCCTCCTCCACCATCCGTTTCACCGATTCCAAATGGCCAATGGCTTTGGATAAACGATTGATGATGGCCCGCTGTTCTTTGGCACTGTGGTGATGGCCATGATCCCCAGAATGACCATGCTCATGATCATGACTATGATCGTGGTCATGGCTATGGCTACATTTATCATCCTTCACTAACATCGTGGACCCCCTTCGCTTTTATTTTAACCGATTGTTTATGATGCCATTGTAGCCTTTAACAAACAAAAGCGCAATTTTTTTTTGTTTTTTCCTTCCCGTATAACCCCCACCGGGGCTTGTATTATGGGGATTATCGCCGTATAATCAACTTGTAAACACAAGTTAAGGTCACAATGAAAAGAGAGGTACGATTATGCACATGGCAGATGCTTTGGTCTCCCCAGCCGTGGGAGGAATTATGTTAGCCGCCAGCGCCGGCTGCGTCGCTTATTCTGCGTATAAATGCAAGGACGAGGTGGATGAAAAGACCATTCCCCTCATGGGGGTTTTAGGTGCCGCTGTCTTTGCCGGTCAAATGATTAATTTCACCATCCCCGGTACCGGGTCCAGCGGACACATCGGCGGGGGGATTCTATTAGCGGCGACACTGGGGCCGTTCCCGGCCTTCCTGGTGATGACCGCCGTTCTGCTGATCCAGGCCTTGTTTTTTGCCGACGGGGGCTTATTAGCCCTGGGATGCAATGTGTGGAATATGGGCTTTTATACCTGTCTCCTCGTTTATCCCCTTATCATGCGCCCGATCCTTAAAAAGGGCCTGACCAAAGGCCGAATCACCTGGTCCTCCATCCTCTGTGTGGTGCTGGCCTTATCCATGGGGGCCTTTTCCGTTGTCTTAGAAACCACGGCATCTGGAATCACCGCCCTTCCCTTTGGTATTTTTACCGGGCTAATGCTCCCCATTCATCTGGCCATTGGCCTGGTGGAAGGGATTGTCACCGCCGGGGTCCTGTGCTTCATCCAGCAAATGCGCCCGGAAATCCTCGCAACGGCCATTGAAGGTACCGCCCTTCCCTCTAAGCTGAATACTAAAAAGGTGGTCATCAGCCTCCTGGTGTTCGCGGTCCTCTTAGGTGGGGGCTTCTCCCTCTTTGCATCGGCCAATCCCGATGGTCTGGAATGGGCCATGGAAAATGTGGCCGGTACCACGGAATTAGAAAGCGATGGAGGCGCCCACGAAGGTGCTGCAGCCATCCAGGAATCCACAGCCTTCATGCCGGATTATGATTTTTCCGGCGGTGAGGGGAGTGCCATGGGCACCACCACAGCGGGTCTTATCGGTGCGGGCATCACACTGCTTCTGGCCGGAGGGACTGGGCTTGTGATCACCAAGGTAAAAAAATCCCACAAATCTGCTTAAGGTTCGGCTTTCAGGAGGTCCCGATGACCGATTTTTCCCAGTCTTTAAATACACTGACCAGCATTGAAGAGCTGGTGGATGGCCAGACCATCATCCACCGGCTCCACCCGGGGGTCAAGCTGGCCCTCACCTTTTTATATCTGGTGCTTGTGGTCTCTTGCCCCGTGTACAATCCGGGGCTTTTGGCCGTTTTTGCCTTCTTTCCTTTTATTCTGATGGCTCTGGCGGAGATTCCCTGGCGGCCCCTCTTTAAACGGGTGGCCATCGCCCTCCCTTTCGTGGCTTTTGCCGGGATTGCTAACTTGATTTTTGACCGACAAGTGGTGGCGGTCATTGGCTTTCTGCCCATCACTACCGGCGGCCTCTCTTTTTTAACCATTTTGCTCAAAACCTGTTTCTGTGTGACGGCGGTCCTGATCCTCATTGCCACCACGGGTTTACCCGCCATTGCCTATCAGCTGCTGCGCATCCATATCCCCCGGATTTTAGTGGAGCAAATCCTGCTGATTTACCGATACATCTCTGTCCTTTTGGGAGAGGCCGCCCGGATGACCACGGCTTACCACCTTCGGGCTCCCCAGGAACGGGGGATTCGCATGAAGGATATGGGTGTTTTTTTAGGTCAGCTTTTACTCCGAAGCTTTGATCGGGCGGACCGGGTATATCACGCCATGAAGTGCCGGGGCTACGATGGCTCCTTCCTCCAGGGACGGCCTGCCCCTGCAAATGCGGCGAATTACGCAGTCTTTTTCCTCGGTGCCGGGGCCCTCCTTCTGATGCGCTTCTTTCCATTCCTTTGGACCCAAGTATTCCTTCCACTCTTTTAGATAGGCGGTATTTTATGCAACCCACATCCATTACCATAGACGATCTTGTTTTTACCTATCCCGATGGCCACGCCGCCATTGATCATCTCTCCCTAAAGGTTGCCCCGGGAGAATGCATTGCCCTGGTTGGAGCCAACGGTGCGGGTAAATCCACACTCTTTCATTTATTGACGGGTATTCTTTTTCCCACAGAAGGGGGAATCACCATTGGGGATACCCGTGTTGAGAAGAAAACCCTCCGGGATATCCGCCGCCTTGTGGGGCTTGTCTTTCAAAACCCGGATGATCAGCTCTTTACCACCCGGGTGAGCGAGGATATTGCCTTTGGTCCCCAGAATATGGGCCTTTCCCCCGAAGCGGTTGACGCCCGGGTAACCCAGGCCCTTACCCTCCTGGGGATCGAAAAGCTCCGGGATCGAATGCCGGCCCACCTTTCCATCGGAGAAAAGCGGATGGTGGCCGTGGCCTCCGTCTTGTCCATGTCCCCAGAGGTCATCCTCTTTGATGAACCCTCCTCCTTCCTGGACCCCTGGGCCCGCCGTCGGCTCATGGAGACCATCAGCGCCATGCCCCAAACCCGGATCATCGCCACCCACGATTTGGACATGGCTGAAGAGCTGTGTGACCGGGCCATCGTCCTCCGAGAGGGCGCCTGTGTGGCCGATGGGGCCTGTACCCAGATTTTATCCGATGCGCCACTCCTCGAAAACTGCCATCTGGAAATGCCCTTTAAATTTCAGCGCTGTTCGAGTTGTTCCCACGGCTATGAAGCCATTCTCTCATAATTAGGAATATTTTGACACAAACCAGGTTGGACGCCACTCCAAATACCCCGGAATGTGTCTTTTTTTACGCGTAAGCTAACAGAAGTATGAGGGGATGAGTGAAGCGAAGCGGAACGAGTTATACTTATCCCCTTGTCTTTCTAAGGATTATTGTCTAAAATAGGGAGATAAGCTTGTCGAGGAACTGAGCAAATACAGACGACGGAAAATAGGAAGGATATCATGAAGAAATTGTGGATACTTTTGACCCTTTTATTGGGAGGCATTATTTTAATTTCAGGATGTCGAAAAGCACCTGAAATTCACTATGCCATGCTTGGCGATTCGCCCCAGCTCACTGAGAATAGCTACACCTACGGCATGTACGAGGGTCTAAAAACCTTTGAACGCAGTAACCCTGACACCGCCGTGAGTTATTTGGAGTCCCAATCCCCAGAGGACTACCTGGCTAACGCCGAAAAACTGGCCGACGATGGCAACACCTTAATTTGGGGAATGGGTGGGACTACAGAAGATGCGCTGTTAACCTCTGCCGGCTACAATCCCGATATACGCTACATTATTTTAGATGCCAGCGATACTCAGACCGTTCTTCCCCAAAATGTGAATACCATTGTTTTTGCCTCGGAGCAGGCCGCCTTCCTGGCCGGCTATGCCGCGGGAACCGCCACCCAAAGCAACCATGTTGGGTTTATTGGGGGAATGAAAATTCCTGCGGTTGAGCGCTTTGAATACGGCTACCGTTATGGTGTTGAGATTGCAGCAAAGGAGCTCGGAAAAAACATCCAGTGCGATGTCCTCTACACCGATTCCTTTAGCGAGGCCGCCCTTGGCCAAAAAAAAGCCACCCAACTCTACCAAAGTGGGTGCGATGTCCTCTTTCCGGTTGCCGGCACCACTGGAACCGGCGTGATTGAAGCAGCCATTACCGCTGACAAATGGGTTATCGGAGCCGATATCGATCAGTATGAAAATGCTCCCAGGGTTATTTTAACCAGTGTCGTCAAGCGGACCACTAATGTGGTCAAATACTTTACCCAGCGCTTCCATGACGGTAATCTTGAAGGGGGCACTGTCATTGTCCGGGGCTTAAAGGAAGATGCAGTGGGTATTCCCAAGGAAAATCCCAATATTGATGCCCATTTTCCCCAGCTCACAGAGCGTCTTGATGCGTTAAGCCTTGAGATTAAAAATGGCCAACGCCCGATCCCCGCCACCCAGGGCCAATACCAAAGCTTATCCGATGCTTCTTAATAATCCCACAATGGAAAGGATGATTCTTTTATGATCATAACCCTGGATATGATTCAAACCCTGGGTGTCGCCGCCGTCGTTCTTTATCTCGGCGAGTTCCTCAGAAAACACATTCCGATTCTCGCCCGATTCTGTATCCCTGCGCCAGTGGTGGGTGGCCTGCTCTTTTCCCTGGTCACCCTTCTGGGCTATACCACCGATCTCTTTCAGATTTCCTTTGACCTCACCCTCCAAGAGGTCTGTATGACGGCCTTCTTCACCTCCATCGGATTTGGCGCTTCCTTCAAATCCCTAAGACACGGCGGACTCCCTCTCGTTCTCTTTGTTATTCTCGTCATTGGACTGATTCTGCTGCAAAACCTTGTCGCCCTGGGCATGTCTTACGTTGTCGGGGTTTCCCCACTGCTGGCCCTCTGCACAGGCTCCATTCCCATGGTGGGCGGTCATGGCAGTGCCGGTGCATTTGGCCCCATGCTCAAAGCCGCCGGCGTCGATGGGGCTACCAGCATCGCCATGGCTGCCGCCACCTTCGGCTTGGTTGCTGGCTCTTTACTGGGAGGACCTCTGGGAAAACGGCTCATCGATACGTTTAATCTCACCCAGGGACTGGAAGAACGTCATGTTATTCTTGACACTGAAGTTGAAGTCGAAGGGGATACCTCCTCAATCCTGGCCGGAAACCTCACCCGGGGAATTTGCCAATTAGCCATTGCCATGGGGATCGGAACCTTAATCTCCTGGGCCATCGCTCAGTCTGGTCTCAATTTCCCCTCCTACATCGGTGCCATGATTGCCGCTTCGATCCTCCGAAATATTTCCGATGAAACAGGGGCCTTCCCGGTGTACGATTTTGAAATTGCCGAAGTCGGTGAGGCCACACTTTCCCTCTTTTTAGCCATGGCCCTCATGAGCCTCCAGCTTTGGCAGCTGGCTGCCCTGGCTATCCCCCTCATTTTGATGCTGACCGCCCAGGTTCTACTGATGACACTTTTTGCCCGCTTTGTGGTGTTCCCACTGATGGGCCGGGATTACGATGCTGCCATCATCACAGCGGGTACCTGTGGTTTTGGTATGGGAGCAACCCCCAATGCCATGGCCAATATGCAGGCCCTCACCGAGAAATATCTGCCCTCAGAAAAGGCCTTTCTCATCATCCCCATCGCTGGAGCCCTTTTTGTGGATTTTTTCAACAGCATTATCGTAACCTTTTTTATTAATCTCTTAAGTTAAAAAGAATCTGACCGTATTATCATCGTTGTATAAGGAGAAAATCAATGAAACGTCCATTAAAAATCACCCTGTTTATCGCATTATTGTCTGTTTTACTGCTTGGTGGCTGTGCAGCATCCCAGGAGAAAACCAACCCAACCCCTGAAAAAAGCCTGGTGGGGTCCTGGACCATTTCCCCGGAATCTGCCAAAAACCTAAAGAAAGTGGTTGGGGACGTATCCTTGCGCATCGTCCTCAATGCCGATGGCACCGGTTCTGTGGATGCCACCATTAATGGTGACCCCAAAAGTTATTCTGGAACCTATACCAACACGGATAAAACCATCACCATTTCTTCGGCTGATATGGATGCCCCCCTCACCATTGGCTACGCCTTTAAGGGGGATGATATCATTGCGACCTATTCCGCGCTGCAGGTCACCCTGGTGCGTGGGAATTAGTGGATAAATGCACCCTACTGCCCATCACCCGATCCAAATCCGCAACAATCCCGCCATCACTTTGATGCTTTTTCACCATTTTTAACATCATTTTTATGGCTACAGCGTGTGTTAACCCGGACTTATAGGGTCTTGGCTCGGTAAGGGCCTGGTAAATATCCACACAGGCCACCAGACGCTCTTCAAAGCCCAAATCCCCGGCAGAGAGCCCCTTAAAATACCCCGAGCCATCCAGCTTTTCATGGTGTTGGGAGGCCCATTTCCGAAGGGTTTCAAACCCCTTAATATGCGATAGTATCCCATCGCTTTTTTCGGCATGGGTTTTCATAATTTCATATTCCCCGGCGGTTAATCGCCCTGGCTTTTCCAGCACCGCATTGGGTACCATCAGCTTACCGATGTCATGAAAAGCCCCAGCCATAAACAGGTCCATACAGCCTTCCGCATCATATCCATAATAGTGCCCCATTTTTTCCAGCTTTTCTGCAATCCCCATGGAATGCCTGCATGTTGACGCCGATTTATAATCTGTAATACGGGCAAAGAGGGTGGCCATATCCCGAAACTGTTGATGGGAATAAAGGGCGGTACGTCGGGGAAGACGAGATTCAATCCGCATCTCTAATTCTCCACCCTCCAGGTTGCTCAAGTCCGAAAGCGTAAAGGTATCCCAAAAGAGATCCACTAACTCTCCTGAAAAACAACGATTTCGATTCATTGATAAATACTTTTGAATGTCCTAAATCCAACGCGACATCCAGCTGATCCGCCAAATGGATGATTTGGGCCGCTAAGGGTGTTTCTTTGGCGGTCCGACCAAAGGGGCCACTGCCATCAGCATTTTCATGGTGATACAACACCGCCCCATCCTCATTTGTCGCCATTGGAAGTTATGCAATATTTCGCTCACCGAGCTTGCAGTGAATCCCTATATCCATCATTTCAGGGTTATCCATCCCGCGGAGTTCCGTCGCAATATACTCGGCCAGGGCGTTGTCATGAAGGAGGGCGCAGGCCACCAGATCGATTAAATCTTTATCGCACATCCCCAAAGCGTTCCCAAGCTCCATTCCCATCCAGGCTACCCTTTTTGAATGGTGATTGGTGGCTCCCAGTAGTTCATATTCCACATAATCCAAAGCTTGAGAACACGCAAATAAAACATCGTTAAAACAGATTTCCTTCATTCCTCTATTGAATCCTCCCTCTTCGATCACCCTTAATTAAAAACGCCCTTCGCTGTAAAGTCCTCAATTTCTGTGTCCGAATACCCCAGCTCCTTTAAAACCTCCTGGGTTTCTGCCCCCAGGGCTCTTCCCCCTTCGGTGTAGGATACCGGACAGGCCGATAGCTTAATGGGGCACCCCAGCTGCTTGAGGCGCACCTCCGGATGCTCCGGCATGGCGACCTCCACCACCATTTGACGGGCTTTAACATGGGCGTCGGTCAGCAGGGCATCGGGCAGGCTGAGTACCGGCTCCACGCACACATCCACCGGACCGAAGATGGCCTGCCATTCGTCTTGGGTCCTGGTCCTGAAAATTGCCCGGGCCTCGGCCTTTACAGCCGCCACATCCTCTGGCCAGACGGTCTTTTCCACCCAGTCCGGCCGGCCCATGCACTCACAGAAGCCCGCCCAAAACTGAGGTTCCAAGGACCCCACACTCATGTACTCACCATCAGCGGTTTCGTAAAAATCGTAGAGGCAGCCACCATTTAAGCGGGTGCCCTCCCGGGTGGGCCGCTCCCCAGATGCCAGGAAAGCCGTACCGTCCATGGCGTTAAAGGGAATGAGTCCATCGTACATGGCCACATCCACCCATTGGCCTTCTCCGGTAACCGTCCGATGATGGACTGCCGCCAGAATGCCCACCACTGAATTCATGGAGCCCACCGAAAGATCCGCAATCTGCATATTGGTCAGCACCGGCCCCGTGGTTTCCCGGCCAGAGTAGGCCATATTCCCACTCCGGGCCAAATAGTTAATATCATGGCCCGCCCGGTGGCTCAGAGGGCCGTCCTGACCGTATCCCGTCAGGGAGCAATAAATCACGCGAGGATTTACCGCTTTTAAATCCTCGTAGCCCAGTCCCAGACGATCCATCACTCCTGGCCTGAATTGCTCGATGACGATGTCGTACTCCATAATCAGTTGTTTAATCATATGAACGGCTTCGGGTGTCTTAAGATTTAAAAACATGGAGCGTTTATTCCGTCCCAGCCAAGCTTGATTGGCAGATATTCCCGTATTCTCCACCATCGGGGGATAATCTGCTACGATATCCGGCCGGCTGCCAGAGGCTACCTTAAGCACCTGGGCCCCCAGGTCTGCGAGCATCAAGGTAGCATAGGGACCTGGTAAAAGTGTCGTAAAATCTAAAACCTTTAAATCCGATAAAGCGCCTGTATTATAACTCATCATATACCCTCACTTTTTATACTAAAAAATTCATCCTTATCCCCACTTCCCCAGTATAACGGCCCAGCCGCCATTTGTAAATCCTTCTCTGGGATTTCTTCCTTTGTTCTCTGCCTTTTTCTGATGTATAATAAAAATAAGAAAATAAATGATTGGAAACGCCATGACTGTACAAAGCAAGGAACAGATTTTAAAACACTATTTTGGGTACGATGCCTTCCGGCCCGGGCAGGCGGTCCTTATCGATGCGGTCCTCTCAGGGCGGGACGCCCTGGGGATCATGCCCACCGGAGCCGGAAAATCCCTGTGCTACCAGATTCCTGCCCTAATGCTTCCGGGACTGACCCTGGTGATCTCCCCCCTCATCTCCCTGATGAAGGACCAGGTGGGGGCCTTGGTTCAAAACGGTATCCCCGCGGCCTGCCTGAATTCCTCCCTAAGCAATGAGGAATACCGTCAAGCCTTGGAGGATGTAGACTCCGGCACCTGCCGGCTGCTTTACATCGCCCCGGAGCGTTTAATGGCCCAGGATTTCATGGCCTTCATCGCCGACCAAACCGTCAGTATGATTACTGTAGATGAGGCCCATTGTATTTCCCAATGGGGCCAGGATTTCCGCCCCGCCTATTTGGCCATTCCGGATTTTATCCAGAGCTTTGAGGCCCGCCCGGTGGTTTCCGCCTATACCGCCACGGCCACCGCCCAGGTCCAAGAGGATATTGCCACCCTTTTAAATTTGGCGGAGCCCAAGCGCCTGGTCACCGGCTTCGATCGCCCGAACCTGAACTTCGAGGTCCATCACCCCGATAAAAAGCTGCCGGAGCTCCTCCGCCTGGTGGACAAGCGCCGGGATAAAAGCGGCATCATCTACTGTGCCACCAGAAAGCTGGTGGAGCAGGTGGCAGAGGCCCTGGTGGCCGATGGCGTTCCGGCAGTTCCCTACCACGCCGGTCTTTCCGATGAGGTCCGCCGCCGGAATCAGGATGCCTTCATCTACGATAAAAAGCCCGTGGTGGTGGCTACCAACGCCTTTGGTATGGGTATTGATAAATCCAACGTCTCCTATGTGATCCACTACAATATGCCCGGGGATATTGAAAGCTACTACCAGGAGGCGGGCCGTGCCGGCCGGGACGGGGAGCCGGCAGATTGCATTCTGCTCTACAGCCCCCAGGATGTGCGGACCCAGCAATTTTTCATCGCTCATTCCTTTACCGAATCCGGGGATGCGGACCCCCAGGCCCTTCGGGCCCTGGACGAGGAACGCCTGAAAACCATGACCTTCTACTGCCACACCGAGGACTGCTTAAGGGGGTATATGCTTCGGTACTTTGGGGAGGAGGCCCCGGCAGAATGCGGCCACTGCGGCAACTGCAATGCCGAAAAGGAAACCCTGGATATGACGGTACCCGCCCAGAAGATTTTTTCCTGTATCATCCGCACAGGCAGCCGCTTTGGGGCGAAGATGGTCATCGATGTCCTCCGGGGGAGTAGGAGCAAGCGCCTGTCGGATTTAGGCTTTGACACCCTCTCCACCTACGGCATCATGGCCGAGAACTCCGAAACCCGACTGCGCCAAATCATCCGCAGCCTGACGGGTTTGGGGTACATTGTCGTCGAGGAGGGACAATTTCCGGTGCTGCGCCTGAGCCAAAGGGCCCGTCCTATTCTCAAAGGGGAGGAAAGGCTGACCCTCACCCTGCCCGTAGAGCGTAAAATCAGCCGGGCCAAAGACCGCAAAAAAGGAAAACGCAGGGGGAGCACCGATGCCCTTCATCCCGAGCTTTTCGAAATCCTTCGGGATCTGCGCAACCAGCTGGCCGAGGAACAGAGCGTGCCGGCCTATGTGATTTTCTCCAACGCCACCTTAACCGATATGTGTGCCGTCCTGCCCACCACCACCGAGGCCTTCCTGTCCGTCTCCGGTGTGGGCCAGGTGAAATGTGAGCGGTATGGGGATGCGTTTATGGCGGCCATCCGGGATTGGAAGCAGAACGGGGAAAGCCCTTCCTAAAAAATATGCAAAAAAGAACAAGAGACCGCCAGGATGATGGAAGACTGGTGGTCCGTTGTTCTATGGATTTGGTGCGTTCCAGGTATTCCCTGGACGTATATGGGTTATGGAGGTGTGAATTCCACCCAAGGCTGCGGCGCTGTGATGGTGTGAGTATCACAGCACGCAAAGGATTGAGCACCATGTCAAAAGGAGCCCCGGGGCAGAGCATCGTCCTACCCCAAGGTCATTTGTTTACTGCCGCAATTATTCCTGCTCCTGCCAATTGGCGGGATAGACAAAATAAGCATACCGCGCCTTGGAGGGGGTTTTAAAAAAGATATGGCTGCCCTTTGGAATATAAAGGATATCCCCAGGTCCCCCGGAGATGGTCCGGCCATCAATTTCAATTTCCAGCTCCCCATCGATGACCATATCGTATTCGTCATAGGTCAGGGTCCACTCAAAGCGGGTGTGATCCAGCTCCATGATTCCAGCCCCAATCCGCGGTGCCTCCTCCAGGGACAGGATATCCCGCAGGCCAACCCCCGGAGTTTCCCCAAAGGGCTCACACTTTACGGTATCGGTTTTAACCTGGATAATACCGCTGGGGTCCTGGGTCTTTTGAAAGGACGCCGCCGACTGGCCAAACTGCTCCTTCATCACGCTTTCCACAATTTGTTTAATCAATGCTTCACTCAGATTCATTCCTCTTCCTCCTGCTCGGTTTCCTGGGTTGCTTCAATTTTACTCAGCAGCTTCGGTGCCAGAGCATTGGCTAAAATAAGGGCTGTAATACCAGCCACCAGCTTTCCGACGATAACGGGGAAAATCATCTCCTGGTTCACCCCGGCGGTAAAGCCCAGGTGATCTCCAAAGACAAAGGCCGCAGATACGGCAAAGGCAACATTGAGGAGCTTTCCCTTTCCATTCATTTTATCCATGATGTTAAACATGGCAATATTATTGGCCAAACTGGCCACCAGGCCCGCCGAGCTGTTCTCGTCGATCCCCAGCTTTTGACCCACCTTTTCCAGAGATTTTCCAAAGGTATCCGTGATCCACTTGACCATGGGAAATGCCCCAATTAACACAATGGCGATGGTCCCGCAGATCAACAAACCGGATTCCAGGGGAATGACCCCAGCGGCATCCGGGGTGACCATAATATCCATTAAAGGGAAACGAATCCCGGTCATGTATTCAAAGACCGCTACCGCTGTAAAGAAGGTAATGACAGTCGTCACACCAGTTCCGAATTTATTAAAGCCACTGATCATTTTGGCGGGTTTAAACCATAGGCCAAGAACGATGAGCCCGGAAATGATAATAACAGGAATCAGATTGACCAGAATGGTCCCAATATTCATTTTATAGGGGGTCAGATTCATGACCAGGCCACCGACAATACAACCGATGGGGATGGTAATCAGCCCTGCTAAAACCCCGGCACCCAGGTATGGGCGATCCTTCTTCTTAATAATGGAAAGGGCCACGGGGATGGTAAAGACGATGGTCGGGCCCATCATCGTGCCCAGAATCAGGCCCGAGAAATTCCCAATGGTTTCATTAGCCGCCATATTCATGGCCAGGGGATACCCTCCCATGTCACAGGCCAGCAGTGTTGTGGCAAACATGGACGAATCCGCACCGACCAAGTTATAAACCGGCACCAATATAGGTTTTAGAATAATGGCAAGTACCGGTGCCGCCGCCACCACCCCGGCCATGGCCATGGCCAGGGGGCCCATGGCATTAAAGCCCTCTTCAAATTGTTCCCCATACCCCAGCTTGTTCCCCCGAATTTTATCGACGGCACCAACAATCATGAAAATCATCATAATCATGATAATGACGGAGTTTACGGAAATATTTCCAATCCACTCCCCGATGCTTGACGTAAAGACATCGATATTTGTAATATTTTGCATCAATTCATTAAACATTCTTTTATCCCTCTCTATTCTCCATTACAATAAGGAATCCACCAGTGCTTCCGCTGGCCGCGGAATAACAGCGGTCTCCACCAGCAGCTCATCTGACAAGTTGGCTGCGGATACTGCGGCCTTAACAGCGCCCACATCCCCGGTTAAGGTAACAAAGCCCTTGCCCCCAATGGCATAGCCGATCCGTACTTCCAGCAGCGTCACCTGGGCAGCCTTCACCGCTGTATCTGCGGCGGTGATGGCCGCCCCAATGGAATAAAATTCCAGGACGCCGATGGCCTCGGTCTCAACCACTTGTACCGTCCCCATCAGGGCTGGTACCAGCTGATCGTGGATATTGGGAATCAACAGTGTATTGACCACATAGGCCTCGCCCACATGGATTCCCGCCTCCATGGATGCCCTGATTTCGCCCACATCCCCGGAAATCAGTACAATATATTTCCCGGGACATCCCGTGGATGCCCGAACCAGATCCACCTGGGCGGCTTTCAGCATGGCATCCGTCGTTATTATGCCTCTGGCAATACTGGCCAGCTCAATCATTCCAAGTGCACGCTTCATCCCTGGGTACCTCCTTTTCCTTCAATGGTAATCCCATAATCTGTCACTTCCGTAACGGTGCCCGCCATACTGGCGTGGAGGTTAACCGATAGCCCTTCCTGGGCTTCACCAATTGGCTGCCCCAGGGCCACCACATCACCCACAGCTACAATGGGCCGGGCCGGACTGCCAATGTGTATCTTCAGGGGAATCCGAACCAGGGGCGGTGATAATTGGCCACATTCCCTGGGTTTTTGCCCTTCGTAAGCCTGCAAATTGATCCTGGCAATGAGCCGATGGGTGGGAATCCGACGATGGGCAATCATGGGGTGAACCCTTGGGTCCCGCCCCTTTTCAATGGTCAGTCCCCGTTCCCGAAGCTTTTCCTTAAAATAGCCGTTCATTCGACGGGGAGATAACCCCATGGGGCAGGCAAACAGCTCACAAATCCCACAGTCACAGCAATTGACGGCACTCCCAAAGGCCCGAATAAAGGCGTCGTCCCCCAGGCTGTTTTCTTTAAAGGCGTGGCGCATGACCTCGTGGGGCTTGACCCAATGGCCAATTAAGAACCGGGGACATAAATCCGTACACATCTGGCACTGGATACAGGCACTCAGGGCCTGACGCTTGATCCCCTGGATGGATGTCGTCCCCCGGCGCACCAGCTCATGGTTCCGGGGCAGAACCAATAGGTTGCCCAGGGTCTTGGTAACCACTGCCCCATCGATATCCCCAGAGTCCGTCAGAATGCGCCCCATCATGGGGCCACCTAAAAGAACGGCCATTTCCCCGGATTTCATTTTGGCCTGGGTCAGGCAGTCCTTAATGGGCGTCCCCAGGGGCACCTGGAGAAGGGTGGGGTTATCCACCTCTCCCACAACGGATAGTATTTTATGGGTCACTGGCTTTTCCTGGGTCGCATTCCAAACATCCACCACGGTCCCCACATTATCCACCACAACACCGACATCCAGGGGCAGTCCCCGCTCTGGGACGATTCTGCCCAGCACTTCATACACCAGGCTCTGCTCATCACCCGCCGGATAAAAGGGGGGAAGGGTCACTATTTCGATGGCAGCTTTAGCCTCTTTAATGGCTTTTTGAAGGCAGGCAATTTCTGCCACATAGCTTTCCTTAAGGGCAATAATCAAGCGCTTGGCACCCAGGGCCCAGCCAATGGCCTGGATCCCCTTGATGATTTTATCTGCCTCCTGGCGGCACAAATATTTATCGGTAGCAATGAGGGGCTCACATTCTACTGCATTGACGATAAAGCATTCTGCCGTGGCCCCAAGCTTAATGTGGGTCGGAAATCCTGCCCCGCCGGCACCAACGACACCGGCCGCCTGCACTTCTTTCACTAAATCCATGACATCCCCCTCTCTTATCCATCGCTTCGGTGAATTTCCATATCATCAATAATGCCAATGATGGCGGCATCCACGGGGCAATGGGAATCCTCTGCGGCACCCCGGGCGGAGCTGCCCCCAACGACAATGACCGTTTCTCCAATCCCTGCCCCAATGGTATCCACAGCGACAAAGGGATCGCCCTGGCCCTTGCCGATTTCCACCTGATAGGGCTTGACCAGCATCAGCTTAAAGCCATTTAGCTTATCCATTTTTCGGGTGGCCCAAACACTGCCAATCACCTCTCCCACCTTCATGGGGTTACCTTCTTTCGACGCTGAATTCACAGTCGTCGATAAATTCCTGGGCCATATCCGTTAAAATGGCATGGCCTGGAATATAGATAATTTGGGGTTTTTCCCGGTTGGCCTTCACAATATCTACCTCGGTGATAATATGCTTTTCGATGGTAGCCACCCTCGTTTCCCCTGGAATTTCCTTTGGGATTTCCTCTGGTCCCAAAGGAACTGGAGCGTCATTTTCCAGGCAGTGCATCAGCTCCACCCGGTCACAAACCTCCAGGCCCAGGGTCTTAAGACCATCCAGCTGCTTCTCAAAGAGCCTCCAATAGGGGCCCCGTTCACTTTGGGGGATGCTGAACAGCTGAATACCCTCCCGGGGAGCAACAATTCGCTTCCCCAAAAGTAGGGCTGACATAATGGTCTCTACATAGGGACTTCCCCCGGTGCCAGCAGCCAGCTGGCCCACGGTGCTGCAGCGCAGTCCCTTTAAAATAATGCCCTCATAAGCCCCAAAATCCGTCCCCGGTTCTACAGAGACCTCCTCCAGGCAGTACTGCACCTCCAGGCGCGGGTCCGCCACTACCGAAGGGCCACCGTCCCCCTGGGGATCGGTCAGAACCAGCCATCTGGGCTTCTGGGGTTCTTCCGCTTTTTTCTGAGCCGATGGCTCCGTTTCTGATAATTGAGTGGCCACCCGGGCCATCACTTCTTCGATTAATTGATTGACGTCCATTGTTTCTCCCTAAATCCTGCAATTCATGGCAATCCCCGTTGGTGTCACCAAAAAGGGATTCCGGGGCTTGACCGTGGGGATACCGGTTTCCCTTTCAATAACCCCTTCCATCCCCGTCAGACAGCAGGTTCCACCGCACAAATAGATGGCATCGACACTGCGTCCCAGGGCGTATTGACAGATGATGCTGGCCATCTTTTCCACAACAGCCTTCACCACCGGTAAAATTTCCCGATGCCTTCCGTAATCCTGCTTGAGAATCTCTGCCTCCTCCATGGAGATATGGTAATTCCCAGCAAGGACCATGGAGAGATGGACGCCGCCAGTGGGTTCATCCTCAATATCTGTCACGACACCGTCCTCAAAAAAGGCCAGCCCTGTGGTCCCACCGCCAATATCCACTACCAGACCATCCTTGATTTGGTAAAGGGCATTGGCCGCAGTGGGTTCATCCAACACATTGGTCACCTCAAAGCCAGCCCCCTCGGCTACATAGCGGTGGGTTTTAACGCTGGACTCGGTTCCCGCCGGCATGGCAATGGCGCAGTTTAACAGCTCGCAGCCCAACCGCTCCTCTAATCGCGCCTTGAGGGCTTTTACGATATTCAGAGCTCCGATATAATCCACCACAATGCCATCCCTTAGGACCTGGGCCGCCTGCTTTTCACAGGCCACCGGCTCATTATCCTGATCCAGGACGACAATGACGATGTAGGCCGTCCCCAAATCCAGGCCAACCTTCAGCTGCTTTGGATCGATGGGGCCCTCCGGGGTGTGGGTGATGGATCGCTCGACACCACAAACATGCCGCTCAATCCGTTCTAAATCTAACATACTCCATCTCCTTTCACCCCAGGATGCGTCCCAGGGTAAATCCGCTAATCCCTGCAGCATTGGCTTCGTCCATATCGATGTGCATCCGGTTTCGGAACGCGGGATTCACCCGGACCGTCACATTTTGAAAGGTCATCAGCCGTTCGCTCAGTACCCGGACATCGACACGCTGTTTATCCACAAGGCCAAAGCGGTCGGCGCCCTCCGGGGTCAGATGCATATGGTTTCGGGCGATAATGGCCCCTTCTGTCACATCGATTTGACCACCCGCTGCCTGTAATTTAAGGCCGCCGGAGCCCGCTGTATCTCCGGACTCCCGCAAGGGGGCATCGATTCCCAGCTTTCTGCAGTCGCTGTAGGCCAGCTCAATTTGGGTGCGGTTCCTGGCCGGTCCAAGGATGGCGGTTCGTTCCAGCTGTCCTCTTGGACCTACAAGGGTCACCCGCTCTTCTGCCAGAAATTGACCCGGCTGGGAAAGGGCCCGCTGAAAGGTCATGGCCTTACCCACGCCGAAAAGGCGTTCAAAATCCCCTTGGCTCAAATGGACATGGCGGGCAGAAACCTCTATCTGGATTAGCTTTCCACGGATCATGGACTCCAACACGGTATCCACTATTTGCTTCATTTCATCCTCCTATCCGTTATACATGCCCGCCAAATATTTGCACATCATGATATGTACTGCGCTGGACAGTCGATTTAACCCCTCCACAATATCCCCATGATGAACGGCCTTACCCTGCTGATAGGCCTTGATGGCACTAATCTCCACCTGGCGGATTTCTGTCCGAAGAATATTCAGGCAGGCGTATTCTTCCCCCAGGCTTTTATCGGGCAGCACCATCTGCTTAATATTGAAATACGCCATGGGGTCATGGGACTGTGCCCGAAGCTGACTCTGATCCAGCCCAATAATGGTTGCCTTGATAAAGGGGGTATCCAGCACCTCGCTGCGCATCATCTGGCGGAGGGTCTCCAAAATATCCTCCAGCTCCTCGATGAGGATTCCCGATCGGCCACTGGCCATAAGTCCGGCTTGGTTTCTGATGATGACCGCCTGGAGATAGTCAAGCTTTCCCCGGAAGATAATCCGGGGATGGGTTTTCATGACCAGGACATTCCCATGGAGCTGGGTCATATACTCCGGCTTCTCCATAAAGAAAGCCCCGGTTTCCTCATCAATGTAGCGTGGCTTCTCCGAAAGGGGAAGGGCTGCAGGGGGAGCAGCCGACTGCCCTTTTTCTGATGCTGCCTGGCACTCACGAAGGATTTTTATTTTTCGTTGGGAAAGATATTCCTGGGCAGCCGGTGACAGGATTTTTCCCTGTTCCAAATGGTATACCGTCTCATTCGCCTTTAGATCCTGGCGCAGGGCGGCCTCTGTAATCACTTTCATGCCCTATCATCCTCCCAATCTATTCTAATCTTGGCAAAATAGCTTCGACCTCGCTATGGGGCCGGGGGATGACATGGACAGAAATCAGGCTCCCCACCTTATCCGCCGCTGTGGCACCGGCATCCACCGCTGCTTTCACCGCCCCAACATCCCCACGGACCATCACCGTGACCAATCCGCCGCCCACCAGCTCCTTGCCAATGAGGGTGACGTTGGCCGCCTTAACCATGGCATCCGAGGCCTCCACTGAGGCTACCAATCCCTTGGTTTCAATCATTCCCAGTGCTTGATATGCCGACATACTATTCTCCTTTAATGGGGGTATCTAAATGGGGCAGGATGGCTTCAACTTCAGTATGGGGTCTTGGGATGACGTGGACGGAAACAATTTGTCCCACCCGTTCTGCCGCCGTGGCCCCGGCATCTACTGCCGCCTTAACCGCGCCAACATCCCCGCGGACCATCACCGTAACCAATCCGCCGCCGACCCGTTCCTTGCCAATCAAGGTGACATTAGCCGCCTTAACCATGGCATCCGATGCTTCAATGGATGCAACTAAACCCTTTGTTTCGATCATTCCTAATGCTTCAGATGAGCTCATTATAATTTCCTCCTGTTATTTAAAATGGCTAAATTGCCTGAATCCGTTTGATGATTTCTGCGACCATTTCGTCCACATCCGCCTCGGTGAGTTCCGATTGGACCATACAGCCACCCTCCAGCATCTCCGCAGACTTCCTAATCTCTGAAAGGGACCGGCACCCATAGGCCACATGACGGATATCCATAAGATTCTGGGGACCTACATTTTCAGAGGTGGCACTGCCGCCAATGGCACCGCACCCCAGGGTAAGGGCCGGCATCAGGCCAGTGGTCGCCCCGATTCCTCCCAGGGCGCTGGGGGAATTGACAATAATCCGGGAAGCCGGAATCCGGGCTGCAAAGTAGTCCACCATGGCTTCATCCTGGGTATGGATGGCAAAGGTGTGGCCTGCACCCTCATAGTGGAGAATTTCCCGGCACATTTCACAAACCTCCTGATACCCCGGTGCAGTAAAGAAAGCCAGAATGGGGGTCAGCTTTTCATTGGAATAAGGATGTCCCCGGCCCACACCATTCTCCCGGGCCACCAGAACCCGGACATCCTTTGGAATGGTCAGTCCTGAAAGCTCAGCAATGGTTTGAACATCCTTCCCCACGATCATGGGGTTCATGGTGCCATTGGCCCGGAGGATAAACGCCCCCAATTGCCGCTGTTGGTCATCGTCCAGAAAGTAGGCTCCCTGGGCCTCCATTTCCTTTTGAACCTGGGGTGCCAGGGCATCGTCACAGATGACGGATTGCTCTGAGGCACAAATGGTGCCATTATCAAAGGTCTTGGAATCCATAATCTGAGACACTGCCGCGGGAATATCCGCCGTTTTTTCAATATAGGCCGGGCCGTTTCCAGGGCCCACGCCAATGGCTGGCGTCCCTGATGAATAAGCGGCTCGGACCATAGCAGACCCCCCGGTAGCCAGAATCATAGAGACGATGGGGTGCTTCATTAAATGGTCGGTGGCCTGCATGGTGGGGATGGTGATACAGGATACTAAGTCCTCCTTCCCACCCCCCTCTGCAATGGCCTGGCGGATAACCTTTACGGTTTCCATAATGGATCGCAATGCCCCGGGATGGGGTGAAAAGACAATGGCGTTCCCCGCCTTAATGGCGATTTCTGCTTTGTACAATACCGTGGATGTAGGATTAGTGGAGGGCACCAGTCCCGCAATAACCCCTACGGGTACGGCAATGGACCGCACCTTTTTCTCATCATCCCGATGAATTTCACCAATGGTTTTCATATCCTTGATATATTCATAAACCCCCTGGCTTGCGAATATATTTTTGATGACCTTATCCTCTACCCGGCCAAAGCCGGTGTCCTCGTTGGCCAGCTGGGCCAGGCGCTTGGCATTGCGCACTCCGGCCTCAGCGATGCTTTTGACAATTCGATCCACGGCTTCCTGACTTGAATGCGCCAGCTCCTGCTGGGCCGCCTGGGCTTTTTCCAGCAGTTCCCGAACCTCCTGAACCGACAGCAGATCCTTATCGTATAACTGCATATGCTCACTTCCTTCCGTTTATCCGATGATATTTCATCGCTCTAGGGGGTTTTCCGCCACATATTCAACGGCAGTGGCAAAGGCATCACAAGCTGATTTACAGGCAGACTGGGACCCTGTCAGCAGTGCCCCCCCAAAGTTGGTTTCAGAGGGCGGTGCGTACAATTCACACAGCTGTACATCTGCGGCCTTCATGGCCGCATCCACGGCGTACATGGCCTCCAGGGGCGGCGCGATGAGATAGGCCAGGGCTTCGCCCTCGGGGACTCCGGCCCCCTTGGATAAGTAGCTCCCCGTCCGGGCGATGCAGTGGGCGTAATAACAAATGGAATCATCCGCGTTGGCCGAGATAAAGTGGGCCACATTTTCGATGGTATCCACACAGGCATCCAGTCCGCTTTTAACCTCCGCTGGATTTTCCCCGGCCAGTATCCCGATGATTTCTCCGGCCAGCTTGGTATTGGCATTATCTGCCCCTCCGTAAAAGCTCTTGGCATACACCACCTGGACCTCGGCCTTTTTTGTGGCTTCATCCAGAGCCGTGTAGGTTACATCATCACAGTCTGCTGTAATCAGGGCCAATGCCTTCAGATTCTTGGGCAGCTTCAGGGCTTTGGCCATTTCCGGGTTAACATTGGGAATAAGCTTCGTCGCGAGAACATTCGTTTTTAAAAAATCACCTTTCACGCTTTCCTCCTATAGTTTTAAATCTGTTCCGCTGTTTTTTTCGTCCAGCATCTTTTTCAGCACTGTGGCAATGTGTGCCCCAGCCTCTGCCGGATTGGTCCCGGCCCGATGGATATTGGAAAGCACGTTGCGCCTGGCCTCGGGCATTCCCACCGTGGCCTTATAGGCCATGTAGGCCGACATGGACTGGGCGGTGATAAGCCCGGGACGCTCTCCAATGAGCACGCAGGTAACATCCGCACCGGTAATTTCTGACACCTCATCCATCACAGCCACCCGTCCGTATTTGACAAAGAAGGGCGTTCCGATTTGGATGCCGTTTACCTCAAGGCCCTGGATAATGGCAGGCAACACCTCATTGACATTGGCCTCGACCGCCGCAGAGCTTAATCCGTCTGCAATAAAAATCTGAACCTGGGGGTTCGGCACACAGCGCGACCTAACCATGGCGGCGCCCTCGGCGCTTAAGCGCCGGCCCAGATCCGGGCGGGTCAGGTAAACATCCTTGTTCTCACACTGGGTTTGGACGGTGAATACCCCAAGGCTATCCACAAAATCCTCGTCCACATCGGTAAAGACGGCATCCTGGGCAGCGGAATGGGCAGCCCGGAATTGGAGGACCGGATCAGTTTTGTACCGGGCGCCGGCCTTGCCAATGCCAAGGCGGCAGGGTGCGTTGGCCTTAAGCTGGGCGTAGGCCTCCTTGTGCAGGGGATTCTCCACCAAATACTGTGTTGTAATATCGACAGCGGTAACATCCGGGATCAGGCCCGACTCCAGGTCACCGCCCTCTCCCTGGACTTCCATCAAAGGTGGTGCCGTCATCTCCTGGGTGGTTCCTGAAATATCCATCCCGGCGATGACATCCTTGACGATTTTCCTCAATTCTTGTTCACTAATCATCACACTCTCCTGACTATTTAACGAAGACCGAGGCATCCCCGGCTAAGGGAGTCAATCTTCCATTTTCTGAAAAGCCCATTTTCTCCATCCAGGCATCAAAGGGGGCCGTGGGACGAAGGTTGAAAACCTCCCGAAGGGCTGCCGCTTCATGGTAGCCTGTACATTGATACATGAGCATACAGTCATCCCCCTGGGGAACCCCCATGATATAATTACACCCAGCGGCCACCAACAAAGTGGCCAGATTTTCAATATCATTTTGGTCCGCCTTCATATGGTTGGTGTAACAGGCATCACAGCCCATGGACACCCCTGTAAGCTTACCCATGAAGTGATCCTCCAGACCCGCCCGAATGACCTGCTTGGAATCGTACAGGTATTCCGGTCCGATGAAGCCCACCACGGTATTGACCAGGAATGGATTGTAACACTTGCCCAGGCCATAGCATCGAGCCTCCATGGTCAGCTGATCCCAATCGAAGTTAGCATCAGAGGATAGCTCTGCCCCCTGGCCGGTTTCAAAATACATCACATTGGGACCGGTGCTGGTGCCCCGGCTGAGCATTAAATCGTGCCCATCCTTAAGCATTTGTGCAGAAATCCCGAAAGCCTCGTTGCCCTTCTGGGATCCGGCAATGGATTGGAACATCAAATCCATGGGGGCATTCATCTTTTCGATGGCCTCCATTTGGGTAGTCACGTGGGCCAGTACACAGATCTGGGTGGGAATCTCCCATTCATTTTTAAAGGCATCGAAAGCCTTTAAAACCCGGGTGACATTTTCCACTGAATCATCCACCGGGTTCAGACCCAGCACCGCATCCCCACAGCCTAGGCTAAAACCCTCCATGGTCGAGGCGATAATGCCGTCGATATCGTCGGTGGTGTGGTTGGGCTGGAGTCGTGATGAAAACGTCCCCGGCAGGCCGATGGTCGTATTGCAATGGGCGGTAACCCGTATCTTCTTTGCTGCATAAATCAGGTCCAGATTCCCCATGAGCTTGCACACCGCTGCCACGATCTCGCTGGTAATTCCCCGGGAGGCCCGGCGGATCATTGCCCCGTCGGTTTTTTCATCCAATATCCACTCCCGGAACTCTGCCACCGTCTTATTCTTCAGCTCCATATAAATGCTTTCATTCACATCATCCTGGATGATGCGTGTAACCTCATCCTCCTCATAGGGGACTGCTGGATTATTCCGTATCTCCCCCAGGGTGATGTGGGAAAGCACGGCCTTGGCCGCAACGCGTTCCTCCGCCGATTCTGCCGCAACCCCCGCCAACCGATCCCCGGATTTCTCTTCGTTCGCCTTCGCCATGACCTCCCGAAGGGACCCAAAGGAATAGGTCGTCCCAAATAGCTTTGTTTTTAAAATCACTGTTTTTCCTCCTTCTCTAATGCCGATTGCCTACGTGTTAAAGACCATTGTTTTGATAACGACAGGGCATACCCTCCCTCCTGCAACTGGTTTTCCGATATCAATATAATCCCCGTCCTGCGCATACACGCCGTCCAGGCAGATAATGTCCTTCTTGCCGCCTAAAATGCTGTCCACTGCATTCCCCAGGACCTTCCCGATATCGCACTCCAGAATCAGTACCAGGGGAATTTCCCATTGGATAATGGCGGCGCATCCCTCCAGGATTCCCCTGGCCAAGGCCTGAATGTCCTGGAAGCTTTCATAGGCCGATGCCGACAGGGCAATGGCCACAGGGCTCGGTCCATCCTCCTGGATAAACAGGGGGAGCCGGCGCTTAATTCCCAGAATTAAACCGGGGATAGTGGCTTCCTCCTCGTGGGAAAGCTTTAAAATCGGAATATTCTTCATGGGGAGGACCGCCTCCACATAATGGATGGTGCTTCCGCTGACATTCATGGTATGGCTACCGGCGCCCACCACCGTTGCCCGGATGGTCTCCCGGGCGGGATAGCGCTCTACCTTCTGAAAGGCCGGATGGCCTTCGATGGCCTCCCCCAGTAAAACCCCAATGTCCCCATAACAAAACTCGTCGCATTTCTCCTGACCCATGCAGTCTGCCACCCCTCCGGAAAGGGTGAGGGCATCGATAATCAGACCCTCCGGCAAAGGCTGTCCATTGTTGGTGTACAGCCGCCCATGGTCCGCCTCCCTAGGCAGCAGCCCCAGGGCCTCGGCCAAATGGTCCGCCATCAGCCGGCACAGCTGCCTCAGGACAGCAATGTCGGCATTCTGACCCATTTCCAGGGGAAGTCCATGTTCCAGGGCCAGGGCCTTTAGCTTATGGTAAATCCCGCTGATCCGTCCCCCCTCCACACGCACCAGCCGTCCCCCAATGTCCAGGCAAGCGGTCCCCACCAGCTTGCCTTTATCGAATACGGCGATGTTGCTCGTTCCCCCACCAATGTCAATATTCGCCACACAATTGTGATGTTCTTGGGACAGCACATCCGTCCCGGCCCCCCGGGCCGAAAGGACGGACTCTAAATCCGGGCCGGCGGTGGCCACCACGAAATCCCCGGCCATTTCACTGAGGGCCTGGAGGACGGCATCCGCATTCTTCTTTCTTGCAGTGTCCCCGGTGATGATGACGGCCCCGGTTTTTAAATCCCCGGGCGAAATCCCTGCTGCCGCGTACTCCTGTAGGATCAAGGTCTTTACCGCCCCCGCATCGATCTCATCCTCCGCCTTAAGGGGAGTGAAATAAATTTGCGACCGGTAGAACACGGTCTTATCGACGATACTGATTCGCGGAACGGTAAAGCTGCTGGCCAGATTTTCGATGGTCAATTGACTAAAAACCAGCTGGGTGGTCGATGTTCCGATGTCGATTCCCACACTTTTTATCACTTCCTTCACTGGATACCCTCCGTTTTTTCCAACAAAAAAACCTGGACATCGGAATCGTCATCAATTCCCATTGCCCAGGCCTCTTCACCAAGGTATTGGAGCCCTGCGTCATTGCAGGCTCCCTTACATATTCAGTTTATTTCAAGTGCCTCAAACGGCACAATTATTTTGCACATCATGCATCTGTGTTGAAAATTCAAAGGCAATCCGGGTTCCCTGATCATCAGATTCCAGCTTTAACGTCCCGTGGAGTTTATCCCGCACCAGCGATTTAACAATGGACAGCCCTAAACTCTCTTTTTTAATTTTCTCAACATCAAAGCCACAGCCATCATCGGCCACTTCAATACTGGAATACAGCCGCCCCTGGGTAATCTGAATGGAAATACTCCCCCTCTCCCGATCCACAAAGGCATACTTTAGCGAATTTTGTGCGATTTCATTGATAACCAGAGCAATGGTCGTCGCAATATCTAATGAAATATAGAAATCATCCCCTTCTAAATCCACCTGAAGCTCAAGGGTGGGATCACAAATCCGCATAAGATTATCCCGAATGTTGGAAATAACGGCCATCACTTTCACCTGGTCGATCCCATTTTTCGCCAGCAGCTCATGGGTTCGGGCAATGGACAAAATACGGTACATGCTTTTTTCCAGATTTTCCCGGGTCTCTTCATTTTCAGAGCGTCGGCTCTGGAGGCGCAATAGGGATGCGATGGTCTGAAGATTATTCTTTACCCGATGGTGGATTTCCTTGATGGCTACCGATTTTAAAATCAACTCCTGCTCCTGCTTTCGCTCCCGGGTAATATCCCGGATAATGACCGCGAAGGAATCATCGTCCTTCCCACTGCTGACGTGGCGAATATTGAAATGGTGGTTGGCCAGCTCGGTTTCCTTGTTCGCCAGGGTTCCTGGTAAATGGCCGCAGTCCATACTGACCAAGCGAACATTTTTATAGGATTGACCGACAATATCCCCCACATACCCCAGCTCCTTATATAAATTGGAGGCACACTTATTGCAAAACCGAACGATGCCATTTCGATCCACCAGGATCAGGCCCTCTTCCAGATATTCATCTAACCACCACTGCTTATCATCTTCAATAAAAACATCGGGGTAAAGGCCATCCATGGTAAAGGGCTCGGTCTCCAGGCCTTTCAATTCATCCATGGCCTGCTCTCGGATTAAAACGCCAATTACCTTGCTGTCGTTGAATATAGGTTCCACCGATTGGATAACGCACCTGTCTTCCTGGGTCATTGCTTTCATATGTTTGGTTGGTATTCCAAGTCGGAATGTCCTTGCCACTGCGGGTTCATTGTCTTCCTGGGCGGGCATACCTAAAACGCTGTTTTCATAAGAAGAAAAACTTCCCAAGGGCTTTGCTTCTGCCACCACCAGCGCATCCCCGGACCGGGAGATACAGTCGATAAAAATATCAGCGTCCTCCATATTGGCAATGGGCTGAAGGATAGCGGCCATGGCCTCAATGGTTAAAATTTCCTGTTCCGTTAAATCGGTGTGGAGCTGGCACAGGCTTCTCGCTGTTTCCATCTCATCCCCCTGTCTGCATCAACACATATTCGGCTACCCGCCGAATGGGTACATTTTTTTCCTGACTGACCCGGCGCAGATAGCCGTAGGCATCATCCTCCTGGATTTTTCCCCGCTGCATCAAACGCCCCTTGGCCTGTTCGATGACAATTCGGCTTTTCAGCCGCTCAGAAACCTTTTCCATATCCCGTCGCAGCTGCTGCACCTCATTGCTCCTGGCCATGGCCAGCTCGATGGTTGGAATAATGGCCCCCTCCACAATCGGCTTGACCATATATCCGCCCACACCGTTTTTCTTAGCACCCTCTACATATTTCTGATCCGTATAGGCCGTGAGTAAAATAATGGTCCCTGCCAATTTCTCTTCCATGATAATCTGAGAGGCTGACATTCCGTCCAAAAGCGGCATTTTGACATCCATGAAAACTAAGTCCGGATGATGCTTTCGACACAGCAAAATCGCATCAAAACCATCATTGGCTTCTTCAATGACAATGTACCCCTTTCCTTCTAAAATCTCCCTCAAATCCATGCGCGTTATGGGCTCATCGTCAACAATAATGACCGTTGCTCTTCCATCATCCATTACGTCTCTCCTTTTAATTTGAAATCCTTCATCCACCGCCACAGCACACCCCTCGCCGCGATGGATTAACACACCGTTTCAAAAAAGAAAATGCCCCCTTGATTTGTATCAAAGGAGCTTCATCACTCTAAACATTTTTCATTTGTATCGATATCATTATGATAGCAAACTATTGTTTATCCGTCAACGGGTTATTGATAGGTTAAGCTTACATTAAGTTTGCATGAAACAGAGTCCTTTCACTGAGCACCATTCCATGCTATGATAAGAGATAATTCCCAAAGGAGACGCCTATGTTTAAATTCATCAAACCTCAAATCCAAGCCGATCAGGAAAAAATCTTTCGTCAACTTAAATTAAAGCCCGGTTCCCATGCCGCCGAACACGCTGCCCGGACCCTCCCGGAGCTTTATCAGCTCGCCCGGAATTGCCTGGGCGTCACTACCTGCTACGCTGTGTTACCCAACCAGTACCAGGGTATTCTCCCCAGCGTGGATTGCTGCTCCCACATCGTTATTGGCCTCATTACCTGCTCCCGGGATTTTGAAACCATTGGCCAGCAGAAAATGGCAGAGGGCCAACACTTAGAAGCCTACCTTCTGGACCACCTCGTCAGTGAAATCCTCTTTAACGCCGCAAACCAACTCAACGCCATCATTGAAGCAGCCCTCCTGTCCCAGGGGCTAAACCTCACCTGTCAATACTCCCCGGGAGAAAATGGCATTCCCCCGGAAATCCAGGGTGCTGTTCTGGAGCTCCTCAAGGCCGAAGCCCCTGAAAACCACCCCCTGGATGTGGATATAACGGAAAGCTATATGCTCATTCCCGTCAATTCCCTGCTGTATTATTATGGGGCCGATGCCGGTATAAAGGGCCAGTCTACCCTCCACGACTGTAGCCAGTGCGGAGCCGTCGGGTGTTCTTTTCGGACCGCGTGATAACAAGTCCAAAGCCTGTAATCGTCGGGAACCGCTTGCCACGCCTTAATGTAAAACAGTGTGCCCTTCCAGTGGGCCTGTTGTCCTGAAAGGACAGTGACAAGCGCAAAAATGAAATCTGCACTTCGCAGAGTTCATCGCTGAACAGACCCAAAGGCATGACCGTCTGAAAAAGATAAAAAAAGTTCGGCTTAACGAGTATTTTTCATTCGCTGATTTAAGTGAGTGTGCTACAATACCCTTTATTGACATACTTGACCATTTTCCAAAACAGCAGACAACTTATACCTATTTCAGGTATAAGGCTGTAAAAATCGGCATTGATTGAGCAGGGCGGGGGTGCTTCTTGAACGAAAACTCAAGATAGATAATGGCCCATTATAATTTTAGGAGGAAGTTCTATGCAAGTATATTATTTTTCACGCACTGGAAGAAGCAAGGCAATTGCTGATCAATTGGCAGCACGTTATCAAACCACAGCGAGGATGATTGATGATCATAAAAACTGGGATGGTAAAGTGAATTATATGAAGGCTGGAGCGATGGCACTCAGCGGAAAAACGATACCCGCAGACTACCTTGAACCAGACATTACGGATGAAATTGTTGTGGTGTTTCCTTTATGGGCTGGAACAATGCCCCCTGGGGTAAAGAATTTTGTGGAGACGGTGGGAAAAGAAAATATAACAGCGATTATTACTTCTTTGGGAAGTACGATGAAACAACGGGATGGATTTAAAAAAATAATCGATTTGGTAGGAGAGGACATAACGCTCCCAGATATTGTAGAATAAGCCAAAAGATAGAGGATTCCCCTTGGTCTCCAAGGAACTCCCCCTATCTCAAAAGACAAAAGCGCCACCAGTAACGGTGACGCTTTTTTTATATTCAAATATTTTTTTACGATTTACTCAAATACCCATCAATAGCCGCGGCCGCTTCCTTCCCGGCCCCCATGGCCAAGATGACGGTGGCGGCACCGGAGACGGCGTCCCCGCCGGCGTAGATGCCCTCCCGGCTGGTCTGACCTGTGCCGTCTTCGGCCACGATGCACTGCCAGCGGTTGGTGTCTAAGCCAGCGGTGGTGCTGGAGATTAAGGGGTTGGGGGAGGTCCCCAGGCTCATGATGACGGTGTCCACGTCGATGTCGTACTCACTGCCGGGGATTTCCACTGGGCGGCGTCTGCCGGAGTTATCGGGTTCACCGAGCTCCATTTTGACACAGCGCAGGCCGGTGACCCAGCCGTCCTCGCCTACAAGGATTTCCTTGGGGTTGGTGAGGAGGTGGAACTGGATGCCTTCTTCCTTGGCATGGTGGACTTCTTCTACTCTTGCGGGAAGCTCGACTTCACTTCTTCGGTAGACAATGTATGTGTCGGCGCCTAATCGCAGGGCGGTTCGGGCGGCGTCCATGGCGACGTTGCCCCCGCCGACGACGGCGACCTTGTGGCCTCTGTGGATGGGGGTGTCGTAGTCTTTAAAGGCCTTCATGAGGTTGTTCCGGGTGAGGTATTCATTGGCGGAGAAGACACCGTTGGCCTGTTCCCCGGGGATGCCCATAAATTTAGGGAGTCCGGCACCGGAGCCGATAAAGACGGCATCGAAGCCTTCGTCGTTCATGAGCTCGTCAATGGTGGTGGCTTTGCCGATGACGACGTCGGTTTCGATTTTGACACCGAGCTTTTTGACGTTTTCCACTTCTTTGGCCACAACGGCTTCTTTGGGCAGGCGGAATTCTGGGATGCCGTAGACTAAGACGCCTCCGGCTTCATGCAGCGCTTCGAAGATGGTGACGGTGTAGCCCATTTTGGCGAGGTCTCCGGCACAGGTGAGTCCGGCGGGGCCGCTTCCGATGACGGCGATTTTTTTGTCCTTGGGTTCAGCGGTGACTGTGGGGACGATATGATGGGCCATGGCCCAGTCGGCGACAAAGCGTTCGAGCTTACCGATGGAGACGGGCTCGCCTTTAATGCCGAGGATACACTGACCTTCACATTGGCTTTCCTGGGGACAGACCCGGCCGCAGACGGCGGGAAGGGCGGAGGCTTCAGCGATGGTTTTAGCGGCTTCTTCAAAGTTCCGTTCGGCAACGTGCCCTACAAACCGGGGGATGTCGATGGAGACGGGACAGCCGGCAACACATTTGGGCTTTTTACAGTTTAAGCAGCGTTCGGCTTCGGAGACGGCTTCGGCTTC
>NZ_FNRK01000018.1 GCF_900107815.1 Eubacterium aggregans
ACGCCTCCGGCCACAAAGAGAATCTTTTTAGCTTTTAGGGCTTCGAGATCTTCGTTGATCAATTCTGAGGCACAGCCCAGGGGTCCGATGAAGTCTAAGAAGGCGTCGCCCTCTTTTAACGCGGCCATGCGGATGGTGGAGGCGCCCACCTCCTGGAATACGATGGTGACGGTGCCGGCTTCCCGGTCGTAGTCACAGATGGTTAGGGGGATGCGTTCCCCTTTTTCATCCATCCGGACGATGATGAATTGTCCGGGTTCACAATGCCCCGCTACCCGGGGAGCGGCAACGTCCATCAGGACGATGTTCTCTGCCAGGTGTTCGGCTTTGACGATTTTGTACATAGTTCCTCCTCAAATAATTATTAATTCACTCCAGCCTGATATTTTTCTGGCCGCAGGGTCAGTAGGATCCCGACCAAAATAGCGGCAAAACCAAGGATAGTAAACCCTGTTGGTTTCTCTCCGATAATAAAAAATACAAGGATGGGGTTTAGGATGGGCTCTAATAAGGATATGATGGAAGCCTCAAAGGCTGAGACCAGACGTACCCCTTTAAACAGGAAGAGGTAGGCCCCGCCCAGCTGGACGACCCCCAAGAATATCAACACTAACCAATTAGACCACGAAATATTCAGAATGTCAATCTGATGATTAAATAAAAGCAGCATCCCAAAAGCCATGATTAAGTTAATAATCCCAACCTTGGAAAGATCATTCATGGGGTAATCCTTTTCCATTAAATACTGCTCTACGGCATAGGCGATTCCTGAGGCCAAGGCCAAAAGATTGCCAAATACGGCCTGACCTCCACCTGCGTTGGTGGGATCAAAGAGAATAACTAAAATTCCACAGAGAATGACGAGTCGGGGAATCAGTTCGGACAGCACAATGGACTTCTTCCCACTGACTAAATAAAATAAATACAGCCAGAGGGGAGCCGTGCATTGCAGGATAATGGCATTAGCTGCCGTGGTCATCTTCGTTGCCGTTACAAAGGTTGCCGTTAAAAAACTATAGGCTAAAATCAATCCCACAAAGGATTTGTCAAAACGCAGCTTTTTCCACTGGATAAAGGGGATGAAAACAATCCCCGCAATGCCTCCACGGACAGCGGCAATGGTCATAGAGCTAGCATCTACACTTTTAATGAGAACGCCACCGCAGCTTAAGAGCACAGTGGCGATGACAATACACAAAACACCCTTTTTTCGATTATCCATTCATTCCTCAGATCTTATGCTTTCCACGTTGAAGTCCCGTTTCGCCTGAACGGACAAATTCCAAAACCCCAAAGGGTTCAATGATTTCGATAAAGGCATCCACCTTTTCCCGGGTTCCCGTCAGCTCTAGAATCAGGCTTTCCTTGGCCACATCCACCACCGATGCCCGGAACAAATTGGAAATCTGGACGATATTGGCACGGGTATCGTCATTGGCACGAACCTTAATAAACACCAGCTCCCGGCGGATGGCTTCGCCATCCTTGAGCTCAATGACCTTAATGACATTGATCAGCTTATTCAATTGTTTTTTAATCTGCTCCAGGATCCGCTCATCCCCCGTAACCACCATGGTGATCCGGGAGATCCTGGGATTCTCCGTGGTCCCGACCGTGAGGCTGTCGATGTTGTAGCCACGACGGGCGAAGAGTCCAGAAATCCGGGAGAGTACCCCGAAGTTATTTTCTACGAGTAGTGATAAACAATGCTTTTCCATCGTCCCCTCCTAAATCCGAATGAAATCTTCGTGGACCATGCATTCCACAAGGGTCGGGCCCTTATGGGCGATGGCCTGCGCAATTGCGGACTCAGCCTCCTCCGTGGTCTCGGCATGGAAGCCCTGGATACCGTAAGCTTTGGCCAAGGTCATAAAATCCACAGAGAAACTAAGATCTGTCCCGGAGTAATGGTTTTTGCCGTAATTATCATGCTGGAGCTGGCGGACCATCCCCAACTTGCCATTGTTAATGAGAATGATATTCACATCCAACTGGTACTCTGCAATAACCCCCAGCTCACCCATGGCCATTTGAAAGCTGCCATCACCACATACCGCAAAAATTTGTTTTGGGGTTTCCCGGGTAGCAAAGGCCACCCCGGCTGCTGCGGGAATGCTATACCCCATGGTGCCCAAGCCTCCAGAGGTAAAGTAATGGCGATCTCCCATGACATGGTAGTATAAGGCAGACCAAATCTGATTCAGTCCAACATCTGCCACCAGGGTCGCATCCAAGGCGGCAATGTCCGACAAGCGGGTAAACAACAGCTTGGGATTCACCAAATCTAAGTCCAGGTGACAATCGTACAACACCGGGTGCTCTTCTTTTATTTTTTCAATCCCCGTAATCCATGTCTTGGTATCCTTGTTAATGTCCTTTTCAATCAAATCACTCAGGACGATACGGGCATCACCCACAATGGGAATATTGGTGTCATCAATATTTTTACCAATTTCAGCCGGATCAATATCAATATGGATCAGCTCCATATCATTCATACTCCCCACGTTATTCATAGTACCCCGATCCGACATCCGGGCTCCCACACAGATACATAAATCTGCCTCATCCATAATATGATTGGAATACTCATAACCATGGCTTCCCACAATGCCGGCATAGAGGGGATGATTTTCTGGAAAGGCCCCAATCCCCATCAGGCTTGTAATGACAGGGATGGTATTTTGCTGGGCAAAGGTTAAAAGCTCCGCCTGGGCCTTGCTCAGAACCACCCCGCCCCCGGCGTAAATCACTGGACGCTTAGACGCCTTAATCTTTCGGATGGCCCGGCGAATCTGTCCCATGTGCCCTTCGTAGGTTGGCTTATATCCACGGATATCCACCTCATCCACATATTTGATGTTTTTAATGGTCTCCAGCTGGACATCCCGGGGAATATCGATCAAGACGGGACCCGGACGACCCGTGGATGCGATGTGGAAGGCCTCCCGGATAATCCGTGGCAGGTCTGCCGCTTCCTTTACGAGATAAGAGTGCTTGGTAAAAGGCGCCGTTGCCCCAAAGATATCCGCCTCCTGAAAGGCATCCGTCCCAATGAGATCCCGGTTAACCTGCCCGGTGATAGCGACAATGGGGATGGAATCCAGATAAGCGGTTGCAATCCCTGTGACCATGTTAGTGGCTCCGGGACCGGATGTCGCTAAGCAAACCCCCACCTTTCCAGTTTCACGGGCATAGCCACTGGCATAATGGGGTCCCGCCTGTTCATTTCTCACCAGGACATGCTCGATGGGAGATTCACGGAAGGCCTCATACAAAGGCAGCAGCGCCCCACCGGGATACCCAAAAATAACGTCTACATTTTCTTTTTCAAGGCATTTAAGTATTAATTTTGATGCTAACAATAAAATCACTCCCCTCTTTTGTATTTATCGGTATATAAAAATTCGCCCCAAAAGCGGCGTTTTAACAACAATGGCCTTTTTCGGGCACATTTCCTGGCAGCAATAGCAGCGAATGCAGCGGTGATAATCGTACTTCGGATATCGATTGCTGCCCACCTCCTGCCAACGCAAGGCTTTTTCCTCTAAAGGACAGCTGGCAATGCAAATGCCGCACTGGACACAGCGTTCCCTTATGACCACCGGCTTTCGCGTTAGCCAATTTTTAACAAATCTTAAATTACTCAGACTGATGGTGCTTTCATCCTTGACCGGAATCCGTTCCACAGAAAAATTATCATTAATCAGATCACCTAAATGATCTCCCAAAAGTGTAATTTCATCCTGGAGGTAGGTTCCCAGGCCCATTTCTTCCCCTGCGGTGATGGTGGGCACAAAGGACGGGTCCAGGTCCACCAACCGGGCAAAGGTGGCATCCAGAGCCACAGGATCATCAGAAATCAAAAGGCAATTCATTTTGACCGGTGTTCCCGACGCCGGACCGTTGCCCTCCATTGCGGTAATCCCATCCATGATGAAGAGCCGGGGGGCAATGCATTGATTGAGATCCACCAGCATTCGGCTAAACTGCAAACTATTTGGAAAACGGGCATGGCTGGCCCCTTTATTAAAGCCATAGACACAGCCTAGTTGGTTTTTAACCGCCCCTGTAATTCGGGTGAGCCCATGGGTCTTCATCTTGCACAGACTAATTAAAGCGTCGGTTTCGATAACAGACTGGGCCAGTTCAAAGCGCTTGGTCACCTCCCCATCAGGGTAGGCCACCGTTTGACCCCGGTCAAATACGCCCTGGGGAATGCCGTGGGCCTGGGCCACAGCCGCTAGCCCCACCTCGGTTGCCACCTTTTCCGGTGACCCCAAACCTGGGGAATCCCCATAGGTCAGCTTGGTGCATTGGGCCTCTTCCAACAAGCGAATGACGCCTTCGAATACAGCCGGATGGGTCGTGCAGCCACTCTCTATTTTTTTACTCCGCAACATGTTGGGCTTCAAGAGAATTTTCTCTTCCGGGGATACAAAGCGGGTAATCCCACCCAGATAGGCCATGCCCCTCTTAAGGGCTTCGTACACCTGCTCACCATCGTAGCTGGTGCATTTAACGATGACGACCTTCGACATAGCCATCACCTAATGGCGACTTTCTGACAGGGTAATCCCCCGACTGGTGATCCGAATCTTCTTGGTTTTCAGCAGGTTACCAATGGCCCGTTTAAAGGAGGCCTTACTCATGTGGAATTCCTTAGCAATAATGGCTGGCGGTGTTTTATCGTTGTAAGGCAGTGATCCCCCTGCCGCCATGAGCTTATCGTAAATCACCCGGGCATCCTGAGGGATTTCCTTGTATGCTTTGCGGTTGGGGCTAAGGGCCAGCTTGCCATCCTTTCGGATTTGGGTCACCCGTGCTTTGACTGAATCCCCACAATGCACATCCGCACTGATCATTTCCTTCAAGGGGACTAGGCCATGGTATTTTAAGTCTACCGCCACAAAAGCCCCCATTTCCGGATTAATCTGATAGATATAACCTTCCACCCAATCTCCTGCCTTGTAGGGCGTTTCGTTTTCCAACTTGGGGTATACTTTCATCGTCGCGCAAAGACGGCCACTTTTGTCCAGGTACAGCTCCACCAAATATTCCCGGCCGATCTGTACCTTAGTGATTTGCTCGCTATAGGGGAGGAGTACATCTTTTTCCAGCCCCCAGTCCATAAAAGCCCCCACCTTGGTAATGGCCACCACCTTCAGGGGTGCCAGCTCTCCCATAAGTATTTTAGGCCGCCTTAGAGTGGCGATGGGCCGGTCCCCGGAATCCCGGTAGACAAAGACCGATAGGGTATCCCCCACAGCCGCGCCCTTAGGCAATTCCTTCCCCGGCATCAACACTGAATCCTTTTTTTCTTTTTTATCCTGGGGGTCCACCAAATATGGCCCAATTTTTGAAATCCGATCGATGACCAGATCTTGAATCTTTCCAACTTCTATCATTCTATTCTCCTTGCTAAAATCGGGACTTGCAACCAAGTCCCGATTCATCATTTAATATCCTTTAGTTCTTTGCGATTTGCTTCGATTTGATCATTGATCTCTTTGAGTTTGATTTGAAGATTGTATAAAATTTTATCCGAATAATGCTGGGTCCCAATGCGAATTTCCTTGGCCTGGATTTGGGCATTTTCAATGATAATTTCCGCCTGAGTTTGAGCATTTTTTGTAATCTCACTGTTATCGATGACCTGTCGCAGCTTACCCTCCACATCGTTTTTCAAGCGATCGGCATCAGCCTGGGCCTCAAACAAAATCTGCTTGCGCTCTGCCACAATCTTACGGGCCTCTGCCAACTCCGGCGGGAGGGCGGTCCGGATTTCGTCCAAAATCTCTATAATTTCCTCTGGATTCACTAAGGCTTTTGATGAGAAGGGAACGGAATTCCCCTTTTCCACCAGTTCTTCCACCTCGTTGATTAATTCCAAAACCTTCATTACACTGCCTCCAATCTATTTCAAGCGCAGCGCGGCTTCCACCTCTGGCGGTACCAGCCCGCTGATATCTCCTCCAAAGCCCAGAAGCTCCCGGACTGCTGAGGAACTGATATATTCATGTTCATGGCTGGCCATCAGATACACGGTATCAATATCCTTCGCCATCCGTTTGTTAAAAAACTCCATGTTGTTTTCATATTCAAAATCCCGGTTATTTCGAAGTCCTTTAATCACGACATCGATTCCGCGATCCACCACGTAGTTCATCAAAAGCCCTTCGTAATGATCCACCTGGATATTCCTCCGATCAGAAAGGGCGCTTTCAAGTAACGCAATGCGCTGCTCCAAGGGAAACAGGTACTGCTTCGTGGTGTTCACCATGACGCAGACCACTATCTCATCAAAGATGGCGGATGCTCGTCTGATAATGTCCAAATGCCCCGTCGTCATGGGGTCAAAGCTGCCAGGGTACACTGCCTTCGCCATACCTTCACTCCTCACCGTAATAACTGATGACGGTATTTCCATATTTTTTCTCTTTTGTTTTCACAAAATTACAGATCGTTAAAGGCATTATAACAGATTTTTCATGCTCCATCATTATAATTCCTTCAGATTTCAGAATTTTTTTATTTGCCATGGCCTCAATGAGGGCGATGCTTTCCTCTCCCTTAACATAGGGCGGGTCCATGAACACAAAATCGCAGGACACTCCGCCCTGGGCCAAGCGATCGATCCCTGCCTTGGCCGACATCCGGCCAATCCTTGCCCGATTCCCAAAGCCTGCTTTTTCCACATTCTTTTCAATCAGCCGGATACTCTCTGTATCCACATCGAAAAACCAGGCTTCCCTGGCTCCCCGGCTGAGAGCCTCGATTCCCATGGCGCCGCTCCCCCCAAAAAGATCCACGAAGATGGACTCCCCGTCCAAACGCATTTGGATGGTATTGAAGATGGCCCCCTTTATTTTATCCGTCGTGGGGCGAATGCGTTCATCCCCCGGCTCATAAAGCCGCATCCCCCGCTTTTCTCCTGCTATGACACGCATTGGCGCCTCCTTTTCTTAATTCATGGTGATGTCAACACTCTGGTAAAAATCCTCGATAATCCTGGAGCGAAAAGACATGGTCTGCGCATCCTGGGCTTCAAGGATTTCCTTGGCAATTTCTCGGGTTTGGGCAATGAGCTCCAAATCCTCATAGGGGTCCAGGGCCTTTGTGGATGGAAAACCGTGCTGCCGGCATCCGAAATAATCCCCGGGCCCCCGCAATCGGTAATCCTCCTCTGCAATCTTCTGACCATTGGTATGCCCCACGATGGCCTTCATCCGCTCGATGGTTTTCTCCCCCCGAGCATTGGATACCAGAAAACAATAAGCCTGCTGATCCCCACGCCCGGCCCGCCCCCTCAGCTGATGAAGCTGGGATAAGCCAAAACGGTCAGCACTTAAAATCGTAATCACAGAGATGCCCCGGACATCGATGCCCACCTCCACAATACTGGTGGCGACCAGAAGTTTCAGCTCCCCGGCGTTATAATCGCCAATAATCTTTTTTTTATCTGCATCGGGCATTTTTCCGTGGAGGCATCCCACGGAATAACGTCCCCTGAAATGCTTCTCCATTTCTGGATATACCCGCTCGATATCCTTCACATCCTCTAAGCCCTCGGCCTCCTCAATGAAAGGACAAATCATCAGGGCTTGATACCCCTTGTCCATTTCATCCGCCATAAAATTCAAAATTTTAGGCAGTGCCTTTTCCCCATAGAAATAGGTTTTAATCTTCTTTCGCCCACTGGGCATCTCATCAATGGTGGAAATATCCAGATCCCCATACAGCACCAGGGCCAGGGTTCTGGGAATGGGGGTCGCACTCATGACCAAGGTATGGGGCTGATGTCCCTTTAGCCCCAGTTTACCCCGCTGGCGAACTCCGAAACGATGCTGTTCATCGGTGATGACCATCCCCAAATTGTAATAATCCACACTGTCCTGAATTAGGGCATGGGTTCCAATCACTACCTGGACCTCTCCAGAAGCCACCCCCTCCAGAACCTCTCGCCGTTCTGCCGGCTTCATACTCCCGGTGATGAGGGCCACGGTAATGCCATAGGGCTTTAAATACGCCTCAAAATTTCTGGCATGCTGGGCAGCCAAAATCTCCGTGGGTGCCATATAGGCTGTTTGATACCCCGATAACCCCATAAGGTAGGCACAGGCCACCGCAATAATGGTTTTCCCAGAACCCACATCCCCCTGGACCAGGCGATTAATGGTCTTTCCTTCCCGAAAATCACCGACAATATCGCTGAGAACCCCCACCTGGCCGCTGGTCAGCTCAAAGGGCAGGCCCCGTTCAAAGCGGCCCAGCTGGCCAAAATTATGGATTTGGATTTTCGATGGCCCCAGGGATATGCGGTTACTCAAAATCCCCAGATTTATTTTAAGGGCCTCGTCAAATTTTATTCGATGCCGCCCCGTCGCTACCTCCTCCAAACACTTCGGATGGTGAAGCATCTTAACCACCTCGGCCATCCCCGGTAAATCAAATTGGTCCCGATAATTCTGAGGCAGGGGATCCTCTATTCCTAAATCCTCATCCAGGGCCTTTTGAATGTATTTTTTTAAAGTTTCCGGTGGAATCCCCTCGACCTTGGGATAAACCGGTGTCAGCTCAAAAAAATCCCCGGGCTGATCCGCCCGCACAAATTGAGGGCTGTACAGTACATGCCTTCCTTTTTTAAAGGTGACACGGCTATAAAAATGGTACACCGTGTCCACCTCAAAATGCTCGGATAACCAGGGCTGGTTAAACCACACCGCCTCTCCCCGGACCACCTGTCCCCCGGATAATATTTCCTCAATGGGCAATACAAAAAGGGACAGGCTCCTGCGGATCCGCCGAACCGTCCCTTTCTTTGCGACCACTGCCGTTACCGTCACACACTGGGCTGTTTCTGTGAGCAATGTGCCGGTTTCGCTGCGATCCAGGTATTTTCGGGGAAAGATCCCCAGGAGGTCTCCCACGGATTCCACACCAAAGGCCTTTAGGGCCGCTTCACGCTTCGGCCCCACCCCAGGAATTGTCCGTACCGGATCTTTGATCGCCATCTTTTACCTCTTTATATCATCCTACTCCACCGAAACGATGTAGTAATACAGCGGTTGACCGCCGTCGTTCACTTCAATATCACAGTCGCTGAAGTCTGCTTCCAGGGCTTCTGCCAGAGACTCCGCCGTCTCCTCATCCACCTCGTGTCCAAAGTAAATGGAAATCAGCTCGCTGTCCTCATCCACCATTTTCTGCAGCAGCTCCACCGTCACAGCATCGACATTTTTGCCCTTCACGACGATTTCCCCGCCGTAAATACCAATAATATCACTTTTTTTAATCTTAAGGCCGTTAAATTTAGTATCTCGCACCGCATAGGTGACCTCGCCGGTTTTGACATCGGCAATGACCGCCTGCATGTCATCCCTATTTTTCTGGGCATCCAACTCTGCGTTAAAGGCTAGCATGGCGGTTACGCATTGGGGAATGGTCTTGGTTGGAATCACATGGAGGTTTTTGTCTGAAATGGCCACGGCCTGATTGGCCGCCATAATGATATTACTGTTATTGGGGAAAATAAAGATATCCTTGGCGTGGAGCTTTTCCACTTCATCCAAAAAATCCTGGGTACTGGGGTTCATGGTCTGTCCCCCGGAAATCACCCGGGTAATGCCAAGATCATGGAAGAGATGGGTTAGCCCCTCCCCTGGAGAAACAGCGATAAAGCCATAGGGAACCTCTGGAGAATCCTCTTCCTCCCCTTCCTCTGGCACGCCTAGCATTTCCCGCATATTATCCACCTTCATCCGAATCAGATCGCCGTAGGACAAGCCCTTTTCAAAGGCCTGACCCGGATGGTCTGTATGCACATGGACCTTGATGATATCATCATCCTTAATCACCAGCACACAGTCTCCGATGGTATTTAAAAACTCCCGCAATTCATTTTCATCGGCGTCTCCCGCTTCTTTGACAATGAATTCCGTGCAATAACCAAAGGTGATATCCTCAGGACGCATACCGGAGTCATCCACAAAACGGTCCCGGTCGCTGATATCGAAGCGCACCTCTTCCGTAAGCTCCTGATTGGTCAGCGCCAGGTATCCCCCTTCCATAATGAAAATGAGACCCTGTCCCCCAGCATCCACCACACCCGCTTCCTTAAGTACTGGCAGCATATCCGGTGTTCGGGATAGGGCGTCCTTCCCTTGGGTGATGACATCCTTTAAGAACAAATCGATATCCCGATATTCATCGTGATGGTCCATGGCAAATTCCGCCATTTCCCGGGCCACGGTCAGGATTGTCCCTTCCGTGGGCTTCATGACCGCCTTGTAAGCCGCATCGGCCGCAGCACGGATCACCTTGGCGGCGCCAAACACATCCAGACTGTCTTTATCTTTACAGCCATCGGCCACCCCACGCAGCAGCTGTGAAAGGATAACCCCGGAATTCCCCCGGGCGCCAATCAAGGCGCCGCTGGAGGCTGTCTTTGCCACAGAGTACAGATGCATACTGTCGAGTTTTGCCAACTCCCCCACGGCATGAGAGAAAGTCAGAGACATATTCGTCCCGGTGTCGCCATCGGGCACGGGGAAGACATTGAGTTCATCCACCGTCTTTTTATTGATTTCCAGATTTTTAGCCCCGTATTCGAACATTTTCTTCAGCATCGCGCCGTCGATTCTTTTTGACTCCATTTTAACCTCCGTTATACCCTGACGCTGACGACATTCACGCTGACCCGCTTGACCTTCAGTGATGTCTGCTTTTCAACGCAGTATTTCACTGCAGAAATAATATTTTCAGCCACCACCGAAATCTTGATGGCCTGCTCGACGATGACGTACAGGTCGATGATCAGCCGGCCGTCCTCGTCGATCTTCACGCCGACACCCTTGCTGGAATGCTCCTTGGTCAGAAGCTCGATGAGGCCATCCTTCCCGCGCTGGTGGGCCATGCCTACGAGGCCATAGCACCCCATGGCCGCGGTTCCAGCGATATCGGCAATGGCTTTACGTGATATTTCGATATACCCAAGTTCATTTTCGATTTTCATTGTATAATCTCCTTAAGCTCAAAAACTCAAAATTACCCATTGTTTCTTTATATTCTACATTTTTTTCGGGATAAAGTCAAAAATCTTATTGCATTATTTTTTGCTTCTGTGATATAATGGCTTCTGTTTGATAGACGAATAAGTTAGAACTGAATAAGGGAGGTAAATATAGATGGCTAAAGAATGCTTTGTGTGCAAGAAACATGTCGTTGCTGGCAACTCTGTTTCTCACTCCAACAAACATAACAAGAGAATCTGGAAGCCCAACCTGCAGAAAATCAAAGTAATGGTCGATGGCACACCCCAACGTGTCCACGTCTGTACAAGATGTCTGCGTTCCGGCAAAGTCGAACGTGCGTAATCAGACCACCTAGAAGGGGGCTGTCCTATGTGCTGATGGAAATCAGCAATGGGACAGCCCTCTTTTTATGTGCTGTGTTCTGTGATATACTGATATAAAGCCTAAAAATCTTTGAGTTTTTATGGAAAGGACCTATTATGATAAAAACAAACCGATCCTCCCCTACCTCCAAATCACCCTGACCCCCTACCTGGTTCTGGGCCTGTGCCTCTACCTTGTGAATTATATCCGCTTCACTCTGGCGAACGTCTCTTTTTCCTACGAGCATACATTTTTAGCCTTCATCCTTATCCTTGCCAGCTACCTCATCTCCGGTATCCTCCTGGCTACCCTGGCCCACAGCTTTGCCCAAATCCGCCATCAAAAAACAGCACGGATTATCGTGCTGTGCAATTTGGCCCTGCTCGTCTTCTCTTATATCATCAGTTTTTTCGGTGTTCCCTTTTTCTTCAATATTGATGATTATTTCATGTGGGCTTTCCTGCTCATCGGCTTTTACGGTACCCTGGCGGTGCAGGCCTTCGTCGTTAAAAATCCGTAAAACCCTCCTCATGCACCACATCTACCAGCAGGATCCCACTTTCCACAACAATCTCTTGGTGTTCTGCCACCGCCACATTACTCACCCCCAGCCCCGCAGCCAGATGGTCCAAGTCCGCCCGGTCCAGGGGATACTCAAATCCCCTTAGGGTAACCCCCTCGGCCCGATCGGTATAGGCAATGACGGATAGGGTGGTACCCACCGGCAATTCCAGGACTTTTCGGTCCTCCACTAAAAACAAGGTGTTGTATTCGTCCATAATACGGCCATAAACCCCAGCGGCTTGGAGCCGCCCCAGAAGATGAATATTGCTCAGGCTATGGTCCAATCGGGTGCCCAAGGCCCCCAGGAGCAGAATTTCGGTACAGCCCCTCTGTAAACAGGTGGTGATGGCCAGCTCCGTATCGGTTTCGTCCTTATGGGTGGGATGGACCACCATGGGAATTGCCATTTTTTTGATCTGCGCTAAAACCTCCGGGGCGATGGAGTCAAAATCCCCCAGCACCGTGTCCGGTTTAATGCCTAGAGCTAACGCCGTCTCCGTTCCTTTATCGGCACACAGGATATAGGCCGGCCTTTCCTTTTCAAGAAGCTGGGCATAGAAATCCAAATTCCGGTAGCGTCCCCCGGTAAAGATGATGGCCCTCATCGCCAGCTCTCCTTTTTTCCTAAAAAATCGTATAACTCCAAATAATGCTCATATCGAAGGGGATTGATGGTCCCTTCCTCCACCTGGGCTTTAACGGCACATTTCGGCTCGGAGCGATGGGTACAATTCATAAATTTACAGGCTCCCTGGGCAAACTCCGGGAAATAGAATTTTAGATCCTCAGCGGTCATTTCTTCATCAATATCCAGGGAGGAAAACCCTGGGGTATCCAGCAGATACCCCCCGCAATCCATATTAAGCAGCTCCACGTGTCTCGTGGTATGCTTCCCCCGGCCAAGCTTTTCACTCAGTCCCCCGGTTTCCATCTCACTAGCAGCACACAGGCGATTGGCCAAAGTGGATTTTCCCACGCCAGAGGGCCCGGCTAAAAAAGCTGTTTTATCAGTAAGAAGATCTGTCAGTGCCCTTAAGGACCCGGTTTCCACATTACTGACAGGGACGATGGCATAGGGGGTATCCTTAAAAACCGCAGCTATTTCTGCCACTGCCTCAGCTGGGACTAAATCCGTCTTGGTAATACAGATAATGGGCTCCACCTCCCGATATTCTGCTGTAATCAGCAACTTGTTCAACAAAAAAAGATTAGGATCGGGGTTGGCGGCGGCAAAAACAATAATAGCCACATCCACATTAGCCACCGGCGGGCGTACAAAGGCGTTTTTACGGGTTTTAATGGTATCGATGGCCGTTTCCTTCCCATCCACCGCTACATCCACGTAATCCCCTACCATCGGGGTTATTTTTTGATGTCGGAATTTTCCCCTGGCCTTGGTTTCTAATAAAGCAAGGGAACCGGTGGGTCTTACGTAGTAAAACCCTCCGATTCCTTTAATAATGCGTCCTGATATTTTCTTCATATTCGATCTTCTTAATTGTCCGGCGTCGGTGCTGGTTTCACCGTCGTCGTTGGGGCTGGTGTTGCCGTGGGTGTGGGTTCCGGTCCGGAACTGACGACATAGTTTACCGCTGAGCCCCGTTCCGTCTGGGTTCCCTCAGAGGGGGATTGGCGGATGACCACGCCAGTGGCGTAGGTCGAGCTATGCTCTTCCGTCACGGTACCAACACTCAGTCCATTGGCCTGGATTCGGGAATCCGCGTCACTTTTAGCCAAGCCCACGATTCCTGGTACATTGACCACATCCGGTCCTTTACTGACATATAAGGTTACCTTGCTTTTTTCTGCCACTTGGCTGCCCTCACCTGGGCTGACCTTAAAGACCGTACCTGTGCTATAATCCGAGTTGAACTCCCGCTGGATTTCCCCAACGGCAAGCTTTGCCCCTTCTATCGCTGTAATGGCATCATTTTCGGAAAGACCAATTACTGATGGCACGCCAACGCTTTGGCTGCCCTTACTAATGCTAACTTTAATGGTTTTTCCCTCTTGAGACGTTGAACCTGCTGTAGGATTTTGGGAGACGATTTTTCCAGCATCCACGGTGCTGCTATACACTTCTTTTTCAACTTCCAAAGTGAGCTTCAGGTTGTTCAAAGCGGTGGTGGCCTGCTCCTTCGTCATGTTGGTAACATCTGGAACGGTCACATTTTTCTTGGGTGAAAAAGCATTAATGGCAACAATGGCCAAAATGAGGACGATAACCGCAGCAATGACACCCACGATAATCATTTTTTTCTTTTTCTTTCGGCTTTGTAAATCACTTAAACCCGTTTCATCTACTTCATCATCATCGGGAATGATGGGCTGGGCCATGGTTGCTGGCTCGACCTTAAACAGTCCATCATCACCTAAATCATTAAAGAGTTCATCGGTATTAGACGCCCTCATTCCACTGGCCATGCCCACAGCCGCTTCCGCGTCCATCATCAGGCGGTCTAAATCCGCCACCAGTTCATCGACATTTTGATAGCGTTCCTCAGGTTTTTTCTGGGTTAACTTCAGGATAACAGCGTTGACGCTATCTGGAATATTCGGATTAATCTCCTTGGGTGGCACAATCTCTTCCCGAATGTGTTTAATGGCGATGGTAACGGTGCTTTCCTCGTCAAAGGGCAGCTCTCCGGTAACCAGCTCATAATACATAATCCCCAGGGAATACAGGTCTGATCGTTCATCGACAAAACCACCCCGGGCTTGCTCCGGTGAGATATAATGAACCGACCCCATGGTCTGGTTGGTCATCGTCACCGTGGAACTGGTCACTGCCCGGGCAATCCCAAAGTCTGTGACCTTGGGGACTAAATCCCTGGTCAGCAAAATATTGTGGGGCTTGATATCCCGGTGGATGATTTTGTGCTCATGGGCACATTTTAAGGCTTCTGCCACATCGATGATAAAATTCGTGGCTTCTTCATAATCTAGAACACCCTTTTTATCCAAATATTGCTTCAGGGTAATCCCATCTACATATTCCATGATGATGAAATAAACATCATCATCCACCCCCACGTCGTATACTGATACGATATTCGGGTGAGTCAGCCCAGCTGCTGCCTGGGATTCCCGATCAAACTTTTTAATAAATTGTTCATTTTCCGTATACTCATCCCGGAGGACCTTTACCGCAACAAAGCGGTTGAGCTTTAAATCCTTAGCCTTGTACACGTAGGCCATGCCCCCGCGTCCAATGAGCTCGATGATTTCATAACGACCGTTTAACAATCGACCGATCATATGGCATTTTCTCCTTCCTGGGGATCAAAAATAATGACGGTGATATTGTCGTTTCCACCGTTTCGATTCGCAGTGTTGACCAGCTCCTTTGTCGCTTCCTCCATATCTTCCTCCAGGACGATACGGCGGATCAAGGTTTCGCTTACCAGATTGTACAGGCCATCCGAGCACACCAGAAATTTATCCCCTGGCCCGATGGTATATTCAAACAAATCTGTTCTGACCACCTCATCAGTGCCAAGGGCCCGGGTAATGACATTCTTTTGGGGATGGGTCTTGGCCTGACTGGAAGAAAGCCGCCCTTCATCCACCAACGCCTGGACCAGGGAGTGGTCCTTAGTCAACTGTTCGATTCCTTCCCGGTTAATTCGGTAAGCACGGCTATCTCCCACATGAGCAATAACCAAATTCTCACCGTCCACAATACAGAGGGTCAGCGTAGTCGCCATTCCTCGTAATTCTTCATTCCGAAAACCGGCTTCCAAAATCTGTTGATTGATCCCATTGACAAAGGTATTTACCTGTCCATAATCGGTATAGTCCCCAATTCCTGCGATATTTGTTTTGATATAATCGACAGCCATCTCACTGGCCACCTCGCCGGACTGATGTCCCCCCAGTCCATCAGCGACAACGAAAATATAACAGATTTCGCCATCCTTCTCAAAATTCGCAGCAAGGTAAGCGTCCTGATTCACTTTTCGTTTTACACCGATATTTGAAGAATATGCACACTTCATCTATTTTATTCACCTCAAAACGCACTAATTGTTCGTCTTTCTACGTAGTTGTCCACATGCAGCGTCGATATTGCCGCCCATTTTCCTTCTCATTGTACAATTAATGCCCCTCTTTTTCAACTGACCCTCAAAAAAGTTTACATTATCGCTACCTTTGTATACACTTTCGCTAACAGAATTAAGTCCAATGAGGTTAATATGACAGTTTTGGCCTCCAAACAGCCGAACCAGTTCATCCACATCCGCCTGACGGTCATTAAAACCGGCAATCAGAGCATATTCGAAGGAAATCCGGCGCCCCGTAATTGTAAAGTAATTGTTACAAACCTTTAGTAATTCATCCATAGAATAACGTTTTGCGATGGGCATCAGCGTTTCACGCCGGTCTTGGAAGGGTGAGTGGAGGGAAATGGCCAAATTGATTTGCAAATCCTCCTTGGCCAAGGCCTCGATTTTGGGCACCAGTCCACAAGTGGAGACGGTTATTTTCCGCTGCCCAATCCCCCATCCTTTATTGGCTATTTCGATAAAGGTGAGTAATTCGTCGTAATTATCCAGGGGCTCGCCGATCCCCATAAGCACGACATTGGATATCCGAACCCCCTTCTCCTTTTCCACTAAGTAAATTTGGTCCAGAATTTCTCCAGCTCCCAAATTCCGGACTTTCCCCCCAAGGGTGGAGGCACAGAAGGCACAGCCCATGGCGCACCCCACCTGGCTGGAGACGCACAGAGAATAGCCATGCTTGTAGGACATCAGCACCGTTTCCACACATTCTCCATCCCGCAAACGAATTAGAAATTTAGAGGTGCCGTCTACGGGGTCATGCTGCTCCTCTACAATAATGCCATGCCCGATCCCGTAGCGTTCTGCCATCCGCTCCCGCAGAGCGGCGGGTAAATTTGTGCAATCCGATAAATCCGTTGCTTTTTTTTCATAAAGCCACTCATACAGCTGCTTCCCCCGGTATTTCGGTTCTCCCAGAAGTTGCATCACATCCTGGCACTCGGCCAAGGTTTTTCCGAATAAATATTCCATTAAGATTCCTCTCGTTATTTTCATATCAAAATGTATAAAACTTTGTTTTATGATATCATTATCCTACTAAAAGTACAATTAAGACTATTTAAAATAAGAAGGAGAAGCTTAAATGTCCCAAGATATTTATGTGTTCGGGCATCGCAACCCGGATACGGACTCTATTTGCTCTGCCCTGGCTTACGCTAATCTCAAACATGCCCAAGGTGTGCCCAACGTCGTTGCCGGCCGTCTTGGAAAAATCAATAAGGAAACCCAATTTGTCCTCGATTATTTTGGTGTTACTCCACCTAAACGCATTAGCGATGTTCATCCCCAGGTCTCAGATCTTAATTTAAACAATGACTCCATGGTAACCGAATCGGAATCCGTCCTCAATACCATGAACAAAATTGTCTCGAATCCCGGTCGTTCCCTGCCGGTGGTCGATGATGAAAAAAAACTGCTGGGGATGATTGCACTCCCGGACATTATGCAGGCCTATACCGATCCCTTTCGGGCATCCCTTCTTCGAGATAATGCCACCCCTTACCGTAACGTGATCGATATTTTAGAGGCCCGGGTCATCGGGTCTATCCCTGGTAAAATTATTCTCGGTGATGTTTATAGCAATACCCAGCTTCATCCCTCCGAACACCTGAATCCCCAGGATTTAATCGTCACCGCTTTAAATGATGGCTCTCTCGAAAAAGCTTTTTTGGCAGGTGCCCATAATATCATTATATCCAATACGCCCAATGGCACCACGCCCCAGCTGCCCCAGGATTTTCCAGGGGTCATTATGCTCTGTGAAGCCCCCCCTTTTGAGGTCATCAGACGTCTAACCCAGGTTATTCCCATCGCCAATTTTGTCAAACGGGAAAAGCTGGAGTATTTTGTTATCTATGAAACCATCGACGATGTGAAGGAGAATATGCTGACCTCGGACCACAACCGCTTTCCCGTGGTGGATGAGGATGGGACCGTTTTGGCCTCCATTACCAAAAGCTCCCTTTTAGACTTCAAGCGGAAGCAGGTTATCCTTGTGGACCATAACGAGCGGGGTCAATCCATCGGCGGTATCGATGAAGCCGAGATTATCGAAGTCATCGACCATCACCGCATTGCAGAGATCCAGACTGCAGCCCCTCTTTATCTCCGATTAGAGCCCGTGGGCTGCACCTGCACCATCATCGCCCGTATCTATGAGGAGAAGGGAATTCCCATTCCCAAAGCCATGGCTGGCATTATGCTGTCTGCCATCCTATCCGATACACTGCTCTTTAATTCCCCCACCTGCACCGATTTAGATCGAAAAACCGCCATGCATCTGGCGAAAATTGCAGATGTCGATCCCCAGAGCTACGGTCAGAAAATGCTGGTGGCCGGCAGTAACCTCACCGACATGACCCCAGAGGAAATTCTGAACACTGACCGAAAGCACTTTACCATGGGGAATTACCGGGTAACCATTTCACAGATCAACACCGGGGATTACAAAGGGATGTTCTCCCAACTAAAACCGGTGCTCTCCCAAATGGAATCGGACTGCGCTACAGGCAGTTTTGATCTGGCGGTGCTCATCGTCTCTGACGTACTGCTGGGAGGCAGCGAGCTCCTGGTCGCTGGTAAGGCCCGGAAACTGGCAGAGGCCGCCTTTGGCATTGCAGAGGATGATATCAGTCAATTTTTCCCGGGAATGTTTTCCCGTAAAAAGCAGGTCGTTCCCCCCCTTATGAATGCTGCTTCATTATAGGAGACGCCATGGGTAAGAAAATCACACTTTTTCTCTGCTTCGCCCTGCTTTTTTTAACCGGCTGTACCAAAGAGGATATCATCAATAACAAAAAAAATGGTACGGTGGACACTGGACTAGTGGCACAATACCAGGATGGATCCTATACGTCTACCTCCAAAACCTACGACAGCTACGGTTACGGCCAAACCCTTGTGATTGAAGTCCACTCTGGTATTATCACAAAAGTGCGTTTTTATGAGCAAAACCGTACCGGTACCCTCAAAAATGATGCTGCTGGTACCTGGCTTTCCAAAAGCGACACCCCAACCCTTACCGAGCTTTACAGCACCTTGGTCACTAAATTGATCCGTGCCCAAAGCGCAGATATTGATACAGTATCTGGCGCAACTAAAACCTCCCAGGCATTCAAAGATTTAGCCACGTCAGCCATATCCAATGCACAATCCGGCAGTACAGCTGTGTCGAAGGTCGATTTAGACGACACGTATACCGCCACCAGCAGTCTCCCCACAGAAACAGGCAGCATCGGAACCTTAACCGTCGTCTACGATGGCCACACCATCTCCGATGTCCAGTACGATGAAGTAAAGGATGGGAGCAATAAAAGCAGCAATATGGTTTATAAACAACTCTTTACCACAATGACACGGGAGACCTTAAAACACCAGGAACTAACACCCATAACCCCTGATCCCACATTTCCAGAAGAATACGCCACCTACAATGCTTTATTGGAAAACATCAACAGCCAACGGGGCGCATTTTAATACGTGATACAACGGAGAACATTATGAAGAATGATACATTTGGCAAGCGATTCCGCGCCCTTCGAACCCAGAAAGGCCTGACCCAAGAAAAAATTGCAGATATTTTTTACCTGAACACCAGCTCAATTTCAAAGTATGAAAAGGATAAAAGCATGCCTGAAATTGCTCTGCTTATCCAAATCGCAGATTTTTTTGGTGTCTCTGTGGACTACTTACTTTGCCGCACAACATGCCCATTACTCATTCGCCCCGACAACGGGGCCGCCCTTATCGATGGTAATGGATCCCCTCATTTCCTGGATTCCCGGGCCTTTGAAACCCTTTTAGCCTACCTGCGTTTGCCAGAGGATGTCCAGATGGAGATTTCCGATTTTATTTCTTTTAAAGAAAAGCAACGCCATTAGAAAATATTTTGATTTGCTGCCGTATAAAAGTGAAAGAGCCGGAATTCCGCAGATGGAATTCCGGCTCTTTTTTTACAGACTTAGGTTAAAACTTCACCTGTTCTTTAACCTGTTTTAACACCTCTTCAATATGTTCCACTGAAGAGCCAATGGATGCTTCTACCGCACCAAAGATGGTCCCCTCGACTACGGGAGCGTCTACCATCTTTATCTTTTCAGGGTCTGAAGACATTTCAATGGCCATCTCTGTGGTCATAATGGCAGAACCCATATCCATCAAAACAATTACGCCATCATCGGACATTACTTCTTCGATACCGGCGGTAATCTTTTCTAAATCCGTCCCAATGCTTCCATCGGCCATTCCACCAGCTGCTGCAATTTTAGCATCTGATGCCATTTGATGAGCCAGCTCTGCTGCCCCTTCTGCTACCTTTTGACTATGGGATACAACAACGATGCCAACCAAATCAGGCACCTGCCTGCTGTGCGGCTTCCCGTGCTGCCTGAATCAGATAAGTCACTGAGGTGGCCCCGGGATCCTGGAAGCCGATGCTCCGTTCGCCCAGATAACTGGCACGGCCCTTGGTTGCTATGATGGTCTTGGTGTACTCCACACCCTTCCAAGCCGCATCCTCTGCATCCACTAAGGCGTCGGTAATGCTTTTTCCTTCAGCAATCGCTGCATTATATGCATCTTTTGCCGGCACAAGAGCATCCAACATGGTCTTCTCTCCGGTTGTCGCCTTCCCACGGCTGATAATACCCGCAATGGCTGCATCAAACATTTCACTGATATCTGAAGCTGATAGTTCTTCTTTACCCTTCATGGCCATTCCAGCTTTCATAAAAGCGGTGCCGTAAAGGGGGCCTGATGCACCACCAACAGTGGACACCAATGTCATCCCAACCGATTTTAAAATATCAGCAATGGGCTTATCTACCACTGCATCGATTTTTTCTTCAACAGCCTTCATCCCACGATTCATATTAATACCGTGGTCACCATCGCCGATGGCCTGGTCCATATCCGTGAGGGCCTGGCGATGTTCTTCCATCTTATTATTGAATAAATCGACGAAAGTCAATACATCTTTCTTAGTTGCTGCCATATTTTACCTCTTTTCTAAAGAATGACAGGCCAGAAAGGCCTGCCATTATCTTTTTTGTATAATTATAAATTGTTTTCCTTAATCCTGAGTCAAAGCGATGGTATCTGCAGGTGCTAAAAGCAGTGCTTTCATTTCATCATCAAGTCTCAGTAAGGAAATGGATGCTCCAGCCATATCGATGGAGGTCATATAGTTGCCAACATAAGTCTTTGCAATCTTGATTCCTTTTTCTGTTAAGACATCGTGAATGCGTTTATTCAAAATGTAGAGTTCCATTGCTGGTGTTGCGCCACCGCCGTTGACCATTACAGCCACTTCGGAACCGGAATAATCAATATCAGCCATTATCTTATCCAGCAGATGATCCACAATGGCATCAGCCGGCATGATTTTTTCCCGGCTGGTTCCGGGTTCACCGTGAATACCAATACCCAGTTCGATTTCGTCTTCTTCTAATTCAAAGCCCGGCTTACCCGCAGCAGGAACAGTAGAAGGTTTGAGGGCGACACCCATGGTACGGACATTGGCGATGACCTTTTCGGCGACGGCTTTAACGGTGGCTAAATCTGCACCTTCTTCCGCCTTGGCACCGGCGATCTTGTGAACAAAGATAGTTCCCGCAACACCACGACGACCGGTGGTATACAGGGAATCTTCCACTGCAACGTCATCATTGGTGACGACATGATCGACTTCAATCCCTTCGTCCTGGGCCATTTCAGCCGCCATTTCGAAGTTCATAACATCTCCAGTATAGTTTTTAACGACCATCAGGACACCTTTTCCTGCATCAATCGCCTTAATTCCTTCAAAAACCTGGTCTGGTGTGGGAGAAGTATACACAGCACCTGCAACGGCGGCATCTAACATTCCCTTGCCAACAAAACCACCATGAGTCGGTTCATGGCCGCTGCCACCACCACTGATGAGGGCAACTTTTCCAACTTTCTTTTCTGCTCTGACTAAGACATCAAAATCAGGAATTCGCTTAACATATTCAGGATGAGCGTCTACGATACCTTCCAGCATCTCATTTTCGACATTTTCAACATCATTGATAAACTTTTTCATCAAAAATTCCTCCTAAGAATTAAGACTTTTACTAAATAATAGTATAACACATTCAATCTTTAATTACGATTATGTTTCACGAACACGACAAAATATTACTCTATTTAGACAATAAATAATAATCAGAAAATCACAACATCTTATGAAAATTTTCAGAAATTGAATAAGGGTGTAAACTGCATGAAAACCGCCTGTTTTCCTTTCATTCTTATCGTTAAATTAATAACGTTCTTTTTTCTTTGTTCTCCCTTTACAAATCTGACCGGCTATGCTATCATATGAGTGTAATCGAAAGCGGACTGCTTTTAAAAGCAAATTATTCCTCTTTCGCAAAACAACATATTCTATATATAGGGCAGGAGACTGGAGGGCCGAGCTAAACCATTCGCATCACATAAATTGAATATGTGCTTGTGTAAGTGTATGTTTAGTTGTCAGCCTTTTTTTTATGACCTCTCCAATCCTTATCCTTTAATACTTCATTTCGGTTTAATCATGCGTGTCATGTTTAAATAATACATTTATAATTCATAGGGGGTTTTATTTATGGCAAAGTATGTATTGGCACTCGATGCAGGAACAACGAGCTCCAGAGCTATCTTATTCAATCACGAAAGTGAAATCGTTAGTGTCGCACAGAAGGAATTTACACAGATTTATCCTAAGCCAGGTTGGGTTGAACATGATCCCATGGAAATTTGGGCTACCCAAAGTGGTGTTGTCAGTGAAGCAATGGCAAAAGTAAGCGCTACTGCTGATGATGTCGTTGCTATCGGTATTACCAACCAGCGTGAAACCACCGTCGTTTGGGACCGTGCAACTGGCGAACCGGTTTACAATGCCATCGTATGGCAATGCCGTCGTACCGCCAGCTATGCCGATGATTTCCAGGCCATTCCTGGTTTCGGTGATTATGTACAGGAAAACACTGGTCTGATCCTTGACCCCTATTTCTCCTCCACTAAATTACTCTGGATCCTCGATCACGTTGAAGGCGTTCGTGAAAGAGCAGAAAAAGGCGAATTAGCATTCGGTACTATTGATACCTGGCTGCTCTGGAAACTCACTGGCGGTAAAGTACACGCAACCGACTATTCCAATGCTTCCAGAACCATGCTCTTCAACATCAAGACCCTGAAATGGGACGAAGAATTATGTGCGAAGTTCAGAGCTCCCATGAGCTTACTGCCTAATGTACAGCCTTCTTCCAGCAAATTCGGAACAACCACCCTCTTCGGTGGCGAAATCCCAATTACCGGTATTGCCGGTGACCAACAGGCAGCCCTCTTCGGACAGGCTTGCTTCGATGCTGGTATGGCTAAGAACACCTACGGAACCGGCTGCTTCATGCTGATGAACACCGGGGAATCTCCAGTGAAGTCCAACAATGGCCTGTTGACCACCATTGCCTGGGGTTTAGACGGTGTCGTTGATTATGCTCTTGAAGGTTCTATCTTTATCGCTGGTGCTGCCATCCAATGGCTGCGTGACGAAATTAGATTAGTCGATACCTCCCCTGACTCCGAACACTTTGCTAAGAAAGTGGCTGACACCAATGGCGTTTACATGGTTCCTGCTTTCGCTGGCTTAGGCGCTCCTCACTGGGATGCTTATGCTCGTGGCTGTATTGTCGGTCTTACCCGTGGTGCTAACAAATGCCACATCATCCGTGCAACATTAGAATCCCTTGCATTCCAGACCAAAGATGTTTTGGATGCCATGGAAAAAGACTCTGGCATTACCCTGAAATCCTTAAAGGTTGATGGCGGTGCTTGCGCTAACAACTTCCTGATGCAGTTCCAGGCTGATATCCTTGGTGTTCCAGTTGACAGACCTTCTATCGTTGAAACCACCGCTATGGGTGCTTCCTACTTAGCTGGTTTAGAAGTTGGATTCTGGGCAAACAAAGCTGAAGTTGCTTCCGCTTGGAAGATTGACCGTACCTTCGAACCAATGATGGATTCTGAAGTTCGTGCTAAACTGTACAAGGGATGGCAAAAAGCCGTTGAATGTTCAAAGGGTTGGGAAGACGCTGAATAAGCATTTACTTTCCCATATGTAAAGATAAATGATATTTTGACGAAAAACCTCCGGGTTTTTCGTCAAAATATTTACAAAAAGTGAGAATTATCCCAATTAGCGGTTTACCTCTGATTGCCGGAGTGCTAGAATAATGACAGTGGAGTTGGAGGGCAGTCATGTCAACAAGAAAGTGTTTTCTTTTGTTTCAAGCGAATCCAATCATCGCCGCCGTTCGAAATCCAAAAGACATCTACGACGCCGTTGAATCCGAAGCAGAAGTAATTTTCCTTCTGGGAGGCAACATTTACAATTTGAAGAAAATGGTGGATTTTATTTCTCAATCCGGAAAGCATGCTTTTGTTCATCTGGATCTCTTAAAGGGCTACGCCCAGGATAATTACTTCATTAAATACTTAAAAGAAGAAATTAATCCAACCGGTGTGATCTCTACAAGGAATTCCCTAGTAGCTAAAGCAAAGCAAGAAGGTTTGATGACGGTTCAACGCCTTTTCCTTTTGGATTCATCCGCTATGGATACCACTATCCAATCGGCTAGGAAAATCAAGCCGGATGCAGTGGAAGTGTTGCCAGGACTGGTTCCTAAAATTATCCATCGGGTTAAAGACGAGTTGGCTATCCCCATTATTACGGGTGGATTCATTGAAACAGAAGAAGAAGTACAATCTTGTATCAATGCTGGCGCTATTGCTGCCAGTACTTCACACAAGCCCCTTTGGAATGCCCTTTCTCATATTGAAAAGAGTACCGAAGAGGTATAAAAGCACAACTGAATAAAGGCAACGGAGAGCCGCACATTTTTTCTGACGTATGATTGGTACGGTATGGAATTTGTGTGGTTTTTTTATTTCTTGCAAGTTAAAACAAATAAGAGGAGGAGTTATTATGTATGATATTGCTATTATAGGTGCTGGTATTGCCGGCTCCTACATAGCTCGGGAACTATCCCGCTATCAATTGGATGTCGTGTTATTGGATGGAGAGAATGATGTAGGAAACCAAATCACCATGGCAAATTCTGCCATCGTTCATGCTGGGTTCGATGCCCCTTCTTACAAGAAAAAAGGTCAATTCAATGCTCCAGGCAATATTATGTACGAAAAGGTCTGCCGAGATTTAGACGTTCCATTCAAACGGACCGGGTCCTTCGTTGTGGCTCATAATGAACATGAAATGTACAAATTGCATGAGCTGTATCAAAACGGGTTGAAAAATGGTGTGCCGGATTTACGCATCATGTTCCAGGATGAAGTCCATGAAATCGAACAAAACCTGAATCCCGATATCTGTGGTGCATTATATGCGGGTACTGCAGGTCTGGTTTCTCCCTTTGAAATGTGTGCGAAGGTTGCCGAAAATGCCGTTGATAACGGCGTCACCCTGAAGCTCAACCACCTGGTCACGAATATTGAAGACCGGAAGGGCTCCTTCAAAATTGAAACCACCGGTGGGGATGTTGAAGCCAAATATGTGATCAATGCAGCAGGTGTCTATGCCGATGATATCTACAAAATGGTTGGTGACCCCTACTTTAAAATTTTAGCCCGCCGGGGTGTCTACTTCATCTTCGATAAAGAAGTGGGGGATTTAGTCCATAACGTTATCTTCCCCTGCCCGACCAAGAATGGTAAAGGGATTCTGGTCTCCCCCACCGTCCACGGCAATCTGTTAATCGGACCAGACGCCATGCCTGTAGAAAAGGGTGATATCAGCACCACCCAGGATCGTCTGGATTATATTAAGGAAAACGCACTGAAGAATTGTCCGGATCTGGGCCATTACTTCAACAAGATTATCCGCTCCTACGCTGGTACCCGGAATACCCCTGTGGCGGACACCTATACCACTACCGATGGTGACTTCATCATTGAAGAATCTCCCATCAAGGGCTTTGTCAACTTTGCGGGGTATGAATCCCCGGGTCTGACTTCCATTCCTGCTGCAGGCTACTATGTAGTTGAAGAAGTTATTCTGCCGATGCTCAAACGCGATGGTATTGAACCAAAGGAAAACGAAAAATTCAATCCTGTTAATAAGAAGCATATTTATTTCAACGAACTGACGGATGAAGAAAAACGTGAAATCATCGCTAAGGACCCTAAATATGGTAAGGTCATCTGCCGCTGTGAAACGATCACCGAAGGTGAAATTTTAGATGTTATTCATAGAAGCGCAGGCGCCACCACCGTTAAGAGCGTGAAGAAACGCTGCCGCGCTGGTATGGGTCGCTGCCAGGGTGGCTTCTGCTCACCACGGGTGGTTGAAATCCTCGCACGGGAATTGGGCTGTGAACTGGATGATATTATGTATGATGCCAAGGATTCTGGCTATGTCCTAAGCGGTAAAACAAAATCTACAGGGGAGGAAGCATAAGCAATGATCTATGATGTTGTAGTTTTAGGCGGGGGCCCCGCTGGATTGGCCGCTGCTGTCGAAGCAAAAAAAGAAGGCGCAGAAAATGTCCTTATTTTAGAACGTGACCGTGAACTGGGCGGTATTTTGAACCAATGTATTCATAACGGTTTTGGGCTGCACACCTTTGGTGAACAATTAACCGGTCCGGAATATGCAGAACGTTATATTGATATGGCTGCTGAACTGAATATCCCCTACGAATTAAACACCATGGTCCTGGATATGGTGGATAACGGGGATACCAAAACCATCCATGCCATTAATGAAGAAGAAGGTTACACTGCCATCGAAACCAAAACGGTTATTCTAACCATGGGCTGCAGAGAACGGACCGCTGGGGCCATTGGCATTCCCGGCTATCGTCCGGCTGGTGTCTTTAATGCCGGGACCGCCCAACGCTTTATCAATATGGAAGGCTATATGGCCGGTAAAGAAGTCGTCATCCTCGGTTCTGGAGATATCGGACTGATTATGGCTCGTCGGATGACCCTGGAAGGGGCACATGTCCAGGCTGTCTGTGAACTGATGCCCTACTCCAACGGCCTGACGCGTAATATCGTTCAGTGCCTGGATGATTACGATATCCCCTTGAAGCTCTCCCATACCATTTCCTACATCCATGGGAAAGACCGCGTGGAAGGCGTTACCGTTATGAAGGTTGGCGATAACTTAAAACCTATCCCCGGCACCGAAGAATTTATTCCCTGTGACACCCTGCTGTTATCCGTCGGGCTAATTCCTGAAAATGAAATCTCCCGTTCCGCTGGTGTTGAAATGGATCGTCGGACCAATGGCCCTGTGGTGTCTGAACTGCGGGAAACCAGTATTCCCGGAGTCTTCGCCTGTGGTAATGTCGTCCATGTTCATGACTTAGTCGACTTTGTCTCTGAAGAATCCGTCTTAGCCGGGAAAGGCGCCGCCCGATACATTAAGGGTCAGCTGACTGGGACGAAGAACTTCGATACCGTCAATGGTGACGGCATTAGCTATGTGGTTCCCCAGCACGTTACGGTCTCTAACCTGGATAAAGATTTGACTTTCTACATGCGTGTGCGCGGTGTCTTTGCTGATTCTGTTGTGAATGCTTATATTGGCGATGAAAAGATTGCAACCAAGAAGGCGCCAAAATTTGTTCCGGCTGAAATGGTTAACTTTAAAATTAAAAAAGAAGTTCTCGAAAAATATCCCGATGGGGAAATCAAATTCGTCGTGGAACCGAAGGAGGCTAAATAAATGAAACGTGACTTAATCTGTATTTCATGCCCAATCGGATGCGCCATCACCGTTGAAGGGACCGATGGCAATTACACGGTTACGGGTAATAAGTGTAAAAACGGTGAAAAGTATGGGATTGAAGAAGTAACCAATCCCCAACGGGTTGTTCCTTCCACCGTTGTCATTAAGGGTGCCTTAATGGCCCGTCTTCCTGTAAAAACAGCAGACACCATTCCCAAAGATAAGATCTTCGACTGTATGAAGGAAATTGATAAGGTCGTTGTAGAAGCCCCCATTAAAATGGGTGATGTGATCATCCCCAATGTTTGTGGCACTGGTATTGACATTGTTGCAACTAAATCGATGCCTGCTATTTAACCTTTAAAAATAGAAAAGCGTTGGCTCCACACCAGTGGAATCAACGCTTTTTTTATAAATGACCTATCCTAAATAATTGTAGTTGTCCTGATTGAAATAAACAGCATTATCCCCTGAGGGCGCCATATTGATCTCAAATTTCTGTTCTTTCCCATCATTTCCCGTATAGGTCAGGGTTCCACTTTCGCCATCGCCATCCTCTGGGGCAGACACCGTAAATTTAGATGATCCCTTTTGTCCACCGATGTTCCACTCAATGATTCGCTTTGCACTATCAATATCAATGGTATTTCCATTCAACTCATAGGATCCCCGGATATTGCCAATAAAGACCCGTTCAACATCCGTTAAAGTTTGTTCTTTCATTTCTTTAATGGTGTAGGTCGCCTCCGCAACCGGTCCCTTTGATCCATCGTTAATGGTAATGGCCTTCAAGGTCGAATCATAATTAATGGCCAAAGGACTATCCTTTTCGTATAAAAAGCTTTTAGAAGAGGGTTCTGAGCCATCTAAAGTATAATAAATCAGACAATTTCCCCCATCCCCCTCATTGGAAAGGATGACTTCTTGTTCCCCCATATATTCCCCGGATGGTAGGGAAATCTTCGTCTCTAATTTTTTCCCACCGCATCCTACTAAGGCCAGGGATACAAATAGACAAGCTGCAAGCAGCACACTAACCTTTATTTTCTTCATCACACACCTCATTATATTGAATTTAAATCCTCTAATTGAAAAACAATTCCCTGACAAAACTTTAAGTTGTCCGCCGGTTGGTTATCGATAATATCGAAGTGACAATGGGGAATTGCAGTTTCATAATGCCAAACATATGGGCCCTTACACCAAATCGCCTTAATAATCTGTGCTTTAGCCTTTGCTGCCTGGGCGTGGGCACAGTTACAGGCACAATCTTCAAATATTCCTCGGGGTGTCAGGTAGATTTCAGCGCCATCGATGGTGTTGACTTGTGCTTCTATAGCACCATGAAAGACGGTTGTATCATCGGAGTGGCCAAATACAACAACCACTTGCGATTCGGCCGCTTCAGCAATTTCCGCATCGGTCATTTCATGCTTGTACTCCCGTCCATCGAGCTCCTGGGCGAAATCCGCTGCTGTTTTCATTTTCCTATACCTCCTTTTATTTATTACTATTGTATCAGACTTTTATAAAAAAAAACAGCCCTCATGGGAGCTGTTGTGTAGGATTTAAACCATAAGCAAATAACGGAAAACGGCTGCAAAGTGACAAGCACTCCCCAACAAAACAAAGATATGGAATATCTCATGAAAGCCCCATCGCTGACTTAAGTTGGGCTTTTTAAGGCCATACATCACCCCCCCAATGGTATAAAGTATCCCCCCTAGAATAAGAAGAACCAAGCCTCCCGTTGGGAGAGCCTCATACAGTGGCTTAAGTGCAAATAATGCAAACCAGCCCAGGGCGATATATAAGGTCGTGTTGAGCCATCTCGGCATCCCAATCCAAAAGACCATCATCAGAATTCCAATAATCGCAACACCCCAGATTGCAGCCATCATTCCAATACGCATTGGTCCGGTTAAGCAAAGCAGGCAAAAGGGCGTATAAGACCCCGCAATTAAGAGAAAGATCATGGCATGGTCCAGCTTCTTAAGCCGCAGAAGTTCCTCTCCCCCTCGATTCTGTACCGCATGATAGTAAAAACTTGTGTAGTATAACCCAATCAATCCAATTCCAAAGGCTAATACAGAGCATAAGGTTTCAGGGGTCACGTTGTTTTCTGAAATAATGAGGATAAGCATGGCAACCATTCCCACAAGGGAGAGAAGTGCCCCGATCAAATGGGTCCAGGCATTAACCGGTTCTCTGAATTTTTCCATTATATTATAAAACCTCCATACATAGTTTTTATTACTACTTAATATATTAAATGAATATTATCATGTATGCCTGTTGCTGTCAATGACTGTTTTTTATTGCAAGTTTATAAATTCTTCGGTACAATAAAAGAAAAAAAGGAGAAAAGCAATGGATGAGCAACAACTAAACACCTGGCTGGACGCTTTGAATCAAGACGCCCTCAACTCAGGGGATCAGCTGCCGGATATCGATTTGTACATGGACCAATTAATTACCCTATGTGAGCAATACCTGGAGGTCCATCGGCGCCATCCCGAGGATAAACTCCTCACGAAATCCATGATTAACAATTATAGCAAACGAAAGATGCTGGGAACAGTCCATAAAAAAAAGTACACCCGGGGCCAGGTACTCATGTTGTACTTAATCTTTATGCTAAAGCCAGTGGCCTCCATCGACGATATTCAGCAGCTTTTTAATGAATTCACCACCGAGGATGGCTTCTCCCCAGAGGATCTTTTAGCCATTTATCCTCTTCTCAGTGAACGAATGGCCGACAATGATCGTATCTTTAAGGAAGAGACCCGGGCCCTTTGGGAAACAATAAAAAAGGAACCCGAGTCGGCCAAGATGGCACACTCCGATTCCTTTTTAATGGCTTTTTCACTTTATAGTCAAGCTCTAAATTACAAGCGATTGGCGGATAAGCTGGTTGATGAATGCCTCACCACAGCCCTCCATTAACCAACCCAGACACAACTGTTTTGATATTGTGGGAAATAAGTCATGGGATCAACCATGGTCCCATTTTCCAGAATACTTAAATGGAGATGGGGGCCGGTGGAATTTCCGGTGGAACCAACATAGCCCAGCACCTGTCCCTTAGTGACCGTTTGACCCGCAGAAACAGCTACACTGCTCATATGGCCATAGATGGACCCAATCTGGACCCCGGAAGCATTTTGCCCATTATTCAGGGTGACGCAGTTGCCATAGCCGCCATTTTCTCCAGCCTGTACCACGGTACCATCCGCAATGGCCAAAATCGGCTCACCATTCCCTGGGGTGATGTCGATTCCCTGGTGGTTGGTGGAGCCCACACCGTTGGTGGCTCCCCAGGAGCGCTGACCAAACCAGTCACTGATATTAAAGGCCTTGGGGTTGCTGGGATCAATGGGCCAGTAATATTCCCCGGTCTGAACGATTCCGTTCAGTCCTGAAAGTCCCAATTGCTTGGCCAAATCTTCACCCGCAGCATATTCCGCATCATAGGCTGCCTGCTGTTGTGCCAGCAGGGTATTGTTTTGGGCAAGAAGCTGATTCTGTTGGGTTTTCAGACTTTCGGCACTGGCCTTATCGCTTTCCAAATCGGCAATTTTAGATTCAATTTCTTTTTTAGTCTGCTCCAAAGCATTGACGGCATCCCGGTCACTTTGCATAATATTTTTGACCTGGTCGATCCGGGTCAGCAGCTCGGTAAAGTTCTTGGAGGAAAACAGTACCTCCATATAACCATCATCGCCGTACATATACATAATTCGCAGACGTTCTTCCAGCTCAGCTTCCTGCTGGGCACGCTTTGCTTCAGCCGCTGCAATCTCCTGCTTGGTTCCTTCCATCTTTTCATCGAGGGCTGTAATGACAGCATTGGATTTACTGAGCTCCTCTTCAATCCCTTTGATGGTATTCTTGGTCATATCAATTTGATACTGGGTATCCTTAATTTTTTGAACGGCATTATTTAAATCATCAGTAGTCGCCGCCAATGCCGGAACCCCGATGCACGATAAAGCAAAACATACACATAACAACATCACTAACATTTTTTTTGCCATAAAACACCTCCGATTATTTTTATATCAACGTCTTAAGCGTCTAAGTATTTTCGTATTGAGAATAGACTTCCGCAGGATCCAATGACCACGCCATAGAGCATACAGAACAATGAGATTGGCCCCATCAGAAGGGATGGAGACACCAAGGCCGTATCCATTGGGATGTAAACCGAATGATTTACGTAGGCGATGATGAAGTAATAGCCTGTTCGAATGACAAGCATTGCGGCCAAGGCCCCAATGCATCCCAGGAAGGTTCCCTCCAGGACGAAGGGGGTCCGGATATACCAGTCCGCTGCTCCCACATATCGCATAACGCGGATTTCCCGACGTCGTGCAAAGCAGGTCAGCTTAATGGTATTATAAATAATGAAGATGGAGACCAGGGTCAGCACAATCAGCATAACCAAACAGAAAATATTGCTGAATCGGCTGAACTTCATAAGGGCATCCACATATTCTTCACCGTATTTAACATAATCAACACCCTTATTCGTCAAACCTTCGGCATAGCCCTTTACGTCTTTAATCTTCTCTGAACTTGTTACCTTAATGGTGAAGGATGCCTGCATGGGGTTGTTGTTGCTGCTGTAACCACTCAATAGCCCAGCATAGCCTTCCAAGCTGTCTGAAAACTCCTTTAAGGCATCATCCGCACTTTGATAGGTGATTTCAGTGATATCTGAATTCTTTTTTAGTTCAGTTTCCAAAGAAAGCTGTTGCTCCTGGGTGATATCAGACTTTAAAAAAACCTTGAGTTCCAAGGCTGACTCCACATTCTTTGTGATTTGCTCCAGGTTAACGGAGAAAATGACAAAGATGCCTAAAATAATAAGGGCTGCTACCACAGAAAGCACCGATGCCATACTCATTAAATTGTTACGCTCAATACTCTGGGTGGTATCTCTAAACACACTTTTCAAAAAAGAAAAAATTTGAAATTCTCGCTGATTACCTTTACCTGCCAAATCCGTCTCCAAACTCTATGAATTCACGCCTCCCCTTTGGAGAGGCCGTTCTCAGAAAATTTCTAAGGAAATATTATAAAAGCCTCAGATTAAATGTGACTTAATATTTCACCTTGTAACTAATTATGTACAAATTGTAACATAAAGATTGAAAGAATTCAACACTCTTAAGGGATTCCCGGAAAATTCTTGGTGATTCAATTGAAAAATTTAACTTTAAAGTATAAAACACGTTCCGCTTCGCTTCACTCCTTCACGGCTGCGCCATGTAAAGGGATGGCTAACACGTAAAAAAGACGCCACGTATGGCGTCTCAGAGTGTAGACAAACAGGTGTAGCGCGGTCAGGACGAGGATAAAAAAGATTCACCCCGGACCCCAGGCGCTGACGAGCAAAGGGAAAGTCCTCACTCGGCAAGGCGCAAAACCTTCGGTTTTGATAGGTTTTTGGCTGGTTTACCGTATTAATGCTTAGCCTTTTAAAGTTACTATCCGCGGGGGCAGCCGGGGTTCTCGTATTTTTATCCTCGTCCTTCCCTTACTTTGTCTTCAACCTGAAACGCCACGTATGGCGTCTTAAAGGCAACAAACAGAATTGCCATTCGGTTTGATGTGGGACGTGTCAGGTTGAGGATATTAAAGAGTCTCAGGTTCGTCCCAGAATCCTAAGGCTGTCCGTGGATTGTATGCCAGGCACTGCGACCTTGAGGCGAACAGGCGTAGCCTGTACGTCGAGCGGGAGCATGACTGTTATACAATCCGCGAACAGCCGCCCCATTACCACAAACTTCAGCGGACGAACAGCCCTTTGCCAACGCCCATCAATCAGAGGCTCATGGAGAGGTAGCGGTCCCCGGTATCCGGCAATAAGGCCACGATAGTCTTTCCGGCGTTTTCCGGCCGTCTTGCCAGCTCTGCGGCGGCCCAGACTGCGGCTCCGGATGAAATGCCGACCAAAACCCCTTCTTCCTGGGCAATGGCATCCTTTGTCCCAAAGGCATCCTCGTTGGAAACCGTGATGATTTCATCGTAAATTTTACTATCCAGGGTATCGGGCACAAAGCCAGCACCAATTCCCTGTATTTTATGGGGACCCGCTTCACCCTTGGTCAGAACCGGTGATCCCGTGGGTTCAACCCCCACTACTTGGATATTGGGATTTTGGGCCTTGAGATAGCCCCCCACACCACTAAGCGTCCCGCCGGTGCCGACGCCAGCCACAAAGATATCCACCTTTCCTTCGGTATCCGCCCAAATCTCCGGGCCTGTTGTTTTATAGTGTGCTGCAGGGTTTGCCGGATTAACAAATTGCCCCGGGATAAAGCTATTGGGCGTCTGAGCAGCCAGCTCTTCTGCCTTGGCCATGGCCCCCTTCATCCCCGTGGCTCCATCGGTCAGGACTAATTCTGCCCCATAGGCCTTTAACAGATTCCGACGTTCCACGCTCATGGTTTCTGGCATGGTCAAAATAACCTTGTAGCCTTTGGCCGCACCAATGGCAGCTAAGCCAATCCCTGTATTTCCGCTGGTCGGCTCGATGATGGTAGCCCCTGGTGTAAGGAGGCCCTTAACTTCAGCATCCTCGATCATCGCCTTGGCAATCCGATCCTTAACACTGCCTGCCGGATTAAAGTACTCCAGCTTCACTAGAATAGTGGCATTCAATTTATTCTCTTTTTCATAATTGGTGAGTTCCAATAAGGGGGTCTGACCCACCAGTTCCGTTACACTTCGATAAACTGCCATGATTAGCACCTACTTTCTTTACACTTATAATTTATATCATACCAAATTTTTCTTATAACCGTCCACAATCTCAATCGATGGCGTTAAAGGCTTTTGACAGAGCCTCAATTAAATCATCCACATGCTCGGTCCCAATGGAGAGGCGAATGGAGTTCGGCCGAATGCCACTCCCCTCTAATTCTTCTGCAGTCATCTGGGAGTGAGTGGTCGATGCCGGATGAATGGCCAGGGATTTAACATCTGCGACATTGGCCAGTAGGGAGAAAATTTCCAAATGATCAATGAAGTCCTTGGCTTTCTGAGCATCTCCCGCAATTTCAAAGGTGAAGATAGACCCTGCCCCATTTGGGAAGTACTGGGCATATAAATCGTGATCCGGATGATCTGCTAAAACGGGGTGATTGACCTTTTCCACCTTGGGATGGGCCGCTAAATATGCGACAATCTTCAAGGCATTTTCCACATGACGTTCCACCCGGAGGGAGAGGGTTTCCAGCCCCTGGAGGAATAAGAAGGAATGGAAAGGGCTTAAGGTTGCCCCGGTATCCCGCATCAGGGTCGTCCGAATTTTCATGATATAGGCTAAATTGCCGCAGGCTTCTGTAAAAACCACGCCATGATAGCTGGGATTGGGTTCTGAGAGTCCTGGGAATTTATCATTCTGAGCCCAGTCGAAGGAACCGCCGTCGATAATGACACCCCCCAATGCTGTCCCATGACCGCCAATAAATTTTGTAGCAGAATGGACCACCACATCGGCGCCATGCTCCAGGGGTCTGAATAAATAAGGGGTTGCAAAGGTATTATCCACAATAAGGGGAATGCCATGCTCGTGGGCGATGGCGGCCACAGCCTCAACGTCAATAATGGTTGAATTGGGATTTCCCAGGGTTTCTAAAAACAAAGCCTTGGTATTCTTCCGAATGGCCTGGCGAAAATTCTCTGGGTTACTGCCATCCACAAAGGTCGTGGTGATGCCATAATCCCTAAAGGTATTTTCAAAGAGATTATAGGTCCCCCCATAAACGGTGTTGGCTGAAACGATATGGTCCCCGACCCGGGCGATATTCTGAAGGGCGTAGGTGATGGCTGCCGCCCCGGATGCCGTGGCCAGAGCCGCCGCCCCTCCTTCGAGTGCCGCAATCCGTTGTTCAAACACATCTGAGGTCGGATTCATTAAACGGGAGTAGATATTACCGCCTTCGGTTAAACCAAAACGTCCAGCTGCCTGATCTGAATCTTTGAAGACATAGGATGTGGTAGCGTAAATTGGAACAGCCCGGGCGTCTGTTGCGCTGTCTGGGGCTTCCTGTCCAACGTGAAGCTGCAGGGTTTCAAATCGATATTGTTTATCACTCATTTTAATTCTCCTAACGCATCTTTAATATAGTTTATTGCTATGTTTTGTTATATATTAAATCATTAATACATATATGTCAAGTATGTTTCTTGGGTTTTAAGAAAATTTTGGGCAAAAAAAGAAAAGCCCGGGTTGGGGGCTTTCTCTCCCTCTATTCATCGCATTTCAACAAGCACCTGGGCAATTGACGAACACAGACCTTGTATAGAATAATAGATAGCACCGCGGACAGACTAAGAACCGCTCCGCAGCCGGCCCAGGGACTGATAAAGTAACCCATGCTGCCGCCAAGCACTACTAGGATCACGGTGTAACACATTCCCAAAAGCATGGTAAAAATAACATTCAGATTGTTTTTCACCGCCCGTTGTGGATTGTCCCAATGCAGCAGAGGACGGTGCATATCAATGAGCAGGCCCATAAGCTGGATCGGCAGAGCGCAGCCAATACCACAAAGGGTGGATAAGAGAATGACCTGGGGACTGAGTCCTATGATAAAACTCAGCATGATAAAGGTCATCACGATCCCCAGGGCTTGAATACAAATGGCGGACACACACCGCCCGATAACCTGAGCCTGGGGCGCGACAGGAATGATCCGAGTAATCCAGATCCCCTTACCTTCCCTGGAAAAGGAGGTTGCCGTCGTGGCGGAGGTCGCCCCAAAGAATAAAAACACAAGACTCAAGGCTAAAATCAAAAATTCCGGGTACTGGGAAAGGAATTGGATAGCCTGTTCAATCTCCCCTCCACTCCCCCCTTTAGCCATAAAAATCACAAAAATCAGGCATAAAGGAATGACAATGGCAATACTCACATTATTAAAGAAAAAAATGGGGGTGCGCAGCAGCAGGCGAAAATCCATCTGGAAGATCCGGAGGGCAGACCCCCGATGCCGGCCTAAAAGCCCGGCGATCCCCTTCTGATTCTTTTTCCCCTTGGATGTCGCCGACATCCCGCCTTCCAGCAGTCCTTTAATATAAAAGCGCTCACCAACCCATATGAGCAGGAAAATGCTCAGGACCGATAGGCCGACAACCCCCACCAGGCAGGCCAGGGACATGAGCCCCTCTCCCATTAACGCCCGGGCGGCCAGGTAAGCCGGTGGAAAAATTCGAATAATACTGTCAAGGAGCCCCGTGTTATTTTCAAGAAGCTGTGTCAGCATGGTAGTGAGCTGACTCTCATCCATGCTGGAGGCGGCACTCCCCAGGGTGAATTGAACCCCCAGAATAAGGGCTAAAAAGGCAAACATCATCACCACTGAGATGACATCCTTCTTCCCCTTAAGATTCCCTGCTCCAAGGATCACCATCATGAGTGCCGCCTCCAAGGCGATGGGCAGTATGGGCAGTGCCGCAACCACCAAAACAGCAGCGGGCAGATACCACAGCCAAAAGACACCCTGGGAGGCCCCCCAAATAATGAGTGGCGGCACCATAATGAGAATGCTAAAGACGTATTCCCAAAGCAGCACACAGCAAAGCTTCGCCATAATAATCTCCCTGGGGCGGATGGGAAGGGAAAGCAGCTGGGTGACACCCTCAGAAAAATAAAACTCTGATAAGACCCAGGCGACGCCGAAAACAAGGACCAGGATCGAAGCCATGGCATAAAAGAGGCCAATATACCCCAAGGTTTGTCCAATGGCGGCCATACTGACATAAAGGGCCCCAGAAAAAATAAAATAGACGACCAGGGCCGGCAGGCACAGCAGAGGGACACCAACCATTAAAAAAATCTGTTTTGTAAAAGCCCGTTTATCATTCTGCCGGTTGTACGCCAGCATGGAAATCCCCAGCTGGTTTCGCAGCAGTAAACCAGTGAGCAGCATCATTCGTTTCATTCGGTCAGCTCCAGGAAAATTTCTTCCAGGGATTCATCCTTGCCGGCGCCTCCCCGGATTTCATCCATGGTCCCAAGGGCGATGAGGCGTCCATGGTTAATGATGGCAATACGGTCACATATTTTTTCAGCGACGTCCAGCACATGGGTGGAAAAGAACACAGAATGCCCCTGGGCACACAGTTCAGCCATGATCTTTTTCAGCTCAAAGGAGGATTTAGGGTCCAGGCCCACCATGGGTTCATCCAGAATGAACAGCCTGGGATTATGAATCAGCGCTCCAATGAGGGCAATTTTCTGCTTCATTCCATGGGAGTAAGCCGCAATAGGCGCCGCCACATCCCCCTTTAAATCAAAAATATCCAGGTAACGGGATGCCCGCTCCTTAAACTCCCCATCCGGCACCCTGTAAACATCGGCCATGAATCGCAGATACTCATTCCCACGGATTTTTTCAAAAAGCTCCGGATTATCCGGCACATAGCTGAATTTTTCTTTTGCCGCCATGAGATCCTGCTGATTATCCACACCATCAATGATAATGCGTCCGGTATCCGGGGAAAGCAGTGAGGCAATCATCTTAATGGTGGTAGTCTTTCCGGCCCCATTGGGTCCTACAAATCCAAAAATTTCTCCATCCCGAACGGTAAAGCACAAATCGTCCACGGCTTTTTGGGATTTATTACCATAGGTTTTTGATAAATTTTCAATTGTCAGCATAATGATTCCTTTCAACACTAATCCAAATCATCTGGTTCCCAATTATTATACCATCTCAACTAAAAAAAGATATGGAGCCGCAGTTGATTCTGCAGTGCCATATCTCTTGTTGTTCAACTTTTAATCTTAATATTCAACCGGATCATCGACATAATCGAAAATCGCATTTTTAAAGCTTTCTGCTGCTGAACGGCATTGGGACTGGGACCCGGTAAAGATCCCACCACACAAGTTGGAATGGGTTGGACTACCGAAATACTGAACCAATTCCACATCGGCATAATCCGTCATCTCATCGATCCCTGCAACACCATAAATCGCCGGAGCCAAGAGGTAGACGATGGATGAGCCCTGGGGCAGGTTATAGGCCTTGGCAAAGTAACGGCCAATTTTAGAAACGCACTCAGAGTAGAGTACGACGCTGTCATCCTCACTGATGCTGTATAAGGAGGCCTGCTCTTCCACAAACTCCCGGACATAGCGCAGCCCCCGCTGGACATCCGACACCGTCGGGCCTGTAATCATGCCGAAGGTCTGGCCGTCATTCATCTTACCGCTGCCACCATAGGTGGAATAAATTTTAGCGACTTCGATGTTGGCCATCTTGGTGGCATCATCAGCGGCCACGTAACCCACACCGTCGCAAGCGGTTGTGAAAAGGCCCATATCCACATAGCCTTCAGGTAATTCGTAATCATCGATCATAAAATCATTAACGGCGGTGAGTAATCGGCTGACCAATACCTTCCCTGAAACTTTATCACCAATCATTGGGGAGTCCTCCTTATAATTCAAATTCTAGTTTATAGTCATAATAATTAACATTATCATACCAGCATTTTCGTGAAATATCAAGAAACAAAATTATTCTTTCTGCAGACAATCCGAAAGCCGGGCGAAATCTTCTCCGGTAAGGCGCTCGGCCCGAACCCCAGGATCAATATTTGCAGCCTCTAAAGCCTTTGTGAGTCTTTCCTTATCATAACCGGTATTGGCGCACAGGCTATTGATCAGTGTCTTCCGTCGATTTAAAAAAGCGGCTTTAACAATTCGGAAAAACAGTTCCTTATCCCCGGGGTTCACCGAAGGCGCCTGGCGTTTTTCCAGGGTGATGACCACAGAGTCTACCTTGGGTCGGGGCATGAAAACACCAGCAGGCACATAAAATGCCACCTGGGGCTTGACATAATACTGGCAGGCGATGGTTAGGGACCCGTAAGCCTTGGTTCCTGGCTGGGCACAGATCCGCTCCCCAACCTCCTTCTGAATTAAAAAAGACATCCGCTCCACTGGAAGGTCCGACTCTAAAAACCCCATGATAATGGGTGTCGTCACGTAGTAGGGGAGATTCGCCACGATTTTTAAAGACATTCCCTGGGCCAACTCCTGGGCCACCAAAGCGGCCACATCGGTTTTTAAAATATCCCCACAAATCACTGAAACATTGGGGCAATCTGCCAGGGTTTCTTCCAATACCGGAATCAGTTTTTTATCAATTTCGACAGCGTAGACCTTTCCCGCCTCCCGGGCAAGGACCTGGGTCATGGTGCCGATACCCGGCCCCACCTCCAGCACAATATCCTCCTTAGTCAGCTGTCCCGCCGCCACAATCTTTTCAACCATGTTGGCGTCGATTAGAAAGTTTTGCCCAAACCGTTTGTTAAAATGCAAATCATATTTCTTCAGTAAACCCTCGATGGTCCGGGGTGATGTGAGCTTTTCCACTTTTGTCCTCCTCTAAATAGACCATCAGGTCCGCTTTCGTATTTTTTTCTGGATGCCGATATACCCATTTTAAGGCAGTATCCAGAGCCCTGGCAATGGCGCTGCCCTCATAGCCAAGGGCCTTGATATCCTCGCCCTTTACCGCAAGGTCTGCCCGTACCAGGGCATCCCCCCGGGCTTTAATCACCTCAAAGGCGGCACGGTTCTCAGCGGCCTCCCCCATCCATTTGGGGTTGTTCTCCCACTGGGCCTGACCCTGCTGGAGACAGAGAAGCCGGTCAAAATCGGCCACCCCAATATCTGCAATAGCCCCTTTAAAAGCCACCATATCCCCAGACTTTACAAAAAAATGGCGGCTCAAGGCAATTACCCGGGCCATGATGGCCTTAGGATAACGCATACAAGAAAAAAATTCCAGACGCTCCACTGGGGTCATGGGAACCGCCAGAATGGTCAGGCGCATGACTAAGTCCCTGGGAACATAGGCCATGATCTCAAAGCTTTCAATTAAATGGTAATCCCGCTGGCGCTTGGTAAAGGCCGGAATGGTCCGGCGTAAAAGAGTGGTCATTAAATCTGTTCGAACCAACAGGTAGCCCCCCCAGGTGACCTTCTCCGCCAGAAGGATCCGGTCAAATTCATCCCGGAGGCGTTCCATACTAACGCCATCGATGGCAGGATTAGCATGGATAGCCTCCCGGGTGGGGGCGGCAATTTCCATGGCTTTCTCCGCGGCCAGGCGAATGGCACGCCATTTGCGCAGCTGATCCTCCTGGAAGCGCTCGTCCGGATTTCCGATGCACCGCAATACACCCTTTTCCAAATCCCCAAGGCCGCCCACATAGTCGTAAAGAACACCCTGCCCATCGACAATCAACGCATTGATGGTAAAATCCCGGCGGATGACATCCTCCCGGACATCATCGGTGAAGGCCACAGCCACCGGGTGGCGTCCATCCTGGTAAGCCGTATCCTTTCGAAAGGTGGTAATTTCATAAACCTCTCCCTCCAACACCACCCCAATGGTTCCGAAGCGCTTTCCCTTATTGATGGTATGGGGAAACCACGCCTCCATTTCCTCGGGCAGGGCATCGGTGGTCAAATCGATATCCCCGGGGGGAATACCCAGCAGGCAGTCACGCACCGCTCCTCCGACGATGTAAAGCTGCCTGCCCCGGGCATGAAAAACCTCAAATAGCTGCTTCAGAGCATCCTTCATCATCCTGACTCCTCACGATTTCCAAGATTTCCTCCAGGGAGGAAGCGGTGTAGGTAGGGTTACAGCGTTCTAAGGCCGCCAGGGTATTATACCCCCAGTCTACGGCTACGACATCCACCCCTGCCCGGTGGCAGGCTTCAATATCCCGGGTTTCATCGCCGATGTACAGAATCTCGGACAGTTCTAGCCTGTATTTCTTGGCAACCTTCTTTATTTTTTTCTCCTTGGATAAAAGGGAGGAACATACCACAAAATCAAAGCAATCGGCAATGGCATAATTCCTTAAAAAAGCATTGACGGTCTTCTTGACATTGGACGTTAAGATTCCCCGGATTTCCGTTTCCGACTCCAGGGCCCTCATGAAGTCTCGAAGATGGGGCTTAAAAGCCTTAATCGAATCCTTTTCCTCCCGGAGACGCCGCTGCCCTTCCCGAAGGACCCGGGGCAAGCGGTAGAAAGGAATATCCACAATCTCCATAATGTCCGCAATGTTGAGCTCTTTAATGTGCTGAAGCTCCTCATGGGTAACCTTCCGATATTTATATTTTTCCGCCATATCATTGTACAATTGAAAGACTTGCTGTTCTGTATCTGCCAGGGTCCCATCAAAGTCAAAGATAATACATTTATAAGCCATATTCTCTCCAAAATTTCAAAGTTCACTTTCCTCTTTTTCTATTGTCCAATGGACACATTCTTTTTTCAACCTTTTTATGGTAGAATAATATTATCATATTTCTAGATTAAAGTTGCATGAAAATTAGGTTTTTTCTCTGAAAGCATTGACCTGGACCGCAATGAATGTTAGACTATCATCACGCACTTTATTACGGTAACGTAACAAAGAGGAGGATACTATGTTAACAAATTATACTATTGAAGGGTTTGAGAATATCCAATATCAAGGCTTTCTGGCCCTTCAAAAAATCGAAAATAAGCTGAGCCATTTATTCAGTCTGTACGGCTACCACCAGGTCTCCACCCCCACCTTTGAGGCCTATGACCTACTGGCCCCAGAAGATGCCATTCCCAGCGACGAGCTCTTCAAGCTGGTCAATCATCAGGGGAAGGTGCTGGCCCTTAAGCCGGATGCCACCCTGCCCATTGCCCGCATGGCCGCCATCAACCATCACGATTCCCAGGAAGTCATTAAATTTTGCTACCGCACCAATATCTATCGGAATTTCGCTTCTCCGGATATTGTGAAAAAGGAAATCACCCAGATGGGGGTGGAATATTTCGGCAATCCCATGCCGGAATGTGATGGTGAAATCATCGCCCTGGCCATCTCCTCCCTGCTGGTGAACGGCATTGAGGATATCCATATCGATATGGGCCACGTCGGCTTTATTGGCCAGCTCTTTGATGCCATTGGACTCACCGGGGACAAACGCACCCGGCTTTTAAACCTCATCGAAACGAAAAACCTCGGTGATATCCGGGATTTTCTATCGGACGAGCCCTACGATGATACCATTAAAGAAACCATTCTGAAAATGCCCTTGCTCTACGGAGACCCCCAGGAAGTTTTCACCGAAATGGACGGTCTTTGCCTGACCGATGGCATGCGCTCTGTCGTCGCCCAGCTCCGTGCCATCTACAAGCATTTGGAAATCATTGGCCTCGCCCAGTACATCACCTTCGATTTAGGCTTTACCAGCCGAATGAATTATTACACTGACCTGATTTTCAAGGTCTACGTCAACGGCTGGGGGGAACCCGTCATTGGCGGTGGGCGGTATGATGATCTTTCTGCCCGGTTTGGTATTGACCGCCCGGCCTGTGGCTTTGCCATCGATATCCTCCAGCTCATGGATTATATGGAACAAAATGACCTGCTGCCGGCGGACACCGCCAGCCGTACCGTCATTTTATACGATCCCGGAGATAAATGCCAGGCCTTCGATACCGCTGCTGCCCTCCGCGCTCAGGGCCACTCTACCGAGGTCTTCCAGGTCTCTGAGGCTCCCCTGACAACAAAGGCCCAGCTCCAGCACAATCAAATGTACGAAGGGGCCAGCTTTTATTATATCAGCAACGGCAAAACCTTTCAGTTTAAAGCCGATGCTTTTAAGCCCATTGCGTGTATTACAGAAGGGATGGTGGACTGATGACCATACGTTTTGCCCTGGCCAAGGGCCGAGTCGCAAAAAAAGCCATTGCACTCCTCACCGAGATCGGATATTGCTTTGAGGATTATACCCCGGAAAGCCGGAAGTTAATCTTTCAGGATACCACCGGTGCCATTGAATTCTTTCTGGTAAAATCCCCGGATGTGGGCACCTATGTTGAAAAGGGTGCCGCAGATATCGGCATCGTTGGTCGGGATGTCCTCATGGAGCACCCTGCCAATGTCTACGAGCTGTTAAACCTGAATATCGGACAATGCAAGATGTGCGTGGCCGGCTACGCCGACACCCATATCCAATTCGATAAAAAGCTGGTGGTTGGAACAAAATATCCGGGTATCGCCAAGCAATACTTTAATTCCATCGACCAGCCCATCGATCTGATTATGATCAACGGTTCCGTGGAGCTGGCCCCCATCCTGGGACTTTCCGACTGTATTGTGGATATTGTGGAAAGCGGCAGCACCCTGAAGGAAAACGGCCTGGTGGTGCTTAAGGAAATCTGCGATATCAGTTCACGGCTCATCGTTAACCAGGTCAGTTTAAAGATTAAGCGGAAGGAAATCGAGCCCATTATCGATCGGTTTTCAGCCATTGCCCAATAGGAGGTTTGAATGAAAACATACACGTACACCGAAGCAGCCCCCTCCCTTAACCGCCTTCTGAAGCGGGATGAAGGAGAAAACACGGAAATCCGGGAAACCGTCCTCGCCATCATCGACGGGGTTAAGGCCCGGGGGGACGCTGCGTTATTTGACTATACCGAAAAATTTGACGGGTGCCGCCTGGATTCTCTGGCCGTCACCCCAGAGGAAATTGAAGAAGCCTTCACCGCCGTGGGCCCGGAAATGATTGCCATTATGGAGGAGGCCGCCCAAAATATCCGGTCCTTCCACGAAAAGCAGCTGGAAACCACCTGGACCTACAGCCCGGGCCCCGGCATCACCTTGGGCCAGCACATCACCGCCCTGGAACGGGTGGGCCTTTACGTCCCCGGGGGAAAGGCAGCCTACCCCTCCACCGTCCTCATGGACAGCATCCCCGCCATTGTCGCCGGGGTGGATTCCCTGGTCATGGTGACCCCGCCGGGAGCGGACGGTAAAATCAACCCCAACATTCTGGCTGCGGCTAAAATTGCGGGGGTCACGGAAATTTTAAAGGTCGGTGGGGCCCAGGCCATCGCTGCCCTGGCCTTTGGTACGGAGTCGGTAAAGCCCGTTAATAAAATTGTGGGCCCGGGCAATATCTTTGTGGCCACCGCCAAGAAAGAAGTCTTTGGGGTGGTGGATATCGATATGATTGCCGGTCCCAGCGAGGTCCTCATCCTGGCCGATGGTAATGCCAATCCGGTTTTTGCCGCTGCGGATCTCCTCTCCCAGGCAGAGCACGATGAAATGGCCATGCCCATCCTTGTGACCACCTCCCGGGCCTTTGGTGAAGCCGTGGAAGCCGAAATCACGAGGCAAATTGATGCGGATCTTAGCCGAAAGGACATCGCCCGGAAGTCCGTTAGGGACTACGGTTTTATCTTTGTCTGTGAAAATCTGGACCAGGCCTTTGAGCTCTCCAACGCCATCGCTCCGGAGCATATGGAAATTCTCCTTCCGGATGCCATGGATTATCTGGATCGGGTGCGCAATGCCGGCGCTATTTTCCTGGGGTCCTACACCCCAGAACCACTGGGGGACTACTTTGCTGGTCCCAACCACACCCTGCCCACCTCTGGGACCGCTAAGTTCTCCTCTCCCCTGGGTGTTTACGATTTTACCAAGCGTTCCAGTATTTTAAGCTATTCCGAAGCTGCCCTTAAAAAGGATTATCAGAAAATTGCAGCCTTTGCCCGCTCTGAAGGGCTGGATGCCCACGCCAAATCTGTAGAAAGGCGGTTTGAGTAAAATGAAAAAGAATTATATCCGCCCCTGTGTAAAGAATCTGGAAGCCTACCAGGTGGAGCCTCCCCAATACGACATCATCCTCAATGCCAATGAAAACCCCTGGGATTTCCCCAATGACCTGAAAAAAGAGCTCTGCGAGACCATTATGACGACGAACCTCAATCGCTATCCCGATGCCTGTTTTACGGAGCTCCGGGAATTACTCTCGGATTACACCGGCATTTCCCCGGATCAGCTCATTGCCGGCTGTGGCTCTGACGAAATCATCAACATGATTTGCCAGGCCTTTGTGAATACTGGTGACACCATCGTCTCCCACGCCCCATCCTTCTCCATGTACGAAATCTGGAGCACCATCGGGGATGCCCCCTTCTCCTGGGTGCCGGATAAGGAGGACCATTTTCCAGATGTTTCTGCCATCATCGCCACAGCCGTGGCACAAAATGCCAAGGTCATCTATCTGTGCAATCCCAATAATCCCACGGGCTACCTCTTCCCCCGGCACGATATCATCCAAATTCTGGAAGAAACCGGGGCCCTGGTGGTCCTGGATGAAGCCTATATCGAATTTAAGGAAGGGGAAAGCCATATTGATCTCGTCAACAGCTATCCCAATCTCCTGGTGATGCGCACCCTCTCCAAGGCCTTCGGCCTGGCCGGGATTCGCTGCGGCTACTGCGCCGGGAGCAAAGCCTTAATCGATGCCATGTACAAGGTAAAATCCCCCTATAATCTCAACACCCTCACCCAGCAGACGGCCATTATTGCCCTTCGGCACCGGGACAAGCTCCTGGGCCGCCTAAAAACCCTGGGGGTCGAACGCCGGAAGATGTACAAGGCCCTCCTGGCCCTCCCCATCGAGAAGGTTTATCCCACCGCTGCCAATTTCATCTATTTCGAAACCGCCAAGGCTCCGGCAATCTACAAAGCCATGAAGGAAGCCAATATCCTCATTAAACATTTCGGTTCAAAAAATGGCCAGCCAGAAGCCATCCGCTTAACCATTGGCTCCCCGGAGGAAAACAGACGGGTTTTAGAAATTCTTACGGAGGTATACAGCCATGTCGCGTAAAATCAGCCTCAGCCGGGAAACCGCCGAAACCCAAATTGCCCTGACCCTGGATCTCGATGGGACGGGTCAATGTACCGTGGAAACCGGCGTTCCCTTTTTTGACCACATGATGGTACTCTTTACCAAGCACGGTAATTTTGACTTAGACCTCTCCGCCACAGGCGACGGTGTGGATAACCACCATGCCTTAGAGGATATTGGCATCCTGCTGGGCCAGGCCTTCGCCCAGGCCTTGGGCAATAAGGCTGGCATCAATCGCTATGCCTTTCAATTCACCCCCATGGACGAGGCCCTGTGCCGTATCTGCATCGACATCAGCGGCCGGGCCACCTTGGTCTGGGATGTTCCCCTCACCCGGGAATACATCGGTGATTTTGAAACGGAGATGCTGGAGGAATTTTTCATCGCCTTCACCCACAATGCCAAAATGACCATCCATATCGCCTCCCTCTACGGCCGGAACAACCACCATATTGTCGAGGGCATCTTTAAAGGCTTTGGCCGAACCCTCAAGGAGGCCGTCGCCCTGGATCCCAAAAATCCAGGAATTCCCAGCACCAAGGGAATCATCGAATAAAGCAGACAGGAGCAGATTATGATTGCCATTATTGACTACGATGTTGGAAACTTAAAAAATGTCCATACCGCCCTAAAGGATGTAGGGCTTAGCAGCGTCATCACCCGGGACCCCCAGGTGATGGACGATGCTGATGCCATTATCCTCCCCGGGGTCGGTGCCTTTGCCGATGCCATGAAAAACCTGGAGGCCTACAACCTCCTCTCCCCCCTGAACCGAAATGTGGCCTCGGGTAAAATCCTCATGGGGATCTGCCTGGGCATGCAGGTCCTCTTCGATAAAAGCTATGAGGATGGCGAAAATACGGGCTTAGGGTATATTCCCGGTGAAGTGGTCCGCTTTGATGCCCCGGGGCTTAAAATCCCCCATATGGGCTGGAATAACCTGACCATGAACCGGGAGGACCCCATCGCCCGGAGCCTCACCCCAGAGGATTATGTCTATTTCGTCCATTCCTACTACGCCGTTCCCCAGAATTTTGACGATGTGGTAGCCTATGCCGACTATTCCGCCAAGGTCCCCGGCATCGTCAGACGGGACAATGTCATCGGGATGCAGTTCCACCCTGAAAAAAGTGCCGGGGTGGGAACAAAGTTATTGCAAAATTTTAAGGAGTGTATCAAATGATCGTATTACCCGCTATCGATATTAAAAACGGACAATGCGTCCGTTTGCAGCAAGGTGTTAAGGATGCCGAAACCGTCTATTTTAAAGATCCTGTCGAGGTGGCGAAGCGCTTCCAGGACCAGGGGGCCGAATACCTGCACATGGTGGATTTAGATGGTGCCTTTGAGGGGAAGCCTAAAAATCTAAAAACCATTGAAAGCATTGTCGAGGCCTTGGATATCCCCATCGAGCTAGGTGGGGGCATCCGCAATCTGGAAATCGCCGAAATGTACATGGATATCGGGGTCTCCCGAATCATCATCGGTACCCAGGCCATTAAGGATTTTGCCTTCATCGAAAAGCTCATTAATCTCTATGACGACGCGATCTGCGTCTCCATCGACGCCAAGGATGGGATGGTCTGCACCGAGGGATGGGTAGAAAGCAGTGATATGGAAGCCCTGGAGCTGGCCACCAAGCTCGAAAAAATCGGCCTCTCCACCTTGGTATACACCGATATTTCCAAGGACGGTATGATGACCGGCCCTAATTTTGAGATGCTAAGGGTGTTGAACGCCCATCTCCAGATGGATATCATCGCCTCTGGGGGCATTGCCTCCACCGCCCACCTGGACCGCCTGGCCGCCATGGATCTTTACGGTGCCATCACTGGGAAAGCCATTTATGAAGGAACCATCGATTTAGCCGCCTACCTCAAGGGGGCATCTTCATGCTGACCAAACGCCTGATCCCCTGCCTGGACGTGGACCACGGTCGGGTGGTCAAGGGGAAAAAATTCAAAGACATCCAGGATGTTGCCGATCCCATCGAACTGGGACGATACTATTCTGAACAGGGGGCCGATGAACTGGTTTTCTATGATATCACCGCCTCCTATGAAGAGCGGGATATCTTCCTCAATATCGTCGAAAGGGTGGCCGAGGCCATTCGGATTCCCTTTACCATTGGCGGCGGCATCAGCAAGGTCGAAGACTTTCGCAAGGTCCTCATGGCTGGTGCCGACAAGGTTTCCGTCAATTCCTCCGCCGTCCGGAATCCCCAGCTCATTCGGGATGCGGCCCTGAAATTCGGCAACCAATGCGTCGTCCTTTCCATCGATGCCAAACGCAATGCCGCTGGCTCCTGGGATGTCTATGTCAAGGGTGGCCGGGAAAACACCGGCATCGACGCCATTGCCTGGGCTGTGCAGGGCCAGGATTTAGGCGCTGGGGAGATCTGCATCAACTCCATCGATACCGACGGGGTGAAACAGGGCTATGACCTGGAGCTCAATCGCCTTTTGTCCGAGACCCTCACCATCCCCGTCATTGCCTCCGGCGGTGCCGGAAAGCCCGAGGATTTTGCGGATGTCCTCAAGGTCGGTGCCGATGCCGCCCTGGCCGCCTCGGTATTCCACTATAAAGAAATCCCCATTCCTGATTTAAAGGATTATTTAGGGACCCAGGGCCTGGCCATGCGCCCGGTTGTACGGTAATTTACGATTTTACAAAAGAAAGAAGAATGAAATTGAAACTTGAAGAAATTGAACTGAAATACAACGATGCGGGACTGATTCCCGCCATTGTCCAGGATTATCGCACCCGGGAGGTGCTGATGATGGCCTGGATGAATAAAGATGCCTTACAACGCACCCTGGCAACAAAGAAAGCCACCTTCTGGAGCCGCAGCCGAGGAGAATTGTGGGTAAAAGGTGAAACCTCCGGCAATATCCAGCAGGTTGTCTCCCTGGATTATGACTGCGATGGGGATACCCTTCTCCTTCAGGTTCTCCCCGCTGGTCCCGCCTGCCATACCGGCCATACCAGCTGCTTTTACCGCAACCTGATGACCGATGATGCTGCGAACAAGGGAAATATCACCATTCTCCACGACCTGGCCGCACAAATTAAAGCGCGGCGGAAAAATCCCGTAGAGGGCTCCTACACCAACTATCTCTTCCGGGAAGGGGTAGATAAAATCTGTAAAAAAATTGGTGAAGAGTCCGCGGAAACCATCATCGCCGCCAAGAATAACGATCCTGAGGAGCTGCGTTACGAAGCCTCGGACCTCCTCTATCATCTAGCGGTTTTGCTCAACAACCAAGGCGTCACCTACGATGAGCTCTTTGAGGTCTTGACAAAACGCCATACCAATAAGCGTAAACGGGAATATTAAGCCACGCATAAAGGGACTGCCCTGGGAGTACTTACCCCCGGGACAATCCCTTATTTTTAAGTAAACGACAAATTTAGCGGCATCCACTACGTTTCAATGGGTGCCCGTTCATTGAATAGATGGCCAAAGATCGCCATCAATGCCACCATATCCAGAGTGACCGCCATGGCAAATAACGGCTGCCACCACCCCACCATGAAAAACATCCCTCCAATGGCGACAAAAACCATGGAATAGATCAGAGCCTTTTTCCGATTAAGGGCCTTTTGCTCCTCCGTCAGGGGCTTATCAATATGCATGACCGGCGTCAGGGACCAGGCTGTTATCAGATAGAATGAAAAGCTTCCCAGGCTGCCAATTACATAATAATCAAAGGGTACCTCTCTCACAATCAGAAGATATGCTCCAAAGACAATCATGGTCTTCATGAAACATCCCTTCCGGGTTTGCGCGTGATAAATCCCGACAAGCCGAACAAGGGACAAGTAGACAACGCAGAAAATGAGGGCATTTAGTAACTCCTGGGTGAACGCTGCAATCGTGGCAATGACCACAAGATTGATGAGTACGAAGATTAACTCCTCAAAGCCAAAGGCAATGGCTTCACGGTTTTTTTCCTTAAGTACCCCTTCCCGGCAACACGCCTCCGCCATCTGCTGGCCCCATTGTTTAATCATAATTCATCAATGGAAAAATCTTTTGCACCTTCTGGTAACTTAGGTTGGTGGGAAATTAAAAAACACGTATCTGAATTCTGGGCCAACAGAACGACTAAGGCAGAGAGCCAACAGGCATGTTTCAAAACGGCCGCTTTTAAACTTTTCAGGGAGTGTGAAAGACTTTCTGTAAATACGAATTTCCTGTGCTTAGAATCAGAAAAAAAAGAAAAAGCAAAGCAATATAGATATGCCTTAGATAGTTAATATATACGCCATAAATCGTAACTTGTCAAGAACAGGTGATAAAAACAACCTGTGCATTAAGGCGATATCGATGATTATTCTGGCAAGCGCCCCTCATACATCATGCTGAGCTCGCCATAAACCAGCCCCCAGTTCCGAAGGGGCAGGCGCCATTTTTTAGTCGCTTCAAAGGTCGCCAGGTAAAGGGCCTTTTGGAGCGCTGTATCGCTGGGAAAGACACTACGCTGGC
>NZ_FNRK01000012.1 GCF_900107815.1 Eubacterium aggregans
CATTCACTCGGACCGCGGCAGTCAGTACGTTTCTGCCGCCTGGATTGACGCTACAGAAAAGATGCAGCGTAGCTATTCACACAGTGGTTATCCTTATGACAATGCATGTATTGAATCCTTTCATGCCTTGATCAAAAGAGAATGGCTTAACCGCTTCACAATTCGTGACTACAGCCATGCTTACCGGCTTGTATTCGAGTACATTGAAGCCTTTTATAATACCGTCAGAATTCATAGCCATTGTGATTATATGTCTCCTGACGCATTCGAAAAATGGTTTGAACGGGTATCTTCTCTGCAAGCGGCCTAGCTTACAGAATCACTCATTTTAAGCTGTGCTTTTTATTGACATAGGACCAATCATACTCATAGGCGATGACCCGCGTATCCACATTGATATCAAGCTCATCGTCACTAACGTGTACGGTGTCCCCGATGCTTACCGTCTCCAGGACTTTATAATCCTTGTATGCGTCAAGTTTGGATAGATCCACCATCGATACATCATAGCTGATTGATGGCTTATCAATGCCGTCGGCAAAAATCTGCTTGCATCTCGCCACCATGGCAGCCTGAGCTGTGGCCAGGGTGTGGTAGGCTTCATCGTCGTCCGGGTCGTATTTGATATCATCAAAGGCGATGACGCCATCGTGGCGGGCCGGATATGTGCTAATCAGGGGGCTGTCTACCCACGGTGTGTCTCCATCCAGCATGATGCCATCATAGCCCACAGGGATAATCCTGGTGACCACGTCGTCTTCACTCTTATTGACCTTAATCTCTTGCAGGTTTCGCCGATATTCAATTCGGACGCCCCTGTCAGTTCCAACTTTTTCGTTGATATATAAATCGTAATTATCGCAAAGATATTCTCCACCCCATCGGCTGGCGAAGCTATTGTCGTCATCCGACCATAGTGCTTCAGTCACCTTTTTTCTAACCCAGTAGGCCGTTGATGTTGCAGTGATGTTGGAATGTGCTGAAAATGGCGTCCCGGCCAATGCGGTGGTAAGGGCTCCCTGTCCATTTTGCATCGTTGGCCTGGTATCGACAATGGTGTATCCGGCAAGGTCAAATAAAATATGCCGACAATAGAATACGGCTCTTCTGTTACTGCCTTTGTCGAACTCATAGCAACGAAATAGTTGCCGATATGCCGACCATGGTACCGGTGCAAAAAAAACATCTCCTGTATCGATGAACTCCCAGGACGCATCTACCCGTTTATCAATCGTAACCTCCAGGATGCACTCACCATTAAGCGTCATGGCGTGCGTTGCCTCAATCGGCGCCAGGACAACATCGCCATAAGCGCCAGGATGGTCCCGAATCCCCGTGATGTCGGTCGCTTTAAAAAACAAACTAATCATAAATGCCTCCAATGCGGTATAACGCTGGCCGTTACGTCCCCCGGGGATGTAATGGCAATGGTGTTTTCGCCTTCCATGAGCCGCAGCTTGTCCAGTGGGTCGCCCTCTACGTCAGCATTTGCTATGACGTTGGCACTGCCGATCACTCGGTAGCACGTCATTAGCTCTGTATCCAACGCTATATTTTGGCCAATATTGACCGTGATGCTGTGTCCATTGACGGCCAGAGTCAACGTCGTTTCCCCGGCAAACTTATACACTGGGTTGCAGGAACAATCCGCATAAAGCTTCCCACTGGTCAGCGCCCTTTCCCGGTCCCCGTCATCCAGGTAGATGTACGGGTCGCAGGTGATTGTCACCTCCATCGAGGATGAGATATACCAGGTGCGTTCCGGGTCTCCCAGCCTGATGTTTTTGACCTTGAAATACTTCCCCGGGTAGGCCCCAATTTTTATCCGGTCGTGTGCAGACAGGAGCCACTGTTTGACTTTGCTCCACCATGCATGCCACTCCACGTATTCTCTTCTGGGATTAATGGTCGTCAATGAAACCTTAATGTCAATATCCTCATAGTTGTCGGTGGTTTCGTACATATTGCCGTCACGCCCAGCGATTTGAACAGTGTTAACTCTCCGAAGCGGTGGAGGGATGACCATCGACGTGATGATCATCCCCAAATCTTCATTGCTTACATTGCCGTAGGTGATTTTGTACATTATGGCATCCCCCCGGCAAGCTTTTTATTCCTGGTATCCCGGTATGCTTTTCTGTCCATCTTTTCATAGACATACTCAATCAGTGATTCCCCATCCAGCGAGAAATCTGTTTCCTTATCTGCCAAAATTGGCAGGTATACCAGGAGGATATCCAGCATCTTATCCATTTTTTCTGACAGTGCGCCATCGACGGCGCTTTTGACATATTCTTGCAGGACGGATATTGGCGCCACGGCCTCCGGCCCAGCCTCTCCACCTCCCATTGGATTACCGCCGTTGCTACCAAAGATGGTTGGTTTAGTCAGCACCCCGCCCTTTGCGTACCAATCGATGTCAAAATAAGGGACCCGGGGCGGGTTAAAGGACCAACCACCGCTCACCGATAAATGCGGCATGGCGATATGGGGGAATGGGATGTCCCCGGACATCATTCCCTTGATTGTGTCAATGGCTCCCCGAACCCCACCAACAATCTCCCAAAATTTGTCTTGGATACTCTGGATTTTACTCCGAAAGGGCTGCACAAAATTTTGATCTGCCCATTCTCCTGCGCTTTTAAGGTATTGAGCCATGGTCATTACTGCATTCTGGACTGGCTCCGGCAAGGAGTTGTAGATATCGAGCAGCGATTGCTTGAGCCCTTCAGTGTCGCCTGTCATCAATGAATCAATGGCAGACTGAGATGCCTGCATCAAATTGCCCATTGTGACGATGGCTTGTTGCGCTGGTTCCGGCAGGCTGTTGTAGATATTCAAAATCGATTGTTTCAGCCCTTCAGTATCACCAGTAAATAATGCATACGCTGCCTTCAGGCTTTCCCCAACGATTCCCAGGGTCGTTTGGACCGGCCCCGGCAAGCTATTAAATATCGTCTCCCAGGATGTTTTAAACCAATCGCAGATGGACTCCCAATTAACGATGATTGCAATGACCGCGGCAATGGCTGCGATAATCAGGGTGATTGGACCAAGCCCAATGCCAATAACGCCAAACAATGCACTTAGCGCTCCTGTTAATATTGGTATCGCCGCCTGGATTGCCAAAACGATTGGTAGCAGAGACAGCAGTAGTGTAACAATACCGCCGAAGGCGGCAATAAAGGTCTGAATCGGTCCAGGCAACGTTGAGAACCAATCCGATAGCGCAGACAACATATTGAGCAGCGGCGTCAGAATTGCATTGATAATCACGGCCAGGTTCTCCCCGATTGGTGCCAGTGCCAATGCCAGCGACTCAAAGTTCCGCTTCATTTGGCCAACTTCGTTTTGATTATTTTCCTGCATCTCCGATCCGGCGCCAGAGACATCCTTGTACTTATTCTCCACCCCTGTCATGGCTTCGATGACCTTTGTTCCAGCGTCTTCGCCCAGACTTCCAAAAATCTGAGAAATAGCAGCTGCCTTTTCCTGTTCACTGCTCATCCCGGCGATTTCCTGGCCAATGGACTGGAATAACTCCTTATTCGTTCCACCGCCTTCTTCCCAAGTCTTAAATAGCGCTTCGAAGTTTCCTCCCATATCCTGGCAGGCCTTTGCGATGCTGCCATCGCTGATTCGAACACCAAATTCTTTGACCAAGTCGTTGACCTTATCCAGATTGTAGGCACCCCCATCCAATCCTGCCTGTAGGATAGAGAACATTTCAGACGCAGAATAACCATTCTCTTCGAATAGGGTAGCGTATTCGGCTAGATTGTCCCCAAGCTCGTTGGTTTTATCCAGCCCGTTTTGCGTCCCGGCGACGACCATATCCATGGCTTCCTGGGCCGTCATTCCATAGGTCGTCATGAGGCTATTGACTCCCCGAAGTGTCTCATTCATGTCAATGCCGAAAAGGTCTTCCAGCGTCAACGCTTGTTTTGTGATGTTCTCTAGACTCTCATTGTCCAAATCCTTGATATTCTTCTTGACCGTGATAACGGCATTAGCCGCAGCGTCCATGGAATCACCGTAATTATCCCTAAAGATGCTCTCGATGATCTCCCCATGGACGCGGGCTTCCTCATCGGTTAACCCGAAGTATGTTTTTATTTTGACCTGAGCGGATGCTACATCCTCCGCAGCGTCCAGGCTAGCTTCTCCGACACCCTTTAATGTATCGGTAATGGGTTCAAGTGCATCGGCAGCCTCTACGACTGCGATTGATTTCAAATCGTCAGCCATCTCGCCAATATCATCCCCGGTTTTGTTTGCCTGTGTTCCAAGCTCTTTTAAATCACTCTTTACCTGTCCGATTCCGTTGCCATCATCAACCTGATCTAGAGCATTTTTCATTTGCCCGATATCCGCCTTTACACCCAGTGCGGACTTCCCAATTTTGTTTAAGGCAGTTTCGTATTGGTCAGCACTGGCGGTTCCATTTTTTATGGCATTGAGCGTCTTACTCCCCAGGGCATCTGCAAAATCATCTACACTTGTCCCGGTCGCTTCAAAAAAAGTCTGTAGCCGCTTTGTGTTAGTCGCCAATCTTTCCTGATCGGCTTCCACTGCGCTAATCTGGCTTTTATAGCTTTTAAGCGAAGCCTCAGTAGCTTCCAGTTCCCGCTTGAAAGCTCGGTACTGTTCAACTCCAATTTCACCTTTGTTAAATTGTTCCTCTACTTGCCCCTGGGCAGATTTTAATTGCTCCAGTTTTTTCGCTGTGATTTCCACCTGCTCGGCAAGGAGCTTTTGCTTTTGGGCAACAAGTTCTGCATTCCCGGGGTCAAATTTAAGGAGTTTATTGACATCTTTTAGTTCAGACCCTACTTTTCCAGCCTGGCTATTGATTGATTTTAGAGCTTTGTCCAATCCGGTTGTCTCTCCGTCAAACTGGATGGTAATACCCTTAATCCTGCTTTGTGCCATGGTTACCTCCTTTCTCAGAATCAGAAATTGTCGAAATCGGCCTGGGTTGCTTTACGTACCCTTACCTTCTTTTCTTTTTCCGGTTTACTATTCTCAATGTATTCATAGATAAAATCCATGCACATCCCGATGGTCATCTCTTCCATGTCCTCCATGTTGATTCCGACCTGTTTACAAATAAACGCAAAGGACTCAACCGTTAGTGTTTCTTCTCCGGCATACTCTTCTTCGATTTTTTTTTACTCTCAATGCTATGGCCAATCAGCTCCGATGCCTCACCCATGACGTCCATGAGCGGGAATGTCTCAAATCCCTCCAGCCACGTTTCCGGGTCTGGAATATTTTTATCAGCAGTTTTGGCCAATGCCCATACAATGTTATAAGTTGGCTCAAAATCGATATAATCCAGGTTATCCCATGGCATTTTATCCAAGTCAATGTTTCCTTCTTCGTCTTCCTGGATATCTTTTATCCCGATTGCCTTGGCCAGCTTAAGCATCTCCGCAAAATAATCCTTATGGAATTGCTTTTTATACTTCAGCGGCGTGGCAGCGTTGGACTCCAGGGTAACGGATTTCCCGTCAATCTCTACGACGCGCTGCATTATGCACCTTCGCCATATACCGTCTGATACCAGGCATTATAAATATCATCCGTCGTTGCGGTTGTCGTTTTTGTTTTTACATACCGATCACTCGGTCTGGCCGATGCGATAAAGTTCAGCTCCGTCACATTCGGTTCAACGCTCTCCGTCTTTGTCTTTGATGCCACATTCGGTCGGGATGCCTTGCAATAATACAGCACATGGCGCGTGGCCTTGACATCATTATCAAACTCAAAAAGTAAGGCGAACCCGCTTTGGGTAGCACCCTGTTTTTCCGTGATAACCTTATCGATGGCATCCAGCTCTTCACCCAGGCAATCCGTCGCAAAGCTCTGTGGCACATTAGCGATGGACAGGGTCCCTTTGTATCCCTGGTTGTTGTCGGCACTGTAGTAGATCATATCATCCGCCCAAAATTCCAGAAGATCCCCTCTGGTTTCCAGGTTCAGTTCCACAGCTCCCTGGATTTTGATGGGAGTGGCGTAGGTAAGCGTTCCGCTTACACTCTCTGTGATCTTGGCATAATAGGCGTTCTTAAGGCCAAAATTGACCTTCTGTTCTGCTGCATCTGACATTTATTTTTCTCCTTTTTGTAATTCGAACTCAAAGACTTCCATATACAGTTTTTCGCTTTCAATCCACGTTTCATATCGGTGGAAGAGGATTCCTAAGTCCTTCAGCAGGGCTTTAAGGCTCTCCTCTAATGCAATATTTTTCTCATTGGTATAAAGCTCCACAGTTACTGCCGTTGCCGTCAAATAGACTTTATCGTCGGCATAATACTCAATATCCTGGTCCTCGTAATAGACCAGGAATGGCGGAGAAGGAGCTTGCCCAGTTCTGAAATGGTGGTAGGCTACAGGAACCTGCAGCGTCTCCAGGGCGTTTTTTAATTCGTTAAGGCTTATCATTTCTGAATTACCTGTATTGCCCTTTTCTCAAATTCGTCAATATACTTTTCCTCCACTTTGGCAATATGCGGCTTGGCGGCCACACGGCCGCCACCTCTTTTGGCATGGCCTTTTTCCAGAAGATGAGTCAGCTGGTAGTCCGTTTCGTTATAGATAACCCATCCCCATTGTGTTTTTTTCTTTCGCCATCCCTTGGCGTAATCGCCGGTTGACTTCGGACTTGTTCGTTTCGAGTCCGCAACGGCCTTTGTGGCCACGTCCTTCTTGACATCCTCTAACCCATCGACGATTTCGGTGGTATAGTCGCTTAGCGCCTTGGCCAAATTCCTGGCAAAATCATCCATGGTTATACTCCCAGATTGTCTTCCAGGTACAGATCCCGGAGGCCGCCTTTGCCCTTTGCGTAGTCTCTGTAAATGGCGTATCGCTTTCCGGCATACTCTGCAATTGCTTCTCCCGCGTAGTCATCATCATTCACAACAGCTATCAGTGCCGCCTTCATGCCCTCATGGGCTGCGGCATACCAGTCGTTTCTTCCAACGCTTTTGATGTTGCAGTAAATCACTCTCGATGACTCAATCGGTATTTGCTGGCCAATATCATCCTGTTCAAATTCTCTATGCACCAGCGTGATCAGTTCATTCATCATCCCCAACCACCCGCTTATACCCGCTGCTTTTCCGCAGGCAATCCTGTTGATATAAAAACGACTCCTGGTAGCGGTCATTTTCGTCCGGTGCCATTTTAAACATCGCATAGGCCACGATTGCCTCTTCGATGAGCGGGTCATCACCATTTGCCGCAGATGCCGAAACGCCAGAGCGGATTAACTCCGCCCTGGCCACCTTGATGGTGCTTTCAATCTCATCATCCAGCTCATGATGGCTTATTCTGAGGTTGTTCCTGATTCTCTCCCTAATCATGATCCACTAGATGCAGCCGCTACCTTTTTCACCAGGACGAACCCATCCTTGACGACAACATTCCCGCCAACCATGACTTCACCCATGATGGACAGCAGTCCCTCGGCAAACTTATAGGATTCGTCCACCCGGATTTCATAATCCCCGAACAGTCCAATCTTGTAGTTTGCCGGGTCTCCGTAGATCATAATATGGTCAGTCTCGGCAGTTGCAGTGTCAAAGTCCTTCAGTGCGCCACTATTGATGGTATAAGGGACAGACAGCCCGCCTTCCTTGATGATTCCCGTGTTTGGGTTACTGCCGTCCGGGGTGATTTCATACACGGCCTTTTTATCGCTCCCCCTGACCGCGGCGAACTTGATTAAGTCTTTTTTATTCACGAACAGTCTGGCATTCGGCCCTACGTTCTCATCGCCGCCATAAGCGAAAACAATAGTCTTGAGGGTGTTTTCATCGATTGCCGAAATGGAAACCTCTGCCGTGATTTTTTCACTGTCGGTATTCTTCGCGTTAAGGATTCCGTAAATCTGAGTGCTGCCATTCCCATTTACAATCCACTGAGCCACCTTTCTACGCAACCCGATGAGCGCTCCCTGTCGTACCTTCTCCGCATAATTCAGCGGCGTCATGCGCTGGATCTCCCTGGAGACGTAGCTGGTCACATTGAGATTGTACGGTTTGATTTCTGCCGCCTTAAATGTTGGATCCGTCCCCGTATTGGCCGACCCCTCCGTCCTAGTGCTGGCATCTTGCCAAGCACTGATATAGGCTTCGGTATAGGTGTTGCACCCTTCCAGACTTTCCACTTGCACCTGATCGATGATGGATGAAACCACATTGAAGGGGTCATTGACGCCGCCAACCTCTGTCGGCGCAACTAAATCACCGCTGGACATGAGTGTACTGCGGGCTTCCGTCAGAGGGATTACCATTCTTTTGGTATCCATCAACCGTCTCGCCTTTGTTTCTGCTTCGGTTTTAGCTTCAATTCTAGACTGCGGATTTTTCAGTTTTCCTTCAAGATTCTGCCGCTCATGCTCTTTTTCCAATTCTGCATTGAGTTCATCCACCTCTGCGCTGAATGCTCTCACTTTTACAATGTCGATTTCTTCATCGGCCTTCATTCTTTCCAGGTTTTCACTAATTTCTTTTTTTCGCTCGTTAATTTCTGCGATTCTTTTTAATCCCATGTTAATACTCCTTTAATTTTAGTTTTAGTTCCAACATCTCCACGGCAATTGCAGCCTCCGCCGCCTGCTCCCGCTCCTGAGCCTCCGCCTCCAGGAGCGACGCCTTGCGTGCTTCAATGCTGGTATCATCATAAGCCGGGATATCCACGGCACTGACGTCATACAATCTTTTAATTCCCCGAACCGTCCACATGTGTTCGTCTCCGTTGTAGGATTCCTCCTCGATAGTAAACTGAAAAGACATCCGGTCAATATAACCGTCCCGGATATTGGCGTAGATTTCCCGCCCCTCGGCTGTGCCATCCAGGCGCGCCCGGACGAACAGGCCCTTTTCGTCAACCTCCAGCTCCAAAGTCTTATTTCTGGTTCTGGCCATGACCTTTCCCGTGTGGTTGTAATTAAAGATCACGTCATCCATCTTCGCAGCGTCAAATGCCGTCCGATCGATTTGCTCTTTATACTCACACCCATCGCACTCCCAAAGCACTGTTGGGGAGTTAAACACTACGGCATATCCCTCTACCCACTGCTCCTCACTAACGCCGTCTTCTTGCTGGACCGCCCGGGCCGTCGGCCGGAACTGTCGTTCGCAACATTGTCGGTTACTCATTCGGATCTCCTCCTGTATCATTATTTTCGACCGTCTCTTCAGGATCATCTTCCTCTCCGGTCTGATATTTATCCTGTTTATCCGCATTGACATAGTTGAGCGACACTTGGCGGATATCGCCCCCCTCTACCGGTGGGTAGCCCAGTAACTCCCGCTGCTCGTTGATAAGCAGCAGCCCGGTTTCCTTAGCCTCCCGAATCACATTAATTCTCGTGGTAATGCTGGAGCCCATGAGGGCGCCACCCGTAAAGATAATCCGGTTGCCATTGTCTTTTTCCCGCTGGGTAAAGCAGGCATTGGTAAAGGCCTCTCCGGCCATCTCCCAAATCGGCTCAATTTTGCTTTCGTAGAAGGCCATGCCCTGCTGCTCCGTATAGTCACTCTTGACGATGCATGCCGGCGTCCGCCAATAGGTGAAGAGATTCTCCCGTACCGCCTGCATCTGCGCGGCATTGGCACTGTACGGAGTCACATTCAGTGGCACATAATCCTCTACGCTATCCAGTCCGACGATGCCGCCTTCCTTCGCCGCTGCTTGCATCCGCTCGGAGAACTCCTTTTGCCCATCCTTGACATCCTCCGGGTCTAGCATCGTTTTTTTCGTTTTGTAAATCCCCCGGACCTTGTTGGATACATTAAGGGCTTCGATGAAACCTTCATCCGATGCCTTAATCATGGACAGAGTGTTCCGGATTGGCTCAATATCATCCCCTGCAGCATCCCGCTCACAGAGCATCTTTTTAAGCACCACCACATCCTCTAAGCGCAGTGTCGTCAGCTGGCCATTATCGTCAAATTGGATGGCATAGCCACCCCCAATAATCTCCCGAATCTCATAGCTTCCGTAATTGATCGGAATCATGGCCACCGGCCGTGTCCCTTCCCATTCGATGTAACAGATAGCCGTTCCTCTAGTTTCCATCTGCGCAATCAGCTTATACTTAAGGTCGAACCCACTGTGGATAGGGTTGGCCTGCATATTGAGCAGCTTGGTGTATGGGCTGCGCCTGTTTATTTTAGTAATTCGCCCATCCTGGTCCATAATAACGTGCTGAGCCATGCCTTTTGCGGCGTGGGTAGCGATGGCATCAATGATGGCCCGGACCGTTTCCTGCTCGTATATTTCACGATTCCATGGGGCGGACCGCGCACCATATCCGTAATATGCACTTCCAAACCGTGCCCGGATGCTGTTTAAAAAACTGCTTAAGATTCCCATATTCACCTCACATATTTTAGATATTCTTCTTCATGGTTGTTGTAACAGGTCATCGCATTCAGCAGACTCACCATGCCATCAATGCGGTCGATGCTGGACCCTTTAACCGGTTGCTGACTCTCAATACCATCCTTGTTGAGGGACTTCACCCCTGTATTCAACAGACACCACCGTAGCACAGGATTCTTCTGGTACACCATTCGGTGCTCCTCAAAAATGCCTTTGAGCCGCTTCATGGGGTATGTCCAGGTAAATGGCCCTTGCCGTATTTTCTCCATCTCAAAACCGTAGCTATCCATTTCTTCCCGCCAGTAACCTGATAGGGCCGCGTCGTATCCAATCCAAAGCGGCCGAATATTGTGACGGCGCACCATCTCCGCAAACCACTCCGTCACCTGGTGGAAATCAACGGTAGCGCCATCGCAGATGGTCACCCATCCCTGATCGGCCCACTTTTGATACGGTGCTTCGCCCTGTTTCATCTCAGCAACCGTTTTGACCTTTGTCTTTGGCAAAAAATATTGCTGAAGCACGTAGAAGCAATCATCCCCTGGCTTCCGGATGAGCAGCGTGGCACAGGTGAGGTCTGTGGTGCTGGATAAATCGCACCCGCCGATGGCATAGCTTTTTTCCAGGTATCCAATCTCGGCAACGGCATCATTCTTGGCTTCTTCGAAGCTCAACCAGGATTTCGCCGTATTTTCTGGGATGTTGAAGTCTTTCGTCAGGACCGTCGGCAGGAAGTCCGGGTCACGTTTGGCCTTCTCCACGTATTTTTCTAGCATCTTGATGGACTTTATCTTCCCAAGCCCCGGGTTTGCCTTCCCCCAGCACCCTGGGTCCGTCCACTCTTCTCGGCTGTCCAGCTCGTGGATGAGTGCCAACACGCTGTAATCTTCAAACCCTTCCTGCCACAGAGCGACCTTTGACGCATAATTGTACTTGGAGTCGTAGAAGCCTTCCCGCTGGAACCCATTGGTAGATATTAACCAGGCAAGCGGCTGCTCCCTGGCAGATTGGGATTGGATTAAGACATCGTATATTTTTGACGTCTTGGCCTCGTGCCACTCATCTTGTACGAAAAAGTGGGTATTGAGCCCGTCCATGGTGGAGTAGTCCGCTGACAGCACCTTGATGACTGAAAGCATGGCGGCGATATAAATATCAGACCGCCTTTTTTTACTGATGGCCCGCAGCGCAGGGGACTGGGCCCGCATGTTGGAGACCTCGGTAAAAATGATTTCCGCCTGTTCCTTTTTGTTGGCCACACAGTAGATCTCAGCCCCAGCTTCGCCATCATTAAGGGCAACATCCCACTCAACGGCTGCCGTTTCCGTGGACTTCCCACATTTTCTCCCCCGGATGTCGATAACTTCCTGGATGCGCCGCAGCCCAGTCTCCTTTTCGCACCATCCAAAAACCAATTGGATTTTGGCTTTCTGGAAAACCTCCAGAACCACCGGCTTCCCGGCCCATTTCCCCTTGGAGTGCTTACAGAAGGTCTCAATGAAATCAATGTGGGCCTCCCCCTCTACTTCGTCAAAGTAGAACGGGAAGTCATCGGGTGGATTATCCATCCATCCGCATTCACGCTCATAGACTGTCCGGATCTTGTTGCAGACGACCTCCTCTCCAGCGCGAATCTGCCTCAGGTATTCCTTCGGCCAGTTCATTCCCGATTACGGCTCCTTGATACGAAGCGCATAAGTTCTCCCGCCGGGTCCTCTTTTTCCTCCTCTGGCAGAAGGTCCAGCAGCTGCCGGATGACCTGCTGATAGTTTTTATCCCTGGCATTAAACAACCTGGCTACAGGGCGTTCCCGCTCATAGGGTTCGCACTTTTCTGACTGGCTAAACAGCTCGGTATCACCATTTTGTGATATGTCAACCCACATTTCATCCAGCATTATGCGCAGTCTGGCAGCCTGATTGATGAGACCTTCCACTACACCAACCTTGCCCGGTGGGATCCCGGAGAAAAGTTCGCGAAGCCTGGCTACCTCTTCTTTGACCAGCGTTTCTTTCTTTTTTCTTGCCATCTTTTCCGTCCTTTCATTTCCCTGATTGGGTAGGGGGGTTCATACGCGACCCGGTCAGTCCTAGTCTTGAGTCCTCACCGGTCCCTTTGATGCTATTTATTTTTAACAGCCCCCGGGGGGCCTACCTCTATTGGATTCCCCTCACTGTCAAATACAATCTGGCGCTGGCTAATTATTTTTTTAGTGTCGCGCTCATGTATTTTTTTATGGCAACCACCGCACAGCGCAACCAAGTTGCCCTCTCCAACAGCGATGGACATGTCGCCAATGTTGTCCGCCGTCAGCCGTTTGATGTGGTGGATCTCCTCCGCCGGTCTTACCTTACAGTGTTGGCAGGTGTAGTGGTCCCGTCTCAGTATGTAGGATCTAGTGTCCTGCCATAGCTTCGACTTATAAAATGCTTTTGCAAATGCTTTCGCCATGTTGTTTTGCCTTTCAAAAATGGGGCACCCGTTAAGGTGCCCCGGCTTAGGAGGGAATTATGAATGTTTGGAAGATCGCCATCTACAGTTCTATTATAATAAAAATAATTATCCCTTTTTTGTCATCTTTTGATCTCTATGTTTCGGATTCCCCGTTCGTAATATCGGTGCGTCTGCGTGTAACTGTAGTTTGTTTCCGCCGCGATTTCCTCTAAGCTCTTACCGTTAATAAACTTCTGTTTAATCACCAATTGCTCCATTGGGTCTTCCAGCGTTTCAATTGAATCCATAATGGCGATATACTTATTGGCTGATGCCTTCACTTTGTGTTCGATTTTTTCTGTGACATGCCGAATTTTCTCCTGTGCCTCTAGACGTTTCTGGTCTTTATAGCGTTGTTCCCTAAACGCCCATTTCTCCCTGTCCTTTTCTAGGTCCGCCATCTCCCACTCAATGACCCGGTATCCGATAAGCCAAGCCACACGTTTTTTATACTCACTCCTCGTCATTGGTTTTGATCACCTCCGCCATCCTACTTAGTCACCCACCACACAGCCAACACAATCATTGCCCCAACAATCATCACAGCGCAAACCGTATAGTGCAAATCAAAGATGGCCGCAATCAATAGCCCGAAGGCAGCACCAACAATGATGGCCGCCAACATCACACACAGCCCAACCAATAAAATCTTTTCCAGCATTGTCATCCTCTACTCCTCACAATGTTTTCGAATACCAGTATTTCCTGTTCATCCCTGACTGCTTGGACTACCTCTTCTCTGCATCCTTCTGAGCGTTCCCAGTTTTGCATCAGGATGATACCATCACACATTTTCAGTAATTTCAGGCACACGCCCATCGCTTCGCTTTCATCAACGTCTTCCGGCAATATTTCAAACGGACGCACTAGCCCAACCCCTGGTTGGATATCCAGAATCTCCTTGACTAAATCCTGCTCCATCAGCCGGTTGATATCCTCATCCCCGTAGGTTGTCAGCGGATGACAGATATAGTACATCTTTTCTTTGCTCAATTTGAGCTCATTGTATTTTTTATTTAACATCATTGTTCTCCTTCGATATCCAATCTCATCCACAGTGCCTTGTCCTGGTATACCAGCTCCCACGGCCACGGTACCACATACACCGTGGTCCTCGTCTCCACCGTCGGCCGCTCCAATCCCTCCGTCCCAAATGTGCTTACAACGGCATAAAGCTGCACAGCCCTGGCCATAATCGCCACCAGCGCCACAGCGATTATGATACATACGATTTGCTTTTGAAGTGTCATATCACCTCATCCTCTAATCATCCAGGACATCATGCAGCCCAACCTGGCCATCGGTATAATACTCGGGTGATGCCATTGGGCGCATCCCGTTCCGGACATCGGCGCCGGTTGATTTTCCCTCTAATGGTGCCAGCTCTGTTTTAACCGTATACTCAATGTTTGCAAGATTACGGGATTCTCCGGGCTCAACCGTAATCTCAATTTTAATCTTTCGTTTTGCATTGCCCGGTGTACGCTGGTCCAGGATATTCTGCTGGATGCTGTTCATGGCATCCTCAACCATTTTCCCCAGTCCATTCATATCCCGTTCCTGACCAATTTCATACAGATTCATGTTTGCCCTCCACTAATTTTTTTATATACTCGCATAACGCTGCATTTTCGCAGCGCCGATAAGTTTCCTTCCCGTTTACCATCGTCACATCCCATTGCTCCATCCCAAAGAATGGACAATCATTTTTGCAGAACTCCGGTGATTCCACTTGGATTAAAATCATCAGCTTATTCCTACCCTTCTCTTGATATCGCTAAGCCTCAACTCGAATTCTCCCCAGCCCCTTGGCGAAACAATCTCTGCCTCAGCTGTCCATCCATCATCTCTTTCTAATGCTGCACCTAGGCAGCTGGTAACATTGGAGTGGTTTCTCTTTATTTGACACCCCATGGCCTTCTTTCCAAATTCCCGATCAAGATATTCCCCGAAGGCCATCTCCATTTCTGCAGAATTCCGCGCTCCTTTTCCACCTACTCCTCATCCTCCTTCGGCTTCGCATACAAGGCATGGCTGCCATCCAGCAGCGACTGTTCCTCATCGTCTAGGTCGTACCACAGCCCCTGGAGCATTTCATAGAGCAATATGGCATCATCATTCTCAGTGAATTCCTCACGCCAATTCTTATACGCACCGGGATTACTGGCCCACCCTTCCAAAAACTGCCATATGAGCATCATGACCGCTTTATGGGGATTCTTTTCTTTTTCCGCCTCTATTTCAGAGATATCCAAATCACCGCAATACTCTTCTTTTAGCAACTTGATCAGCGCATCAACCACGATGGCGAAGTGATTCACTATAAACTTCTCGCCGATTTCCTCGACGTAGGTCCTCCGTTTCTGTGCTGCGGTTCGGAACGGTTCATTCATCTGTTCCTTTCGGATGCGCTCCTGCTCTCTCTTCCGTGCGCTCTCCTCCATTATCTCTTCATTCTCCGTCATCCTGGCAGAGTCCCGCTTATAGAGATTAACCGTCAGATTTCCGGAGTACCCCCCTTTCGTATAAAAATACTCTCCGTCCTCCAGTTTCTCCGGGTCAAACTTGTCCATCTCTTCTGCAGAATAAATCACCGTTTTGTAGAAGATATCCGGTTCCCTTTCTGTCCCTTCATCAAGCTCCACAATCCCAGCTTCCTGAAGCCGCTTCACAATCCCATCAAACGCCCGTTTATTTTCTTGGACCTCTAAAATCTTATCGACCTTGAAATTATAATTCGGAGTCCCAAAATCTTGGAGAATGTCTTTGCGCACAGCTTCATCCTCTATCTTTGCCGTTTTTTCCAAATCCATCAACGTTGCACCACTAGCAACAGCATCCCTAAACCCATCTGCATCCAGACTCACCAGCTTTTTCCGCCGGTTCACTGTGGCCACCGATATGCCTGTCCGTTGACTCACCTGCTCCGCCGTCTCGCCCAGGTCCATCATCATCTGGATGCCCATGGCCTGCTCATACACCGTCAGATCACTGCGCTGCATATTTTCTGCCAGCATCGTCGCCAGCTGTTCCGCCGCATCCATCTCTGCAATGACACACGGTACTTTGTTTAATCCCGCCAACTTCGCCGCTGCCAGTCGCCGATGGCCGATGATGACCTTATACTCCTCTAGATAGTCTTCGTCCTCCTCATTCCCCAGTGGCACCACCAACAAATTCTGCATCACGCCATTCGCTCTGATGGAGTCGGCCAGCTCCGTCAAATCGCCCAACTCTTTTCTCGGGTTATCTGGATGCTCGTGCAGCTTCTCCACATCGATTTGGTATCCAAGCCCCATTATCGTCTTTGCCATATTAATTTCCTCCGTTATTCTTTTTTGTTACACGCTTTTCGCATGCTATAAAACTGATATGGATATCCCGTGAAATCATGATATCCTTCAAAGCATCTGTCTTTTTCGATTATAAATCCCTGTCTTGCCTTTGGTTCTTTCTTCCAACTGTCCGCCCGGATAATCTCCACCTTTGGCTCTGGCTTGACCAAATTCCGGCTGGCCGTCCACCGTTTTCGGCACGGACTCTCCGGATCCCGGAATGCTTTCCTGGAAACCTTAATGAAATAGGCCGCCAGTTCACCATACTGTCCGGTGTCATCCAGGTATTGGTGCTTGATGCGTCCGTGTGGCCATAGGTCATCCAGTACCCGGTCATCCATATTCCCGATGTTGATAACCATATGGTGATGGGGACGAACCCCTTTCCACTCCGATGACTCAATGAATTTAAACTCAGCTCCATTCTTCTTGCAAAGCCTTCTCACATCATTCTTAAACTTTTTGACGTTGGCCACCGCCGCCTCCGGTTCCGGCGGTTCATTCTTCCTGGCATATGTCAATGTAATGTACGGATCCCGGTGTCCAAAATTGGTATTCATCAACCGCCGCAGTTTGTTCTCAGCGTTTTTTTCATTGATGGCCATCATGGCTTCGGATGTCTTTTCTTTTTTCGGCCCCCGAGCCGCACCCTGGGTGTGCGTTCTCCGGCTGAAGAACTTCTCTACTTCCTCCACCCTCCCGGTCCTCCAGGTTTTCTTTATATATGGCATATGTCCTCCGCCTTGTCTCTGATAATGCTTAAGATAATATCTTCATCAAGCCGCAAGCCCTGCATTTAAGCCGTTTTTCACACACCATTACTTTACACTTTTAGTTAAACATGCTATAATAATGATGTATTAATTAGGTCACTTGACCAAAAGCACCGGCGGCTTCACAGGGCACAGAACCGGTGCTTTTTTATTCCCTTTTTATCTAATCGCCCGCCCGCAAAACGGGCAAAAATGTGTGTCATCATCGACCATTAACTCATTTCCACAGGTTTTGCATTGATAGGCCTGCATTCTTTCAGCTTTTATTTCAAACATCAGCAGTACAGCATTAATCGCCTTCAAGGCAATGGCATCGTTCCGCCGCCTAAAACTATCTGATAAATCTCCATCCTGCTTTTTCATCATGAGCCGCCCTGCAAATGCATCCCGAGCATCCTTAAAATCCTCTATGCTATACATTATCGGTCCCCCGGCTGCGGCTTTTCTGTAACGCTTCAGCCATTCCAGTGACCGGCACTCCCTTCACTGACCACTGGGGCACACTTTTAATTCCCGGCATCTTCACCATGATTTCCCGCATCCGTGCCCGTCTAAATACAATGATGGTCGCCCCCTTGCGTTCGTACCGATAACCCTTTCCGTTTTCGTCTGCGCGCATTGCCTCTATGATTGGTTCAAACCGGTCTGTCTCAATGGGTGTATTGTCAATCCTCGTATCTGGCAGCACCTCTACCTTCATATCATCAACATTGGTATTGGTCTTTGGATTCTCTCCCTTTTCGCCTTGGGGCCGAATGACAACACTCGGCCCATGCTTATCCCGACTCTTTCTTTCCATTATCTCTACAGCATCTTCAAAGCTCTGATTCATCACCGCTGGTTTACCCTTTGGTTCACCCTTACAATTCCCGCCCTTCTTTAATCGCTCAACCTCCCGCTTCAGGTCTCTGTTTTCTGTCTCCATTTCCACCATCTTAATGGCCATATCCTCGGCCTTACGCTCCCAGCATTCTGATGACTCCATCTGTGGGCATTCATCACTGGGATCCATTCCCCTGGCATTCGCCTGGGCAACTTCCATTTCGGCCGTCAATCCTTTGATTTCCTCTACCAGGATATCCTGCATCCTATGCGCATCGGATAATTTTTCCTTTGTCGCCTCATGGGCTTCATGCTCATATTCCGCTTTGCTTCGCATAGCCTCCAGCTCTGCGCCATTGGCCTGTAGCCGGTCCAACAGACCGTTCAGTATTGTATCGCTCAATGTTCATCCTCCATTTCTCCTACTTCGCATAAATTATCCAGACACTTTTTCATTCGATTATCCTCCCACGATTCATCTCAACCCACTCAGCCAGCCCTTGGCGAGAGAAAAACACACGTCCACCATTGCTACCATCTTCCCGGACTACCGGGAAGCCATCCATCTCCTTGGCATATTGATATAGTTTTGCCTTGGTTAGGCCCGTATAAGCTGATGCCTCCTTCACATCCATGAGCAACGGCCCATCATCAGCCACTGGTGCCTTTAAATTACTCAAAATCTTTATAATCTCAGCCATCTGCGCCGACAGAATGGCAAATTGAGTATCTGTCAATTCAGCCATGCCATCACCTCCAATCCTTTTTCCTTATGCCACCGGCTTCTCGGCGTTGCCGTGATAGCACTCCATGAATGCCTGACGCTGGGCCAGCATCGCCACGGTCTGCATGACCATCTCAAGGTCCTGTCTTTCCAGCTTTTCCAAATTATCCTTCATCGCCGCCCAATCCTTATGGGCTTCCTGAGTGCTGTTTACTCTTGCTTCCATCCGTCTCACCTCCTCCCATCTATCGTCCCTCTCCCAATCGTGCTATAATGTAATCATCGCCATTGCCGTGGCGAAATTTCCAGAAAGGAGAACAACAATGCCTGAAACTCAACTCACAAGAGATGCTGATACTTTGCTTTGCTTGATGTACAAGCAATATAAAGAATCAAGAAACTCCGGTATTTCTAAGAGGAATGCCAAACATCTTGGGTCATGTGACGATATTCATTCTAATCTCCCACTTTCATGGTCTGTTTCCGATGTATTTGAAACGTGCTGCGAACTTTCAAGATGCGACTTTCTTGTTTGTACATTTGCCGATGATACTGTGTACGACTCATGGTTATCTGATGCAGGTATCATTTATATGGAATCGCGATTCAAGAACAACCTCAACAGTCTTCTTGAATACATTACAAAGATTATTGGCTGCATTCCTCTTTAACGAATTTTTTAAAATCACTACGAAGCACCTCTATCGGCGTCGACTCAATGTAATGTCTCGAAAACAGGCATTGACTCCCGCCGATTCCTTCGTTCGTATAATAAATCATCGGCTTATCAAATGCTTTCGCCCCGATGCTTTCCAGCCATTCAAGCTTTTCCTCCTCTAATCCGTATGGATTCTTACGTTTTTCCAATCCGTCCTCACCTCCTTTCGCTTTCGTCCGTTATTGTTGACAATAAACACAACCCATATGACTATTCGTGTACTACGACACTATTATAAGTCCCTTTGACACTATTGTCAAATACTTTTTTGTTGACAATGACACGTTTATGGGTTTATAATGGCGTCAGGAGGTTTCTATGAATTCTCGGATTAAAGAAATAAGAAAAAGTCTTAATATGACACAGGATGAATTTGGTAAAAAAATCGGTGTTGCTAGAAATAGCGTAGCCAGCTATGAAATTGGGAGGAGAACGCCAACAGAAGCAATCATACTTTCAATTTGTCGGGAGTTTCGTGTAAACGAAGAGTGGTTCCGAACTGGCGCCGGGGATATGTTCATTGCCATGAATGAGGATGAGGAGATCGCAGCCTTTTGCGGGGATCTGTGTGCTGGCAGTGACCCGCTCATCGCCAAGATCGTCCTCTACTATGCCAGGCTGTCCGATGAGGACAAAGCATTCGTGCGCCGGATGATTGAGGATCTGGGTCATCTGGTGCAATAAAAAAGCGCAGCATAAAGCTGCGCAGGAAGCCGAAGGCCCTACTTAAGTAGGTGCCAGAGAAAAGCCGCTATAATATTAAGCTGGTGTTGGGTAATCCGGGTATCCCGGAGCTTGTGGATGATGTCATCCAGTGAGTAATTTCCATGTTTCATGCTTTAATCCTCCAATAGTGAGTTTTAAAGATGGCCATCTTTTACTATATTATGAGGCGGTTTTAAGAATTTTGCAAATTTTGAAAGGAAATAAGGAGGGATTTTAAATGGCTCGTGAGTTTAAATTTAGCACGGGAACCGTTGTAACGATTGATGACAGTATTGTCGATATAGATAGAACCAATGCAAAGAGTGCCGTTCGTGGTCTTGGTGGTATTGCAGTTGGACGAACCTGCATTAAAATATCCGCAATTAGTGGTATTTTGTATTTTGCCAACGCTTTAATGATTTGTGCATATGGCTTTGCTGCTCCAAGTAATTTTAGTGCCTTAAGCATTAATGAGAAAATGTCTTATCCCAATAGTATATTGGGTGGAAAAAAAGATAACGAACTTATGGCTGAATTATATAATCATCTTGCTGGAATAATACAGCTCGGTAGATTCAAATAGGTGCAGACATGAGTGCTAAAAGATTTTTAACTCTACTCATTATATTTTTTCTTTCTGTTTCTTGTATAGTAGGTATCGTCTTCGCCGCCAACAGTGAAGCTAATAGCGGAGGAACTTCCAGTGGGTCAATATTCTGCGAAGCTCCCAGCATCAGCGTAAAGGACCAATTTGGCCAGCCGGTGGAAAACGCCGTAATTAGTGTTACCTTTTCCAGCGGTACTGCCAGCAAGGCTCTGGATGTCACCACCCCGGTGAGCGGCACCGTTACCCTCGGCGCTGTCCCCGGGTCCTACACTTTTGAGCTTAAGAGCGTCCCATCGGCCTACACCATGGGCAGTACCACCAAGATTGTCCAGGATTGCCAGGACGGCAAGGCCATGGACGGGAAGACCTTCACGGTGACCAACAACGTTGTAACGGCAGTGGCCACTGCGGCATCTGGATCCAGTGGTGGTTCCGTTGATTTTAATCCTGTTTTTAGCTTTGATTCCGTCCAGAATTTTGCTTTGAATATCATGGAGCAAAATCCAGAATTTAAAGCCTACATTATCTCTATTATACAGGAATCTAAATCCCAGGATTCGCAGCCGTCAGAATCGGAAAATGTATCTGTCCCCAATCTTATCGGCCTAAGCCAAAACGAAGCTAAAACAGCCTTGGCCAACGCCGGCTTATTGCTTGGTGACGTCAGTTTCGTTCCGGATGGAGAATCCTTCCATGTTTCAGAGCAATCCGTATCCCCCGGTGAATCCATTGCGCGCAACAGCACCATTAATCTTGCTATTTTCACCGGCCATCCAGCGCCGACACCTTTACCTGCATACCCTAATTAAATAAAAAAAAGCCGCCCTAGTGCAAAAACACCAGAGCGGTTTGACATACCGGCCAGATGGCACAATACATCCCTAGACAAGATAAATTGTACCATCTTCCCGGGCTTTTAGCAATGCATCCCGGGTATTTTTATGCCCAAAATTCATAAGGAGATATCATATGGCACGCACACGGTATAAGAAGAAAGTCAAAAATGGCAACACCTACTATTTCTTTCGCTTCACCCACAAGAATCTTCGGCGTCCCCGGGACCTCTACGGGAAGTCCGTTTCCGAACTGGATGCAAAGATTGAAAAGCTGAAGAACGAAATGGACCATAATGTCCATGTCTCCAAGGTCAAGTTTGGGGATTATCTGAAGGTGTGGCTGGAAACCGTCCACTGCATCAATAAAAAGAAGGGCACCATCGGTGGATACCAGAGCACCTACCGCAACCACATCGTTGGGTCCATCCTCTACGATATCCCCATCTCTGACCTTAATGCCCTGGATGTCCAGGATTATCTGAACGACCTCCTACGCCAGGGGCAAAGCTATAACGTGGTGTGCTCCGTCCGGAATCTGGTATCCCCCTGCATCCGCTATGCTTTTCAGCAGCAGAAGATTATGGTGGACTTCTCCCGATCCCTCACTGTCCATAAGCCAACGGATATCGATAACGGCACCAACGTCACCCCGCTCACCATGGATGAGCAGCGTCAGTTCATCGCTGTCATCACTGGCACGACCTTTGAGCCCCTTTTCCAGGTTGCCATGAATACCGGTGCCCGCATCGGAGAGCTGCTGGCCCTCACCTGGTCCGATATCGACCTTGCGCACCTGGAGATCCGCATCACCAAGAGCCTGGAGTACCAGAAAAACGCCGACACCAAAAAATATGAATGCGGCATCGTCCCGCCCAAAACCAAGGCCAGCAACCGCACCATTCCCTTCCCAGAATTCCTGGTCCCCTACTTCCAGCAGCTTCGGACCAATGAGCTAAAGAAGAAAATGCGGCTCCAGAACAAATACGCGGACCTAGATCTGGTCTTTGCCAATCGCCTGGGGTACTACCTACAGGCTGGCTCTATTCGTGTGGCCATGAATAAGCTTCAGGACCAGGCCGGCCTCCGACACTTCCGCATCCATGACCTGCGCCACACCTTCGCCACCCGCCTCTTTGAAATGGGCGAAGATCCCAAAACCATCCAGACCATCCTTGGCCATACCAATATCCAAACCACCCTCGACATCTACACCCATGTCCTTAAAGAGGTCACCGTCAAGTCGGCCCAGAAACTGAATAAGCTTAACGCCCGGGGGCAGTCAAAAAATGCATAAAAACTGTATATTTTGACTTTGACATTTCATTAACGATGGCAATAAGGGGCAAAACAGGGGGCAAAATCAATTTTTCGAAAAATAAGAAAGCCCGGAAACGACCTATTTATCAGGCTTTCCGGGTTTTTAAAATCACTACATTTCAAATTTTTTATGAATATGTACCATGGCTTCTTTAGCCCGTTCTTTATCAATCAGGCATGAAATTTTAATTTCTGAGGTGCTGATGGTTTGGATATTGATGCCCAGCTCGTAGAGGGCTTCGAAGAATTTCGAGGCGATTTCAGCATTGGCGACGATGCCGGTTCCGACAATGGAGAGCTTCGCAACGCCCTGGTCAAAGCTGACCTTCTGGGCCCCCACTTCAAAGGCAAATTTTTGGGAAACCTCTACGGCCTCCTGAAGCTCATCGGCATTGACGGTGAAAGAAATATCGTTAACTGCCGTCCGGTTGACGTTCTGGACAATCATATCCAGGTGGATATTGGCAGCCGATAATGCACTCATGAGCTGGAAGGCAATTCCCGGCTTATCCGGCACTTCCAAAATTGAAATCTTCCCAATATTTTCATCCAGGGCAATCCCCCGTACTAATACCTTTTCCATGCTTACTTCCTCCTTAATGATGGTTCCTTCGTTATGATTATAGCTGGAACGGACGACCAGCGGTAATTTGAATTTTTCTGCCAACTCCACTGAACGGGGGTGGAGCACCCCAGCTCCAAGGCTCGCCATTTCCAAAACCTCCTGATAGGAGACTTCATCCATTTTCGTGGCCATGGGAACAATCCGAGGATCGGCATTATACACGCCATCCACATCGGTATAGATTTCACAGGCTTCGGCTTTAAGGGCAGCGGCCAAAGCCACAGCACTGGTGTCCGATCCGCCACGGCCCAGGGTGGTGATATCCCGATTTTTATCCACCCCCTGGAAGCCTGCGACGATGACAATCTTGCCATCTCCCAGTTCCCGTTCGATCCGCTCGGTATCAATCCCGGAAATCCGGGCGCGTTTATGGACATCCGATGTCTGGATACCGCATTGTGCCCCGGTCAGGGACACGACGCTGTAGCCAATGGTTTCAATGGCCATGGCGAGTAATGAGATGCTTACTTGCTCACCGGTAGCTAACAGCACATCCATTTCCCGGCTGGGAGGATTAGGATTAATGGCATAGGCCAAATTGACCAGCTCGTCGGTGGTCTTCCCCATGGCCGATACCACGACGACCATGCGCTTCCCCTTTTGGGCTTCGCCCACAATGCGCCGGGCCACCCGTTTGATCTTCTCCACGGTACCCACACTGGTCCCGCCGAATTTTTGTACAATTAAATTATCCATGGGCTGGCCCTATTCGTATATTCTGGCGTAGAACAAATTAAGCTGACGGGCGGTCAGCGACCTGGCCAAATCGTCAAACACCTCGGCGGATACACTCCCTGTGGTGATGAATAAATGGGTCCGGCTAAGGACGATGTTCAGTCCATCGCATACGGCATCCACCGCTTTCAGGATGAAATCCAGGGTCTCATTATCCCCAATATCCGCCCTCAGGTAATACCGCCCCTCAAAGGCTTTGGTTCCCTGTTTATCCAGAACCACTTCAAAAGTCTCAGGTGCTGGGAAGGTCTTGTTCTCAATGCACTTAAGAATGGCCAGAGTATCCCCCACCACGGCATTGGCCGTGGCATCTTTGCCAGCACCCTTCCCATAAAACTGCAGCTCTCCAATGACATCCCCCACAATGGAGACGATGTTAAACTCCGAGCTGACGTTGCTCATCATGGAGACCTCGGGGAAAAGGACGGGTTCAACCGTGGTATAAACCCGGTCTCCCATCTGCTTGGAATGGCCAAGATATTTGACGACATAGCCATTATCCCCACAAAATTCAATATCCACCGCCCGCACATCTGAGAGGGGCCGCTTGCGCACATCCTCATCCCGGATGATGCCGCCATAGGCCAGGGATGATAAAATGGACAGCTTCCGGGATACATCGTTGCCTTCAATATCGGCACTGGGATCGGCTTCTGCAAAACCAATTTCCTGGGCCACCTTGAGGGTGTCGGCAAAATCGGCTCCCTCTGCAGTCATCTTCGATAAAATGAAATTGGTAGTTCCATTGAAGATTCCCTTTATTTCACTGATATGATTGAGCTTGAGTTGATCCTTTAAAGAAGAAATAATGGGAATGCCACCACCGACAGAGGCTTCATAACGAAGCATCACCCCATTTTCCTTCGCTAATTCCACCAGTTCTTCAAAATATTCAGAAATAACGGCTTTATTGGCCGTTACCACATGCTTGCCACTGTTAAGGGCCCGCTTGATCATGCTGTATTCAAAATCCATTCCACCACAAAGGGCGATGACGATCCCGATATCGGGGTCCTTCATAATTGCGTCGGGGTCAGTGACCACCACAGCGTGTTTATCGCTCGGGTCGACCTGCTTATTCGGGTCTTTATCCAAAATTTTGGTAATGACGACCGGCTCCTCCATATTTTCCGGGAAACGGCTTTTGCCTTGCAGATTGATCAGCTCGTAAACGCCGGTACCAATGGTGCCGAAACCTAATAATCCTATGTTCAAATTGATCTTCCTCTCTTGTCAAATTTTCGTCGCTGACTTCTGTAAATGCATTCATGAAAAAAACACTTGTTTTTATTCGAGAAACATCTTATCATAAACATATGGGTTATTCAAGTAAGAAATTTGGAGGAAATATGAAAGAACTTTTTTTAAGCACCCGCGGAGGAGAATCAAATATCTCCGCATCAGAAGGAATCATCAAGGGACTGGCCGCAGATGGCGGACTCTTTGTCCCATCTTTCATCCACGACATCACCATTGATTTTGATGCACTGAAAAACAAGAACTACGGTGAAATGGCCAAGGCCGTTTTCTCCCTGTTCTTAGATGATTTTAGCGAGGAGCAGATTGAAGCTTGCATCCACAATGCCTATTATACCGGAAAATTTGAGGATACGGAACCCGTCAGGGTACAAAAAGTGGGGGATCGGTTCTTTTTAGAGTTATTCCACGGCCCCACTTGCGCCTTTAAGGACATGGCACTGACCATCCTGCCCCACCTGATGACCACCTCCATGGAGAACGTCCAGGTAGACAAAGATATCCTGATTCTAACCGCGACCTCCGGGGATACGGGCAAGGCTGCCTTAGCTGGCTTTGCCGATGTCCCCCGGATCAATATTCTGGTCTACTACCCCCAGGACGGCGTCAGCACCATCCAGGAAAAGCAGATGCTCACCCAGGAGGGGGACAACACCTGTGTCGTGGGGGTCTCCGGGAACTTTGACGATACCCAAACCGGTGTCAAAAAAATATTTGCCGATGATGCCCTGGTCGCTGAACTGGATGCCGCCGGTTTTGATTTCAGCTCCGCCAATTCCATAAATATCGGCCGGCTGCTGCCCCAGATAGTCTACTATTTCTACAGCTATTTTGAGTTGGTCAAAGCCGGAGAAATCGCCCAGGGCGATGCCGTGAACTTCGTAGTGCCCACGGGAAACTTCGGGAATATTCTAGCAGGCTACTACGCCAAGCTTTTGGGCCTGCCGGTGAATCGCTTTATCTGTGCGTCCAACAGCAACAATATTCTAACCGACTTCTTTGCCACCGGGGATTACAACCGCAATCGGGATTTCTATAAAACCATCTCCCCGTCCATGGATATTTTAATTTCCAGTAACTTAGAGCGGCTGCTCTACGACTTATCCGGTGGGGACACCACCTTTGTGGCCAAGCTCATGGATGATTTAAACACCACCGGGGACTACACCATCCCCGCTGATCTTTTAGAAAAAGCCCGGGGGCTTTTCTCAGCCGGCTATGCCGATGAAGCAGCGACCCAGATGGCCATCCACGACCAATTTGTGGATCAAGGCTATCTCACGGACCCCCACACCGCCGTGGCCAGCCGGGTGTACGATGATTATGTGGCACAAACCGGAGACACCACTCCCACCATTGTTTTATCCACCGCCAGCCCTTATAAATTCGGGCACAGCGTGTACGAAAGCATCTTTGGCGAAATCCCCGCCGGCATGGATGACTATCAGGTGTTAGATGCTCTGGCCAAAAAAACAGGGACCACCATTCCGGCACCCCTTAAAAACCTGAATGCAAAGCCCAATCGCCACAGCAAAACCTGTACAGCCAATACCATGGCAGACTGTGTCAAAGCCTTTGTTAAAGAACGTGGGGCTGCCCAATGATCACCGTACGGGTACCCGCCACCAGCGCCAACCTCGGGCCCGGTTTTGATGCCTTTGGTATGGCCTTTAAGCTCTATAACACCTTTAGCTTTAAAGAGAAAAATGACGGCAAGCTCACCATCCGTGGCGTTGCCCGCCGTTACCAGGGCCGCAGCAACATGGTGTACCGGGCCATGGAACGGGTTTTTGATCGGGTGGGCTACTCCCCCCGGGGCCTTTATATCCACTCCGATGTTCAGGTCCCCTTTAGCCGGGGGCTTGGCAGCTCTGCCACCTGCATTGTGGCGGGTATTTTAGGGGCCAACGCGCTGTGCGGCTCTCCCCTGGATGAGCAGACCCTCTTCGATATGGCTGTGGAGATGGAAGGGCATCCCGACAATATTGCCCCGGCACTCTTTGGGGGCCTGGTGGTCTCCATGATGGCCGATGGGAGCAACCCCTATATTAAAAACACGGTGGCTGAGGATTGCTTTGCCTTCCATGCCATTATCCCGGATTTTACCTTATCCACGGTAAAGGCCCGGAAGGTGCTTCCCCGTAAAATTGATCATAAGGACGGCGTATTTAATATCTCCAGGGCCACCCTCACCTATTTGGCCCTCACCGAGGGGCGCCCGGATATTCTCACCCACAGCATGGAGGATCGGCTGCATCAGCCCTATCGGAAGAGCCTGATTCATCACTTCGACGCCGTGTGCCAGAAAGCCTGGGCCAGCGGAGCTTTGGGCACCTGCATCAGCGGAGCCGGCCCCAGTATTTTGGTCATCACCCCAGAGGCCGAAAGTTTTTGGTTCCACGACACCATGGCTTGCTATCTTGAGGAAAACCACCCGGGCTGGCAGCTGTTAACCCTTCCGCCCGATGATATTGGAGCCGTCGTCACCGAAAGTGAAGAATAGAGGAAACCCCATGATTCGAGATTATTTAATTGTCAATAAAAAGATTCTGCCCGATTATTTTGATAAAGTCCTGGAAGCCCGAATGCTTTTAGAATCCGCTCAGTGCAAATCCATCAGCGATGCCGTCAAGCAAGTAGGCATCAGCCGGAGTACCTATTACAAATATAAGGACCATATTTTTAGACCCTCCGAGGATTTTGGCCGGAAATTCACCCTGTCCCTTTCCCTGGCGGATAACCAAGGGATTCTGGCCCAGGTTTTAGGCATCATCAGAGAACGGGAAACCAGCGTCGTCACCATCCATCAGGATATCCCCATCAACCACGCCGCCTTCGTCATCATCACCCTCGACGGCCAAAACCTCACCTGCACCATTGATGCCCTCATCGACGAGCTCAGCGCCATTGATGGAATCCACGAAGTGAACCTTGTGGCGATGGAATGACGCCTGCTCCAATTCTACTGCGTAGAATTGGTAGTACACTGTTTTATGAGCGTTAGCGAATAGTGCACGATAAGCAGGCGAATGCAAAATCCCCTGAAATATTCCAATTTTAAATCTTTATTTCAGGGGATTTTGTAAAGTTCGTCCGCTAAGGTTTGTGGCAATTGGCGGCTGTTCGCCTCAAGGTCGCAATGACTGGCATACAATCCACGGACAGCCTTAGTCTTGTGGGACGAACGGGGAATACACAATTATCGCGGCGGTATCTGCACACCGCCCTTTATAGAGAGCTATCCCTACCGCCCCATACCCTTTATCTCCCCCCTGAAAGGAGCCCCCCATGGAAATCCTACAAACCATCCTCGACACCGCCGTAGAATACGGCATTTACTTCTTTGAATGTGTCGGTGTGATCGTTCTGATTATTGCCGGGATTCAGGGCGTCATCGGGTATGTTAAAAAATGTCCCTATGTACGCCTCAATCTGGCCAAGGGCATGGCCATGGCCCTGGAATTCAAGCTCGGTGCCGAAATCCTGCGCACCGTGGTGGTCCGGGAGTGGCCAGAGCTCATCATCGTTGGGGGCATTATCCTCCTCCGGGCCGCCCTGACCTTCCTCATCCATTGGGAAATCAAGAATGAGGAAGAAGAAAAAACACCGAATCCCTCTGGTAAAGAGTGATTCGGTGCTTTTTAACGCTTCTAAATCATTTCAATACAATCAATGGTGGCTCCCCCCAGGCAAACCGTGCCCTGGTACAGGACCACTTCCTGGCCCGGTGTCACCGCCCGTTGAGGCTTCTCAAAATCGATGTGGAGGCCCCCATCCGCCTTCACGGTGACCTGGACCTCCTGGTCCGGCTGACGGTATCTGAACTTCGCAGTGCAGCTAAACTGCTCTGCTACTGCCGCCCCGGAAACCCAGTTCATCTCCGTAGCCTCGAGAGATTTGGAATACAGGGCCGCATCCCCGTCCCCCTGGACCACGTAAAGCACATTATTCTCCAAGTCCTTGCGCACCACAAACCATGGCTCGCCGGTTCCCTGACCGCCGATACCAAGGCCTTTGCGCTGTCCCAGGGTATAGTACATCAGGCCGTTGTGCCGCCCCTTGATATTCCCCTGTAAATCGCAGATATCCCCGGGCTGGGCCGGAAGATATTGGCTGAGGAATTGGGTGAAGTTTCGTTCTCCGATAAAGCAAATACCGGTACTATCCTTCTTTCCCGCCGTAATCAAATCATTTTCTTCTGCAATGCGGCGTACCTCAGCCTTATCCAGATGTCCAATGGGAAAGAGGGTCCGGGAAAGCTGTTCCTGACCCAGCTGACACAGAAAATAGGTTTGATCTTTATTGCCATCTACCCCGCGAAGCAGGCGATATCGCCCATCCACCCGATCGATCTGGGCATAGTGCCCGGTGGCCAGGTATTCTCCCCCAACCACCTTTAAAGCGTATTCTAAAAAGGCCTTAAACTTAATTTCCTTATTACACAGCACATCGGGGTTAGGGGTCCGCCCCTTTTTATACTCCTCTAAAAAATAGGAGAACACCCGATCGTAGTATTCCCGGGTAAAATTGACAGTATAATAGGGGATGCCGATGGTCTCACAGACCCGGGCCACATCCTCGTAATCCTCGGTGGCGGTACAAACCCCATCCCCATCCTTTTCTTCCCAATTCTTCATAAACACGCCGACGACGTCGTGGCCCTGCTCCTTTAAAAGCAAGGCCGCCACCGATGAATCCACGCCGCCGGACATCCCAACAACAATTCTCATGGAGCCTCCCTAGGCCCTTTCCAGCTTTAGAACGTTCGCCACGGACTGGGCCAGCTCCTTCAGGGCTGCCTCATCCTCAGCATCAGCCCATCCCTGAACGCTGACGGTCTGACCAACGTGGACACCCCCAGCCTCGGCTGCAAAAGCGGCAAAGGGCTTTTCTGCCCCACCACTCCAGCTATAATCCGTAAAGATTCCCAGTGCATGATTTAGAAGCTTATTCCCCGCCAGCTTATAAAGCACGCCAGCCATTTTCGGGAAAAGCTGGCCATAGTAAGCCGGCGCACCTAAAAGCAGCCCCTTATACCGCCAGATATCCGCCAAAATATAGGATAAATCCGTCTGGGCCACATCGTAAAGCTTGACGATTTCCACCCCGTCATCCTTTAAATACTCTGCTAAAAGCTCAGCGCTGTGCTTCGTATTCCCATACATACTGCCATAGGCGATGACCACGCCATTTTCCGTTTCAGCATTGGCCATACGGGTGTATAAATCCAAAATATACCCGGGGTTTTCCCGCCACACCAGGCCATGGGAGGGACAGATGGTCTTAATTTCCAGGCCCCCCAGCTTTTTAAGGGCCTTAGCCGCGGGCAGGCGTACCTTCCCGATGATACAGGCAAAATAACGATAAATCTCATCCACAAAGCTCTCAACGATGTTTTCATCATCAAAAATAACGCCATCGGTGGCTTTAAAGCTCCCAAAAACATCCATGGAAAAGAGAACCTTGTCCTTCTGGTCATAGGTCACCATAGACTCCGGCCAGTGGACCATGGGGGTCATGTGGAAGCTCAGGCAATGGGCCCCCAGCTCCAGAGTATCCCCATCGGCGACGATCTGGATGCCCTCTTCAATCCCGTAAAAATTCTTCAGCATGGGCAGGGCTTTTTGGTTAGCCACAATGGTTACCCCGGGGTATGCCGCCCGCAGCTCGGAAATCCCGCTGGAATGGTCGGGTTCCATATGGTTCACCACAAGATAGTCCACGGGCTTATCCCCAATAATGGATTTTATTTTTTCCAAGTAGGTTTCGCATTCAAAATCTTTAACCGCATCAATCACGGCCACTTTTTCATCATTGATGACATAAGCATTGTAACTAATGCCATTATCCAGGGGCCAAAGGCCTTCAAACAACTCCGTTTGGTGGTCATCCACCCCTACCCATGAAATGTCTTGTGTTATTTTTTGCGTGTTCATAAAATGTCCTTTCACTCTATTCTACTTTATAATCCGTAAACCCTGCATTGGCCGCCTGAATCTGCTTAAGGGCCTTGCGCATACTCAGGGAACGGGTAATGGTAAAAATCCCCATAAACCCCAGTAACACCCCGAGAATCAGCAGAAAGACAGCGGCAAAACCTATGGGACTCCAAAAAGCGAAAAATCCGAAAGCTGCCAATAAAATCCCCAAAACAACCATGATCGCCTTCCACCAGCCTTCGGTTCGAAACCCGATGGCAGTAATGGTAATCCCAATAGTAATGGAAAAAAAGCCAACGATCATGGAAAAGAAGGTTAAAATAAGGCCGGGCATCAGCAAAAACATCCCTCCGATCAAAAGGTCGAGGATTCCCCTTCCCACTGAAAACCCACCATCCACCCCAAAGCGTGCTTTGTAAATAAAATGGCAGAGGATGTAGGTCAGCCCCATGGCCACTCGGTAGATTCCAAAGGCCATCACCAAAATGGGCAGGGTAACCCCTGGCCAGAAAAGGGTAAGCCCCCCCAATACCAGCAGACCGATCCCCTCGATGAGCATCATCCACCACTTGCCATAGGCTTTTTCCAATAACAGCATCCCCAAAGGGGGCGTGTGTGCATTACGATTTTCCATAACGGACCTCCTATGCGTCCTTTGTCTGTCCCTCCAACAGGGCAATGACCTCTTGAAGAACCTTAAAGCTTCGCTCCTTCACCGGATTGCAGGCGGTCACCGCATCTCGATGGAGGGCCTGGATAGTCTCACAATCCATCCCTCCGAATTCTTTGGTGAAGGCGTCCACCAGCAGCTTTGCTCCCTGCTGTACCTTTTCCTGGGTACTGGGGCGTTCCTCGGCGTACTTGGCACTCAGGGCTGCCAAAGCTCCGATAAAGGCCCCACAGGTCTTACCGGAATAAAAACCGCCACCAAAACCTGTCATCAGCTTAAAATCCTTCTCAGAAAGACCCAGGTTGTATTCTGCATTGGCTGTCCGCAGCAGTACCTCCGCACAATTCATATGAAAAAGAGGCTGTCGTTCCACCGGTTGGTCTTTTCCAAAATTGTTATAAACATCGATATATCGTACCATATCATTTCCTCCATACGTATACTAATCTTATTATAATACAAGAAGGGCAATGTTTACCAATAAATCTTAAGCTTTTAACCAATAACAAAGAATAAAACGGTATACTGAAACAATAAAAAAAGAAATGAGGCAAAATTATGGAAAAAATACTTGCCGGTTTGACGCCGAAAGACGTTTTTGAACAATTCGAAGCCATTTGTGGGATTCCCCATGGCTCCTATCATACCGATGCCATCGCCGACTATTGTGAAGCCTATGCAAAGGCCAAGGGCTTAAGCTGTCTTCGGGATTCGGCAAATAATCTGATTATCACGGTACCAGCTAGCCCGGGTTATGAGGCCAGTGGCCCGGTGATCTTCCAGGGACACATGGATATGGTCTGTGAAAAAACACCGAATTCCACCTTCGATTTTGATCAGGATGGCCTGAAGCTGGTGGTGGAGGATGGTTATATCCACGCCACGGATACCACCCTCGGCGGGGATGACGGCATCGCCATTGCCATGGGACTGGCTCTGATGGCGGACCCCAACATCCCCCATCCTAAGCTATACCTTGTCTTTACCACCGATGAAGAGGTGGGTATGGGCGGTGCCACAGCCCTGGATCTATCCCCGGTGGCCGATGCCACTTCCATGATTAACATGGATTCTGAGGACGAAGGGATTTTCATCACCGGATGTGCTGGCGGTGCCTTTACCCTCTGCTCCTACCCTCTACGGCGCACCAAGGCCAAGGGTCTGTGCACCACTATCAAAGTATCCGGGCTGGCTGGTGGCCACTCCGGTACTGCCATCCAGCATTTTGGCACTAACGCCAATGTCCTCCTGGGGCAAATTCTCTTTCAGCTCAGCAAAACCGTGGATTACAGCATTATCCGTTTAAATGGCGGCAGTAAGGATAATGCTATTCCCCGGGAAGCCCAGGCAGATATTCTCATTGGCCCCAATGAAAAAACTCTGATGACTGAAAAAATTGCGGAGCTGGCTGCCACCTTCACCCGAATTACCGGGAGTATCGACAGGCAGCTGGCCATTACCGCGGAATTTGGGGATACCCGGGAATATGAGGTCTTTGGCCGGGATTCTGAGGAGCTCGCCATTTTTGTCCTAATGAACAGCCCCAATGGTGTCATGTCCATGAACCATATCCAGGAAGGCCTGGTGGATACCTCCCTCAATCTCGGAATTATGCGTACCGACGGGGATTGCCTGAGCTTAAGCTTTGCTGTCCGGGGTAATCAAGCCGCCTCCCGGGAATTCCTCACAGACCGCCTTTGTGCCTTTACCCGCTACCTCGGCGGTACCGCCTCAGTTTCCGGGGTCTATCCTCCCTGGGAGTATCGCACCGATTCACCGCTTCGGGACCTGGCCGTGGCCAAATATACCGAAATCTACGGTAAGCCCCCCGTGGTAGAAACCATTCACGCCGGTTTAGAATGTGGGATTATTGCAAGCAAGCTCCCGGATTTAGACATCCTGGCCATGGGCCCGGATATCCTGGATATCCATACCACCGAGGAGCGTATGGATATTGCCTCTGTGCAGCGGACCTGGAAATTTCTGCTGGCGGTGCTGGAAGCACTTAAATAAAAGCGTAAAATAAAACCAGAAAGGCCGTTACCCAGGATTCTTCACAATCCTAGGTAACGGCCTGTTTTTATTTCACACCAGCAACGACACGAAGAGACCTAAAAAGCCAATCATCCCAATGCCCAGTAGTTTATCATATTTCATCACGGTCACCTTCCTTTTTATCTTGAGGATAGTATACCGGAAAGATGCAGACTGGGCATGTCGAAGGGGTAATATTCTTTTGTCCAAATTTAAATAAAATATGTTCATTGTAACGGGAATTGAACATTTTGCCGCAAAGGATACGGTTCTGTTACGATTGTTCGGTAATGACAAGGTATTCCAGGGATAATCCATTACAGTTTACCCAAATAGCGGAATTATACAAGCCTGCGCTCCCACCAGACGACAGCTTGTCCTACTTTTTATTCCCCAAAAACCACCCGGGCAATTTCCACCCCGGCCCGGGCATCCTTACCGTAGTAATCAGCCCCAATGGCCTGGGCGTATTCCGGGTTGAGAACGGCCCCCCCCACCATGACTTTGACCTGGGGGCACTGGGTACGCAGCAGGGCAATGGTGGTTTCCATATTCTTCACGGTGGTGGTCATTAAAGCGCTAAGACCTACCAGACGGATATCATCCTGGGCCACGGCAGCTGCAATGGTCTGGGCTTCCACGTCCTTACCCAGATCCACCACCTGGTAGCCATAGTTTTCTAAAATAACCTTGAGGATATTCTTTCCGATATCGTGGACATCACCCTTGACCGTGGCCAGAAGGATGGTCCCCTTAACGACCTGTCCCTCCTGACCCAGCTGTTCTTTGATGACGGTAAAAGCATTCTGAACTGTTTCTGCCGCAAAAATCAGATTGGGCAGGAAGGCTTCTCCCGTTTCAAAGGCCTTCCCCACTTGGTCCAGGCCAGGAATCAGGTGGTCATTGACCACTGCCATGGGCTCTAATTCCTCTAAAAGTCTTCGGGTTGCGGTCGCGGCCTCGTCCTTGCGCCCCTCTACCACGATGGTGGTGAGGTCTGGCTGTTCTGTTTCCGGAAGGGCACTTTTCGGTTCCGTCTTCCGATTCTGGCTGCCCCGAATATATTCAAAGCAGTTTTCATCCAGCCCGTTAAGGGCCCGGGTAGCGGCAATGGCATCCATCATCCCAGTGTCTCCAGGGTTTAAAATGGGGGTGTTGAGCCCTGCCTCCATGGCCATCACCAGGAAAGTCTTGTTGATAAGCTCCCGGTTGGGTAAGCCGAAGGAAATATTGCTGACTCCCAGCACTGTGGGAACGCCGAAGCGGCTGCCCACTGCCGACACGGCATCCAGGGTGGACCGAACCCGGTCCTGCTGAGCCGAAGCGGTCAGGCACAGGCAATCAATGAGGATATCGGATTGAGGGATTCCCACGGCCTGAGCAGCGGTAATGATTTTCTCTGCGATGGCGATGCGCTGGTCCGCCGTTTCCGGGAGTCCGCCATCATCCAGGGTGAGGCCAAGGACACAGGCCCCGTATTTTTTAGCCAGGGGCAGGATGGCCGCCAGGGAAGCATCCTCCCCATTGACGGAGTTAATAATGGGCTTGCCGTTACATCTGCGGAGAGCGGCTTCCAACACTTCAGGGTCTGTGCTATCGATTTGCAGGGGAACATCGACAATCTGGCTGACGGCCTCTACCGCCTCGGCCATCATCGCCACCTCATCGATTTCCGGCAATCCCATGTTAAGGTCCAATATATGGGCCCCCTGACGGACCTGGGCCAATGCCAGCGTCTTCACCACCGATAGGCCTCCGGCCCGGAGGTCTTCTTTTAGCTCAGCACTGGCGCTTGGATTGATACACTCCCCAATGACCCGGATATCCTCTCCCAGGACCAGGGTCCCGGTGGCTGTGGCCACCCGCGTCTGGGGCTTTCCCTTGGGAGGCACTAGGGGAATGGCTACCGTTGCCTCAATGGTTTTTTTAATGTATTCCGGGGTCGTTCCGCAGCATCCCCCTAGAATGGCCGCCCCAGCCTTAGCGATCCGGGCCATAATCCCTGCAAAGTCATGGGGGGTGATATCGTAATGGGTCTCACCCGCCACCATCCGTGGAAGCCCTGCATTAGGCTGAACCACTAGAGGCAGCTGGGTGGCATCCAATAGGGCCTTGATAATCGGGAGCATCCGGTCTGGTCCGGTGGAACAGTTGATGCCAATGGCATCCACCCCCAGGGCCTCCAGAATAGTCACCACCGTCAAGGGATCTGAACCTGTAAGGGTCCGGCCATTTTCCTCGTAGGTCATGGAGGCGATAATGGGAAGTGCGCAGCTTTCCTTGGCCGCCAGCACCGCTGCCCGTGCCTCATAAATATCCGTCATGGTTTCAATGATAATTAAATCCACCCCGGCGTCGGCTCCGGCGGTAATGGTTTCCTTGAAAATATCCACCGCCTCCTCGAAGGGTACATCTCCCAGGGCGCCAATGAGAGCCCCGATGGGGCCAATGTCCAGAGCGACGAAATCCGGATTCTGGGTCCGGGCGATGTCCACTGCTGCCTTAACCAAAGTCTCCACAGACAAATTACGACCCCTAAGCTTATAGCGATTGGCCCCAAAGGTATTCGTCACCAGGATGTTAGACCCGGCGGCCACATATTCCCCTTGAATTTCCCCAATGATCTCGGGATGGGTTAGGTTCAAAGTTTCGGGAATGGTGGGAATATCCGCCACCCGCTGTTGGATGATGCTGCCCATCCCCCCATCCAGATAAAGCCGCTGTTGTTTTAAACATTCTTTAAAATTCATTGTTATGATCACCACTATCTTTGAATTTCGATTTTAATTGAATTTTTCTGCTTAGAAAAAAGCCACTTCGATTCAATGAAGTGGCTTTTAAGTATAACAAATCCGCATTGTGTATACAAGCTTTTTCTAAAAAACATCCATCAATTGCCCATCATTCCTGGGCTTCCGGTTGGGCCTTGATCTGGCGCCAAACCACCTGTACAAGCCACCCAAAGGTGTACATCATGGCAGCAAAGGTAACCAAGCCGCTGATGAAGGGAATGATCTTCACCAGGCTCAGAACCCCGGCCCCCAAAAGGGAGGCCCCCCAAATATTCCACTTCGGAAGGACAAGCCGGGCCAAAGAAGCCCCCGCAAAGGCGATAGAAATCATTCCCACCGCCGCAGTAAACAAGGCAAGGATACCGGCAATGGGCAACCCAATAAAGGTGAAACATAATAGAATCAGGCACAAGGGCAAAGACAATAATGCTACTAAGCCAGAAACCCAAAGAGGGATGGGACGGCTGACCATCATCGATTTTGCATCATCCAATCCCCGACTGAGAACCAAACACAACAGTGCGGCAATGGCCAGGTTGGCAACAAGCCAATACCCTGTCGAGGTTACACGTCGTGCAATGGCACTGGCCACCGAAGGCTTTGCCGTGGCGGTTTCTGTCTGGGGCTTGGTATATTGCAAATCACCCACCACAGCCGTTGAGGCAATCTCAGGCTTTTGGGGCGCTTCCACCTTTAGGGTCCCCGTAATCTTGGCATTTGGTCCCAGATACACTCTTTCCGCTGAAATCAAGGCATCACCCTTGATCTCGCCATTAATAACAACCGTTTCCCCATAAAACTGACCGCCCCGGCATTCGCCGTCCAAAGTGATATTATTCCCCGCAGCGTAAATCCCCGAGGCCTTGGTACCGACACCCAAATCGATGCCGTACCCTGCAACGGTGATGTTCGCCCCCGCTGTTGCATTTTCAATCAATATATTCTGTCCAGCTGCCCGGATACTGCCTCCTGTTGTCATGCCACTGAGGTTTATGCTCTGACCGATGATAAAGGCATCGGCACCAATGTTGGCATTTTTCAGGGTCAGGCTTTGGCCACTCCAAAAATAATCCTTTTCGATTTGAATCCCACTTTCCTGGGATGTGCCGCTAAAGGTATTCCCCGCCGTGTCCGTTTCAGATTCTGCAAAAACTGTTGGTAACAGTCCTAATAGAGCAACCGCCACCACTATAACAATGGTACACATTCTTTTTTTCAACGCCGCGTCCTCCTTATGAATTTCCATTAGGTCTTTCTTTAGGGTTATTGTATGTCCATCCACCCGACTTGTCAAGAACCCGTGTAAACCTTATCCGAAAGATTTAGTATTTTTTCAGGTTCCCCGGAGCTCATTAAAGAGGGTAAACCCCAAAATCATAGCGCCCCCTAAAATCTGGACACCCGTAATGGGTTCCCCCAAAAGGGTGACTGAAACGATAACCGCCACCAGAGGATCAAAATAGCTGGTAATAGCCACCTCCTGGCCGGTCATTTTGTCGAGGCAGATGAAATACACACAGTAGGCAATTCCCGTGTACAGTAGCCCCAGAATAATCAGGCACACCCATCCCAGCAGATCCAGAGATCCCGCCTGAAACCCAGCCGTTCCCCCAACATAAGCCACCAGAACCACTAAGGCGACGGCGAACTCAATGAGGGTACGGTCAATACCACTGGTCCGGGTAACAAACTTATTCACCAAAACGATAACCGCATAAAATACGGCAGCGATGAGGGCACAGGCAATCCCCAGATTGGTGGATGGCCCGGTATTTCCACTAACACGGATAATCAGCACCAGCCCCAGGGTCGCCGCCACAAAGCAGACCACCCGTTGGACGGTGGGATGCTCCTTTAACAGAAAGCAGCTCCCCACCATCACCAGGGTCGGAGCAAAATAGTAGGTCAGGGTGGCAATAGAAATGGTGGTGTACTGAAAGGATTTAAAAAAGAAAATCCAATCTCCCGCCAAGGCGACACCTCCAATGACCATGAGGAGCATTTCTCCTTTGATCCTCCCCCAGGGAATTGCCTGTCGCGTCACCAGCTTATAAACTGCCACCGTTACTACAGCGATGAGTGCCCGCCACATGGCCAGCTCCGGGGCTGGCAGTGCAATATGCCGAACCAATATCCCCATACTCCCAAACAAGGCCATTACGGCCATCATTGCTATTTTTTGTTTCAATCAAACCTCCTGACTTGTCTGTTTTACACATCGATCACTTAAAATCCTGGGTGAGTCCTTAAAATACAAAAACGCCGCCCTTCTGGGACAGCGCAATTTTTATACTCTTTATTTTAGATGTTTGCCCCTACATCTGCTGCAAATAAGCATTCATAAACTGATCCAGATCCCCATCCATCACCGATTGGATATTGCCAACCTCCACGTTGGTGCGGTGGTCCTTGACCAGATTGTAGGGGTGGAAAACGTAAGACCGAATTTGGGAGCCCCAGGCAATTTGGCTGTAGTCCCCCACGATATCTTCCAGCTTTTCCTTTTGCTCCTGCTCCATGATTTCCACCAGCTTGGATTTAAGCATATTCATGGCTACATCCTTGTTTTGATGCTGGGAACGTTCGTTCTGGCACTGGACCACCACCCCGGTGGGCATATGGGTGATGCGAATGGCTGAGGAGGTCTTATTGACATGCTGGCCTCCAGCACCGCTGGCCCGGTAAGTGTCTACCCGAATATCATCCGGGTTGATTTCTATTTCCACACTATCGTCTACCTCTGGGGTAACATCCAGGGAGGCAAAGGAGGTGTGTCGCCGTCCAGAAGAATCAAAGGGAGAGATCCGTACCAATCGGTGGACCCCCCGTTCCGTTTTCAGGTAACCGTAGGCATTAATCCCTTCAATGAGAAGGGTGACGCTTTTAATCCCCGCCACATCCCCGGGCTGTAAATCCAGGGTTTTCACCTTATATCCCTTGGATTCGGCCCAGCGGGTGTACATCCGCAGGAGCATCTCAGCCCAATCGTTGGATTCAGTTCCACCGGCACCGGGATGGAGGGAAATAATGGCATTGTTACTGTCGTACTCCCCGGCTAGAAGGGTTTCCAACTTGAACTGTTCCAGTTTTTCACCATAGGTGGACAGGGTATCCGGCAGTTCCTCCATCGCCTCGCCTTCCTCCGCCAGTTCAAACATGACCATGATATCGTCCAAATCATCCTTTAGGCTATCGTATTGGCCCTTCTTCATCCGAAGGATTTTTTGTTCTTTCAGCACCTTTTGAGCCCGCTGCTGGTCAGTCCAGAAATCCGGCTCCTCGGTAATGCTGCTTAATTCGTCAATACGGGCCGATAAGGCTGGTAAATCCAGGGATCCCCCCAGTTCACCCAGCTGCTTATCCATTTCGGTGGCCCGCTGCCGACATTCATATAAGTCGATCAAAGTTGTTTCCTTTCTTGTATGCCGTGCCATTCGCTGCGGCTTTAAGCCCCACAGCAATTTTTATACTTCTTACCGCTGCCGCAGGGGCAGGGCTCGTTGCGGCCGATTTTTTTCTTGTGCACAGTTTGCTGCTTTTCTTCGCCTTGGATTTGGGCTTCATTGGTCTGGGCATTGCTTAGATCAACAGCACCCCGGCTCTGGGCCTTGGGAGCGACCTTAATCTGGACATTGTAAATATATCGAACGGTATCCTCCTGAATGCGCTGGATCATATCCTCAAACATGGCAAAGCCTTCGTTGGTGTATTCCTTAACGGGATCGTTCTGGCCATAGGCCCGCAATCCGATCCCCTGCTTAAGCTGGTCCATGTTGTCAATATGCTCCATCCAGGCGGCATCCACACAGCGCAGCAGCACCATCCGTTCCAGATTCTGCATTTCTGCATCACCCAGTATATCAATTTTTTCCTTGTAATTTTTCTTGCATAAATCCAGGATCATCCCCTGGATATCGTCCCGACTCATTCCAGACTCAAAAGTCATGGCACCCTCTGGGATAAAGGCATTTTCAAAGTAAGCCTTCAGTCCTTCAATGTCCCAGTCCTCAAAATAATCACCGGTGTTGGTGTACATCTGAACATAGCTGGCAACCATATCCTCGGTCATCTTCCAGATTTGCTCGTGCATATCCTGTCCATCGATAACCTGCTGGCGCTGTTCGTAGATAATTTCACGTTGCCGGTTCATGACGTTGTCATATTGGAGGACGCTTTTCCGGATATCAAAGTTACGAGCTTCTACCTTTTTCTGGGCACTTTCAATCCCCCGGGTGAGCATTTTATTTTCGATGGGGGTTTCCTCATCCATGCCTAGGCCTTCAACCATCCCCTGGATGCGCTCGGAGCCAAAGACCCGCATGAGGTCATCCTCCAGCGAAACGAAGAATTGAGAGGACCCCGGGTCGCCCTGACGGCCAGAACGGCCACGGAGCTGATTATCGATCCGGCGGGATTCATGACGCTCAGTCCCGATGATGTGCAAGCCTCCCAGGGCTGGGACACCTTCCCCTAAAACAATATCTGTCCCACGTCCGGCCATATTGGTGGAAATGGTCACTGCTCCCATTTGTCCGGCACTGGTTACAATTTCCGCTTCCTTTTCAAGGTATTTGGCATTTAACACATTGTGACGGATGCCTTCCTTTTTCAGATACTTGCTGAGAAGCTCTGACTTTTCAATGGAAATGGTCCCAATCAAAATAGGTTGCCCGGTTTGGTGACGTTCCTTTACCTCCTGGGCTACCGCTTTAAATTTACCAATTTCACTCTTGTACACCAGGTCGTTCATATCCGTCCGGGCCATGGGTTTATTGGTGGGAATGGTGACGACGTTAAGGTTGTAAATGGTGCTGAATTCCTCTTCCTCGGTTTTAGCCGTACCGGTCATCCCGGACAGCTTATTAAACATCCTGAAATAGTTTTGGAAGGTAATGGTGGCCAGGGTCTTGGATTCCCGATTGACCTTTACATTTTCCTTCGCTTCGATGGCCTGGTGAAGGCCGTTGGAGTAGCGCCGACCAGGCATCAAACGTCCGGTGAATTCATCAACGATGATGATTTCACCCTCCTTGACGACATAGTCCACGTCCCGGGTCATCAACACATTGGCGTGGAGGGCCTGGTTGACATTGTGGGTGATTTCCATGTTTTCCACATCTGCCAGGTTTTCCAGGTTAAAGTATTTTTCCGCCTTGACGATCCCGGTTTCGGTGAGCATGACGGCTTTCATCTTCTCGTCTTTTTCGTAATCTTCACTTTTCAGGCTTTTGGCAAAGAGATCCGCCACTTTGTAAAGCTGGGTACTCTTGTCTCCGCTTCCTGAAATGATCAGGGGGGTTCGGGCTTCATCCACCAAGACGGAGTCTACTTCATCGATGATGGCATAGTTCAGCTCACGCTGGACCTGTTGGGCTTTCTCACCCACCATATTATCCCTCAAGTAGTCAAAGCCGAATTCATTATTCGTCCCGTAAGTGATGTCAGCATTGTAGGCTTCGATTTTTTCTTCAAAGGATAAGCCATGGACCACAAGGCCCACCTTCAGCCCCAAGAATTCATGAATCTTTCCCATCCACTGGCTATCACGGGTGGCCAGATAATCATTGACCGTGACAATATAGACCCCTTTTCCCTCCAGGGCGTTGAGGTAAGCCGGAAGGGTAGAAACCAGGGTTTTCCCTTCACCGGTTTTCATTTCAGCGATATCCCCATTGTGAAGAACCATTCCCCCTAATAGTTGTACTGGGAAATGGCGCATGTTCACCGTTCTATCTGCGGCTTCCCGCACTGTGGCAAAGGCCTCCACCAAGAGGTCATCCAGGGTTTCACCAGCAGCCAGGCGCTCCTTGAAGCACACCGTTTGATTTTTAAGGTCTTCATCGCTCATTGCTTTATATTGATCCTCTAAAGCGAGAACCTGATCGACCACCTTTTGGTGGCGCTTAACTTCTTTTTTGCTTGGATCAAATAACGAATCTAAAAATCCCAATGTGTTCACTCCATTTCTTTATTCTTCGATTACCATCATATTATACCACGCTCTTGCCTTTATGGGCTTGCGTGTAAAAAGGGACTGTTTCTTACCCAGTCCCTTCATTCCTTCATTATTGCTTCTTTTTACGCCAAAACGCAACTTTACGGCCATCAATTTCGATTTCGACCTTTTCAAATCCAGCGCGTTCCCGCTCCTGATCTGCCGAGGATTTCACTTTTTCCTCGGACACCTGCTCTTCTACCTGGCGCACTGCCTGGGTATCGATCCGATTAGTCTGGGACTTGGTTGATACGGTCTCTTCACTAAAACTCGGAGAGCCATCATCCCATTTCTGGGCCATTTCATCCCGGGTCATCTTCTTCCGCTCTGGCTCTGCCTGAACTCTGGTAACTTCTTCATTTCCCACGGTGGCGGGACCAGTTCCCGTTTTTTTACGATTTCGTTTGCGCTGTTGGTTTTCTTCAGCAACCTGATGCCAAATATTCATCATTTCTTCTGTAGATCTGCCAGTACTCACTTGCTCATCTCCCCTGTTATTCAATGTTGAGTAAGGGTTCATCTTACGAACCCCTCGCCCACTGCTACTACTGTATGTGCTGCGTTGGACTTCCCTTGGATTCCATTTTGGTGCATCTTGGATTATGGTATCCGACGCAGCCTCAATCTTGGGAATTTCCTTAGATACCAACTCTTCCGGTTCATCCATCTCAAAGTTCACCGGCTGTCCCACTGGTGTTTTGACAAAAATAGGCTCTAATTCATCATCCAGACCACCCGATGGAATAATGGGCTTGTTTTCCTCTTCCTTTTGCTTTTCGGCATAGAAGGATTGGGTAAAAAAGCCTGTCGATGCAGAACTCTTTTCTTCTTTCTTATCCGCTTCGTGATCAATACTCCCTAAATGGTTGAGAGCAGTAAAAACACGGGTATCCGAATCCTCAGAAGCCTCCTGGGGATTTCCAATGCCATCTAAAGCACTTTGACGGATTTCATCAATCATATCTGGTGTTAATTTTGGTATGATTTCGGTTAAATCATCCTCTTCATCTAAAGCCGCATCAAAGTTACTACTTTCCTCAAAGAGATCCGATCCATTCCCGGAAAGGGGTGTCGTTTCCTGCCACATATCACGGGTATTGAAGGTCTCTTCTTCAAATAACTCCGGTGAATCTTCTGCAAAAAAATCATCCATTTCGTATTCCTGTGTTCCAAACAAGCGATCATCCATTTCATCTTCCCCTATTGTATTTCTATTATGTGATGGCGGTAGGATATAATCATCCGTCCCAAATTCCAAATCATTTTCAAAGGGTGACGCAGGAGCCTTCGCACGACTCATGGCGTATTGGACCCAGCCAATGAGGCCAACCATAATAATAATGGTCCCAACACTTAACCCGGAAGCCCCGCCATATAAAGAAGTGATCGTTCCAAGGGCCGGAATACGAAGATAATCCCCCAGAAACCAAAGGGTCGTGGTGGTTTGGTCCATCAGAGTGTAAACGCCGTTCATTCCCTGGGATATCGTCCCTGCTAAACCACTGGACAATCCATCAACAATATTCTGGGCAACGGGCATCTTCCCCCCATTGATGAAGATGACAACAAAGTTCGCCGTTGTCCCCACCGCAATAAGGATGGTCCAAAAATCGTCTAAGTTAAAGACGAACATAATCAATACGAGGATGTAACTGATAAAATTAACAATGGGCAAGAATGAGTCAATGGCTGAAATACCACCGGTGTAATAATAAAGATGCAGCGCGACCTGCAAGATCACTCCAATGAGACCCAATGGCCATAATGAAATTTTCTTCGCCGTAATGCCCTGGATCCTTCCACCCCGGATGAACCCGATCAACAGTCCGATAATGATTGCAAATAAGATGAACATAATTTACCCCATTCTTCAGAGAAGAAGATGAAATTTGCATCGTCTCTCTATTTTTCAGTATTTCGTTTCCTTAATGTATCAGAATAATTTTAAATCAAATGCCTGTCCATGTCAACAAAACACCCGCTAAAAGGCGAATTTTAACGGGTGTTTCCAGTCATTTTAAATTATTTCAGATAGACTTAAACTAAATTCTGCTTATGCAATCGGCTCAATCAGGCCGAAGTTTCCATCTTTACGCATATACACAACATTGACATCCTCTGTCTCCGCATTAAGGAAAACAAAGAAATCATGGCCAAGGAGTTCCATCTGCATGGTTGCTTCCTCCACAGACATCGGCTTTACTGCGAATTTTTTTGTACGAACAACCTTTGGCGCAGACTGTTCATAACTCTCGTCCACCTCTAATTCATCAAAATTGAACTTTGTCGGTTCATTGGCATAACGTTTTTGTAGTTTTGTTTTATGCTTTCTGAGCTGCCCCTCCAGTTTATCCACGACTTCTTCAATGGCGCCCATCATATCTTCTCCCCGTTCCTCAGCCCGGAGGATGGTTTTGCCCATTGGAATGGTGACCTCTAACATCTGGTCATTCCGCTCTTTGCTAAAAGTGGCATACACCTCAGTGTCTTGACCGAAGTACCGGTCAAATTTGTCGAACTTCTTTTTAAGCGCCTCTTTTAAACCTTCTGATACATGCATATTTTTGCCATAAATTGTGAATTTCATAGTAGATACTCCTTTCAAAAGGTCTTACCCCGATGGCAACGCTTTCTCCATCAGATTATGCTTTGATTATAGCATATTACCTTAAAAAAAGCACGGGTTTGTTTTCTTCCTTCCTCTATTTTTCTGTTCATTTCATTTAAGTGCAAAAAAAGAGCTGCGCACTTTTTAGTGCGACAGCCCCATCCCGTCTGACCTGGTTTTTTCCCCCACACCCGCCAGCTGGAAGTTTAGCTCTGTGTTCAACATCACAACTCCTTCTCTCGATTGCTCGGCTGGACTTACATCTAGGCCGCACTATGATCAGCCTCCACATTTTGGGTGGCCTTACGTGGATCGTTTTGCCTGCGACTGGCATCGACTTTCAACCACAGACCCGGGATACTCTCATTATATTGAATGGCTTTCCAAGTGTCAAGGTTTGATGGTTACTTTCTTTTTTACTTTTTTCTGGTATCCCTTAAAATAATGTTGAATAAGAAGGCGCATCAGTATAATATGATCCGGTGAATTTTTAAAATGAAGTCCCATGGCCTGACAAAGCTTATTTTTCCGGAATAAGACCGTATTCTTATGGACAAAAAGCTGTTCCGCGGTCTTTTGAATATTATCATTTTCCAGAAGATAGGCCATGGTAATCATGGCATCCTCCATTCCATGGTTAAATGCCTTTTTAATACGTCCTAGGTAGGCATCTAACACTTCTTCTTTGTAGATTTGCGATAAGGATTCATAAAAAACTGCCGTCAACTCACGATGCGTAAAGTAAATCTCCTTTTGGGGGCAAATGAAAGGAGTTTTCATAAGCGTCAGTGCATCGTCAAAGGATTGACGGTATCCCGAAATCCCCGGATAATGATTCCCCACATAAAGCTTGATGGGGTCCGAGTACTGCCCATTATAACATTCTTTGATCCCTTCTAAATAACGCTGAACCTCCCCCTCGATGGTCCAGGGTTCTACCCCTGTGATGGTTTTAAAAACAAGGATACCACCGCCTTTAAGCACTTGGGAAATATCCTGCTTGGTATGGCTTCCACTGCTTTTAATAAGACTTAAAAACATCTCGTCTGACAATGTTGGCAGGGGGCAAAAAACACAAGCAATGCGTTCCAGACCCATATCGTAAGCCATCCGCTTCCCCAGGGCAATAATCTCTCCCTCTGAAATATGGGGTGTTTCATTAAGCAATGCTGTGATAAAGAAATCCTTCTCGTTAATGTGCTGATAAAAACGGCGCATGGATTCATCCTGGCTAAGGATCAGTTCCGCACTCATTTTAACCAGCTTCCCGATATTTCGAACACACTCCGGGTCCCCGGTGATGCCCACCACACCGATAACCTGCTTACGGCTGTCTAAAATCGGCAGATTAATCCCTTCTCTCACTCCCTGGAGGGCACTGGCCTGGTCTGCTGTTACCTCCAGCACCCGGCCACAACGAATAACCTCCAGGGCCGTTTCATGAAAGCTACCCAGGCGATCCTTGCTACCACTGCCGATGATCACACCCTCAGCGTTCATGACATTAATATTATACCCCAGGCCGCTCATGACCTCATCCGCTATTTTTTGTGCAATTCGCTGATCCAAGATATCCCCCGATTCCTCTTACATCATTATTAGTGCCAGGATATTCCTGGCCGCCCGACGCAGATTATCCCCGGCATGGGTTATCTGCCATTCAAGTCCCTGGGTATTTGTACAGGTTGGAAAGGCCGCCGTAAGGCCAATCTCGTACAGGGCCTCAATCCCAGGCTCCACAGCACCAGAAAGGGCAATAACCGGTATTCCCTGGGCTTTGCCGCGTTTGGCCACACCAGAAACGACCTTCCCCATGGCACTTTGAGCATCCGTTCGTCCTTCCCCCGTAATAATATACTGGCTGCCTGCAATGCATCCATCAAAATCCAGAACATCCAGAATGATATCCAGTCCCCCTCTAAGAACCGCCCCCTCCAGAGCGTAAAGGGGAAGGGATATCCCCCCAGCAGCCCCCATTCCTTTAATACTCTGTCCTTCGCCTTGAACCAACCCTTCGATCATTTGGCTAAAATGAGCTAATCCCCGGTCCAGATGATCAATCATTTCTGGGTCCGCCCCCTTCTGTGGCCCAAAGACAGCGGCTGCACCCCGTGGCCCACACAGGGGATTATCCACATCGCAGGCGATGGTGATGGGGACTTCGGACAAGGCTTTGGGCAAGCTTCCCTCAATACCTGCAACACGCATTAAATCAGCGCCGCAGCCTTTGAGTCTGTTGCCTTGACCATCCACAAACCGTAAACCCAGAGCGCTGGCCATCCCCATTCCCCCGTCAATGGTCGCACTCCCGCCAATCCCCATAATAATCTGTCGGCAGCCCCGCTTTAACGCATCTAAAATCAGCTCGCCGGTGCCATAGGAACTCGTCAGCATGGGGTTTAACTCCTCCGGAGCCAACAAGGGCAAACCAGAGGCCGCAGCCATTTCGATTATAGCCGTACCCTCAGGGGTCATCATATACCGTGCTGTCACAGACCGCCCTATGGGATCCTGTACCTGACAGGGGAATATCTCCCCCCCCAAAGCCTGTCCCAGACAGTCCAACAAGCCTTCGCCCCCATCGGACAGTGGCATACTGACCACCTCAATCTCCCCATTTACTCCATGGATTTCTTCGGTCAGAATATGACAAACCTCTGCCGCAGACAAGGACCCCTTGTAAGAGTCCGGTGCCAATACAATTTTCATTGGAAACCTCCCTTCTTTTTCTACCCCCTCCACCTTTATGATGGAAGAGGCAGACACAGCGCTTTTCCTTACCCATACCTATACTTCTAAACTGAAGCGCACTCTCGTGAAGGGTTCCCCTCTGCAACCATATCTCTAAGCCTTTACAAACTCCAGAAGTGTCGCATTAAATTTATCCGGCTCTTCCCAGAACAGCATATGCCCGGAATTTTCAAAGAAAACCGTCTTTGCCCCTGGAATATTCTCTCCAACCCAGGCACTTCCCTGCCAATCGAACACCTTACTCTTGCGGGCGACACAAACCAGGGTGGGAATATCGATTTTCGGAATGAAATCCCGCCAATCCAGATTCGTATGGTCCCGCATAATTTCGATACGGACCTTGGGAGGACATTTGGAAATTTCATCCGCTAGGGTGGTTACCTCTTCTTCCGTGGGATCATGATTGAGGCATCCGAAAACTAAACCCTCTGCATTTTCCCGGGGTGCAAACTCAATGGCGCAGCAGGTGCGAATAAACATCTCCACATCGTAGCAGCCATTTTGTCCCCAGACCCAATCGGGCCCAGTGTACTGGAGGGGTGCCTGGTCCACGCAAACCAGCTTACCGACGCGATGTTTACCAAATAATTCCAGGTAGCTCCAAAGGATAGCCGCCCCCATGGACCACCCCAAAACCGTTACATCCTCAACATCCAGATGATCCAGCAGGTTTTTAACATCCATGGCATAACGGGCAATTCGGTGGCTTGTTAATGTTTTTTCAGACTCACCATGTCCCCGGAAATCCATAAGGATGACCTGACAATCCTTTGCCAGCACATCACTGTTGTGATCAAAAAACCGAGTGGTACAGGTCCAACCGGGTAGCATTAATAATGGCTTTCCCTCCCCTTTTACCTCATAATACAGTGATACACCATCATTGGTCTTAAATACAGCCATAATATGACCTCCTCTTATTGATAACCCTATTGTAATCCGATTCCATCCTTATTACAATGGTCCAGGGAGACAAACTTTTTTATGTGTATTGTGTGAAAGCACAATACTAAAGGTATCCGATTCCAACCAAAAACCCCCGATTTCTGATTACGGAAATCGGGGGTTTAATTCTGCTTCTGTTATTTATGTCATTTGAGCTTTTCAACTTCATCGATGGACAGACCGGTGATTTTGGCTATCTCTGCTACTGGATAATCACGATCAATCATTTTGTTCGCAATTTTAGCACAGGCGTCCATTTCATTCTCATGGAACACAATACCGTCGGTGCTTTCTATTTGTTTACTGAACAGCATATGATTATCTCCTTTCAGCTTCCGCTCATAATTGTCACGCATTGAAAAAGTACATCTTCAATATATAACGCACTTATTATACATTATATTGAAATTATTTCAATAGTTCAACGCTTTCAAAAGATGTTTCCTTAAATTCTTCAAAGCTTTTTGCGGTATTTTGGAGGTTATTCCCCTTCGATTATGCCAATCATCAATGCATTTTCAACCCGTCTTCGCTCAATTTCACAGGCCACATGATAGGGCTTCATGACCGTCTGATTAAAATTATAGGCATTGGCATGGCAACCCCCGCCACAAATAAATCGGCACCAGCACTGGGAGCAATCATCCTTTTCCAGCAGATTGGCCTTTGCAAATTCCCCTTTGATTTGAGGGTTCGTAATGCCCACATCCACGGACCCCATCTTAAAGGCGGTGTTTCCCACAAACTGATGGCAGGGATAGATATCCCCTTCCGGTGTAACCGCCACGTAGTCCCGTCCGGCCCCACAGCCAGAAAGGCGTTTATAGACACAGGGTCCGCCATCCAGCTCCACGTTGAAGTGGAAGAAATTGTAATGAAGCCCATGCTTTTCCCGATCCAGGTAATCCAGGGCCAATTGATCGTATTCTGCTAAAATAGCGGGCAAATCTTCTTCCAGCAGGGCATAGGGCTTGGTTTCATCGGTAACCACAGGCTCCACAGAGATGCTCCCAAAACCTTCCCTGGCCAGGAAATCCACGTCCTTGGCAAAATCCAGGTTATACTTGGTGTAGGTCCCCCGGACGTAGTAGTCCTTCTTTCCCTCCCGCATGGCAGCCATCTTCTTAATATCGTCGATGATGAGCCCATAGGAGCCTTTATCGTTGACGGTGCGCCGCATCCGGTCATTGACTTCCTTCCGACCATCCAGACTTAGGACGATATTGTCCATGTTATCGTCCAACCACTGCCTATTGTCGTCATTTAATAAAACGCCATTGGTTGTCATGGTGAAGTTAAAGTGCTTATGATGGGCTTCTTCCAGTCCTCTGGCATAGTCCACCAAGTCCTTGACAACCTGTAAATTCATAAGGGGCTCTCCCCCAAAGAAATCCACTTCCAAATTGACCCGATCCTTGGAGGCTTCGACAATGAAGTCGATGGCTTTTTTACCAACTTCCAGGGACATCAGGCATTTTTCACCATTAAAGTCTCCCTGGGAAGCAAAGCAATAATTACATTTTAAATTGCAGTCATGAGTGACATGGAGGCACAGTGCTTTGATCAAATCATGATTTTTATAAATCTCAGGATCATAATCATTTTCGGTGTATAACATCTTCTGGGCAACTAACGCATCCAACTCATCCAAAACCTCTGCCAGGGCATCCTCTGGATATTTTTCCTTTAATCCCTGGATAATGGTTTCTTTATTTTCTTTTCGGTACCGATCCAATACATCGTAGGTCATTTCGTCCACAGTCAGCAGGGTGCCGCTGTTCACGTCCAGTACGATATACAAGCCATTCAAATAAAACTTATGAATCATTTACTCTTTCCATCCTTTCATGTGAAAGAACGTACGACATAAAAAAGCAGCAACTGCGTTGCTGCTTTTTAAGCATACTCTTCAATTATTTCTGGTTTTTACATTTCTGATTGCCAACGGTGCAAGAGGTCTTGCAGGCGGATTGACAGGAGGTCTGACATTCGCCACAACCCTTATTTTTAGTATCTGCTAAATTACCTTTTTTTACAATAGTTACATGTTTCATCTTACTTGTCCTCCTTGGTTTCTTCGTCTTTGACTTCTTCAAAATCGGCATCCTCTACCTTCGTATCTTCTGCCACTTCATCCAGCTCTTCCGGCACGTCTTCGATCTCTTCTACATCATCTGCTGTAATCACTTTGACGATGGAGGCCTTGCGAATCATGGCCTTATTGAAATCTGGAAGCATTTCCAATACGACATTTTCGTCATCAATGGCAAAAACAATGCCATAAAAACCACCGGCTGTCATTACTTCATCGCCGACCTTCATGCTCCTCAGCATATCTTTCACTTGTTTTTGCTGTTTGCTCTGGGGGCGAATCAGCACAAAATAAACGAATACTGCCAATATAACAATCGGCAGGAACTGCAGCAACGTGTTCGTGTTCATAATTACTCTCCTAGCTTGTGATTCCATATTTTTGGAAAACTTCTTCCTTTAATGCCAACAACGTATCATTTTTTATGGCTTCACGGATTTTTTCCATTATTCTTAGTGTAAAGTATAAATTATGATATGTCAACAGCCTTGCCCCTAAAATTTCATTGCATTTAATTAAGTGGCGTAAATATGCCCGGGTATGGTTCCGGCACACATAGCAGTCACATTCCGGGTCCAAAGGGCTAAAATCTTCAGCATAGGTCGCATTGCGTACTACTACCTTACCCTGGGAGGTCATGGCGGTCCCGTTACGGGCAATGCGGGTTTGAAGGACGCAGTCAAACATATCGATCCCCCGGATCACCCCTTCAAATAAGGCATCCACCGAGCCCACGCCCATAAGGTAGTGGGGCTTATCCTCGGGAAGTAGTGGTACAGTATGGGAGAGCATCTCGTACATAATCTCTTTGGATTCCCCAACACTCAGACCCCCAATTGAATACCCAGGAAAGTCCATTGCCGTAATTTCCCGGGCACTTTGAGCCCGCAGATCTTTAAACATCCCCCCTTGGACAATGCCGAAAAGGGCTTGTTCATCCGGACGTTTGTGGGCCGCCTTACACCTGGCCGCCCATCGGCTGGTCATCTCCAGAGATTTTTTTGTATAGTCGTAATCGGCATCTGCCGGGGCACATTCATCAAAGCACATGATGATATCCGCTCCGATGCTGTTTTGCATTTCAATGGATTTCTCCGGAGACATAAAATGCCGGGAGCCGTCCAAATGGGACACAAAATGGACCCCCTCCTCCGTAATCTTCCGCAAATCCCCCAGGGAGAAAACTTGAAATCCGCCGCTATCCGTTAAAATGGGGTGCTGCCAATTCATAAAGGAGTGGAGTCCCCCGGCCTTCTCCATGATTTCCTGGCCTGGACGCAGATAAAGATGGTAAGTATTGCCCAGAATAATTTGGGCCCCCATGGTTTCCAAATCGTGGACATCCATGGATTTCACCGTTGCCTGGGTTCCCACCGGCATAAAAATAGGGGTCTCAATAACGCCATGGTCCGTTGTAATTCGTCCCAGACGCGCCCCGGTATCCTTCTCTTCCTTAATCAATTCATATTTAAACAATCCAACACCTCTTACCTTTAATATAAAAACATCGCATCCCCAAAGCTGAAGAAGCGGTAATCCGCCGCCACCGCATGGCGGTAAGCTTCCAATATCTTTTCCCGATTATAAAAAGAGGAAACGAGCATCAGCAATGTGGATTCCGGCAAATGGAAATTTGTAATCAGAGCATCCACTACCTGCCAATGATAACCCGGGTAAATGAAAATATCCGTGGTTCCCGCTTCACTGACTACTTGTCCATCATGGCGGCTCGCCACGCTTTCTAAAGTTCGCACGGAGGTGGTTCCCACCGCAATGATCCGGCCCCCCTGTTTTTTTGTTTCCGCAATGGCCCGAGCGGTTTCTTCAGGTAAGACATAGCGTTCAGAATGCATCTGATGTTCAAGGAGGTTCTCCACCTTTACGGGCCGAAAGGTCCCGATACCCACGTGGAGGGTTACCCGGGCAATGCCCACACCCCGGTCTGCGATTTCCTTTAAAAGCTCTGGAGTAAAGTGCAGTCCAGCCGTTGGCGCAGCGGCGGAGCCATCGTGCTCGGCGTAGACGGTCTGATACCGACTCTGATCCTTTAGGGTTTCGTGGATATAGGGTGGCAGGGGCATCGTGCCGATTTCAGAAAGGATTTCCTCAAAAACACCCTGATACTCAAAGCGGATGATCCGAAGACCACCGGGAATGGTTTCTTCAATGGTCCCCGTTAATCCCCTGCCAAAGACCAGCTCTGTTCCAGGTTTGGCCTTCTTTCCCGGCTTTACCATGGTTTCCCAGCGATGGTCGTCCAGGCGTTTAAGGAGAAGAAGCTCCACCTTTCCACCGGTTTCCTTCCGTTTGCCGTAAATCCGAGCGGGTAAAACCTTGGTATCATTCATGACCAGCAGATCCCCGGGTTTTAGGTATTCCAAAATATCGTGGAAATGGCGATCAGCCATTTCCCCTGTGGCTCGATTGATGGCCAGCAGCTTCGAGGTATCCCGCTGATCAAGGGGGGTTTGGGCAATGCTACTCTCCGGAAGATCGTAATAAAAATCAGTCGTCGATAATGTTGTCGTCATTTAATCCTCCTCTGGTAGCTGTAGTGCCATTTGCTCAGCCGTCAGGGCTGGCGTTAATCCCAAATGGCGATAACCGCCACTGGTAATCACCCGCCCCCTCGGGGTTCGTGCTAAAAACCCCAGCTGCATCAGGTAGGGCTCGTAGACTTCTTCGATGGTCCCCCGTTCTTCACCAATGGAGGCCGCCAGGGTATCAATCCCCACAGGACCCCCGTCAAATTTTTCAATGATCGTGGTCAGCATGATCCGGTCGATTTCATCCAGACCCACAGCATCCACTTCAAAGAGTTCCAGGGCTGCGCTTGCCAGTCCCGCATTGATGGTGCCCTGGCCTTCGATCTCAGCATAATCCCGCACCCGTTTCAGCAGGCGATTGGCAATCCGAGGGGTCCCCCGGGAGCGCATGGCCAACTCTTCGGCACCACCATCATCCAGCGCAATATTCAGAATATGAGCACTTCGTTTGACGATAGTGCTCAAATCGCTCTTATTATAAAGCTCCAGACGCTGCACCACCCCAAAGCGATCCCGGAGCGGTGCCGTTAAAAGTCCTGCCCGGGTGGTCGCACCCACCAATGTAAAATGAGGCAGCTCCAACCGGACAGACTTTGCCCCAGGGCCTTTCCCAATGATGATATCCAGGGCAAAATCCTCCATAGCTGGATAAAGCACCTCTTCCACCGTCCGCTGAATCCGATGGATTTCATCGATAAAGAGCACATCCCCTTCTTTAAGGGACGTTAAAATTGAAGCTAGATCCCCGGGCTTTTCAATGGCAGGGCCAGAAGTGGTTTTAATATTGGTGCCCATTTCCTTGGCAATGATATTCGCTAAGGTCGTTTTCCCCAGTCCCGGCGGCCCGTACAACAGCACATGATCCAGGGATTCTCCCCTGTTTTTCGCCGCCTGGATGAAGATAGCCATCTGCCGTTTCACCTTTTTTTGACCGATATAATCAGATAGGCATTCCGGCCTTAGGCTCCCTTCAATCTCAATATCTGGCTCTGTAAATTTTGTTGTGACAATTCGATCTTTCATGGCTGTCCTTTTCTAATTTCTGGTATTGGCCGACATCAGTGCTTTTTGGAGAATTTCTTCAATGGCCATATCCGGGGTAATGACCCGCTCCACTAAATCCGATGCCTCAGAATAGGCAAAGCCCAGACCCAGTAGACCATTGACCGCTTCGTTAAACAGATTATCTGTCAGCCTTAGGTTTTCCACGGCTCCACCATCCACTTCTACATCTGAATGAGGCTCATAATTTTTATATTTATCCTTTAATTCCAGAATAACCCGTTCGGCAGTTTTCTTCCCAATTCCCGGAGCCTTGGCAATGGACTTGGCGTCGGCATTTAAGATATATCGGATTAATTCATCCCCCACAAATTGGGAGAGCATCCCCATGGCAACCTTCGGCCCCACCCCACTGACGCCAATAAGGGTTCGGAATAAATCCCGCTCCTCATGGGTAATAAAGCCATATAAGGCAATATCATCCTCCCGATAAACAGGGTGTAACAGCAAGCACAGCTCCTGATGCAGGGCTGGCAGCTCAGCCAGGGTATTCAGCGATACACTGACTCGATACCCAATGCCATTATTGTCCACCACCACATAGTCTGCCGACTGATCCTCCAAGGTTCCTTTTATATATTCAAACAACATCTGCCTCCATTTAATCTCAATTGTTTTATTGTACCAATTCCCCCCCCCTTTTTCAACCGCAATCCCATGGAAAAAGCCACCCGCAGGTGGCTTAAATCCCTTCGTCATCCAACAGTTGAATAAAGTCTTCTGTGGGAATGGGACGGCTGAAATAGTAGCCCTGGATATAGTCACACCCCTCATCCCTTAGAAATTCAAACTGCTCCTCATCCTCTACTCCTTCAGCCACAACCTTTAACCCCATCCCCTTGGTCATCTCAATGATCGATGAAAGGACCACCCGAGAGTTTGGCGTTGCACCGAAGCCTTCTAAAAACTTCATATCAATCTTAATAATATCCACCGGCAGGCGCTGAAGGGTGTTAAAGCTGGAATAACCGCTGCCAAAATCATCCATAAGCACTCGGATTCCGGCCTCCCGAAGCCGGGCAGCACAAAGAATTAGGTCCTCTTCGTTATCCATAAAGGCCGATTCTGTAATCTCAATGGAGATACAGCCCACTGGTACGCCGCAGCTAGTGATCGTCTCCATGATCGTTTGATCAAAGCGACTACGCAGAAAATTTGCCCGGGATTGATTGACCGAAATTGGGATTAAGCTTTTTCCCTCAGCCATTCGATTGAACTGAAAAGCCGTCACGATCTCTCCCACATAGTTATCAAGCTGTGTAATGAGGCCGTGCTCTTCAAATAATGGAATAAAGATACCTGGAGAAATAATTCCCCGCTCTGGATGAATCCATCGTACCAGGGCCTCTGCCCCATGGAGGGTTTTATCCACCGCGTTATAGACTGGCTGATAGTACACCTGGAATTGCCGTTTGGACAAGGCTAGTTCCATTTCACTAACGAGAAGCTGCTCCATCACCAAGCTATCGGATAAGGATTCATCAAAAACAGCATAGGATTGCTGTAATTTTGAGGGAATGCCCTTTTGGGTAACCATCTGTGCCCGATCGCACATCGCATTAATGGACAACCTCCGGTCCGTAATGTAATACAAACCAAATTGGAGGGTATAATGGTAGGACGGTGTTACCCCATCATAAGTTTTGGAGCACTGGTTAATCAGGTGTTCGATAACGACATCACAACACCGTCCAATGACCACAAAATTATCCGCCTGTAAACGGCCGTATACCATTTTATCCTCAGCATGGGTTTTAAGCTCCTCCGCAAATTCGCAAAGAATCGCATCCCCAGTTTCTGATCCAAACAGCTCGTTAATCACTTTGAAATTACAGAAATTCCAATACATGATTAAATACTCATGCTCTGTGTCCTCTGCTAAAAGCTGTTCTGCCTTTTGGTAAAATCCCCTTCGATTGTAAATCCCAGTTAAATCATCATAGAGGACCACTGTTTCAAGTGCTTTAGTTTTGGCTTTGAGTTCTGTCGTAAATGCCTTCTGGCGACGCTGATTATGCAAAATAGCGATGATTATTAAAAGTAATGCCAGGACAACCAGCAATGCTGGAATAAGGACCACCCGATTTTGTCTCCAAAAATTATCGGTGGGATTGACAATAACGGCATCCCGGGGAACCTTTGACATGTTGATATGATAATATTGTGCAGCCTCCTGATTAATATAGTAATGATCCGGGGTGGAGACGACTGGTAAATTCACTGGTGCCTCGCCATCAAGGACCTTCTTTGTCAGTTGCCCCGCTATTTGTCCTATATCCTCATAGGAAACACATCGCCCACCGAGCAATCCATACTCAATACCGAGCTCGTCCGCTTTAAAAATTGGGACGCGAGCAACCTCTGTTAACAGAGAAACACTTTCATCCAGAGTCACCTTCTGCCCAGTGCCATCGCTGGTAAACATCAAATACAAGAGAATATCATCATCGTCGGCTTCTGCTACCTTTTCTTGAATCTGTTCCTTTGTCATGTCCGAACAATCCACATCCGTAAAATCCAGTTCTGGAAAAAAGCGGGCAATTTGATAATACTGCTCCAAAGAACCTTTTCCTGACACACTGTCATCACTAATGGCTATCACTTTTTTAGCTTCTGGGTAAAGGCTCTTGGCGAATTCCAAGGTCGATTTGTAGTTAAAGTTTTCTAATACCCCAGTAATCAGTGGATCCTTTCCTATTGCCATTGCCTTTTCATTGCTATTGATGCCTAAGAAAATAAGTGGCGTCCCTTTAAAATAGCGTTCCCTTTGGGACATGGCAAAATCCACTGCTGCATCATCCCCAAGAATAACGGCATCAAAGGATTCTCCTCCCGATAATAGAGTGTCAAGCTGCGTCGCTGTCTGGGCCTCTGAGGTTGCAGTATCAATGGTTTTAGTATTCATAAATAATACTTCAATATAACATTCGTCCTTTAAAATCTCTGTAATGCCATCTAACTGATCCGGTACGCTTTCCCAGGTATAGCCGTAGGAACTTAAAAAAAGTACCCGTTGTTCCGTTGACGACTTTGCCTCAGCCTTCACGCTCATCGGTATAATGAAACTGAGAAAAAGGAAAAAAACAAAAGGATATTTCCAACCCTTTCGAAATGTATGCATGATGTAAATCCCCTTCTTTATACATTGGATGCTACTTTCTAATGGTGTATATGAACATTATATCTGGATGAATCATAATTCTCAACAAAAAAATACAGCATGACTCTAATTTAAGAAACCACTCTATTTTTTATGGAAATTAGAAAGATAACGCATTATGTTAACTTACGCAGTATCACTCGCTCCGGTGCTTCGCACCTTCACTCATTCATGGCTGCGCCGTGTGAAAGTGGATAGAGCAATATCCACTTTCACACTTCTGTTAGCTCAGGCGAAAATAAAAAGATCTCACCCGGTGATGGATGAGATCTCTTTATAATCCCGAATGTGCCGTTCCCTTCTTTTTGACGCCTAGCAGAAGCTAGGTGGGTGCCCTGCCTCCAGTTTTCTGTCTTCCACTCAAAGGCGGCATGACATCGAATGGAGGACATCCGGACTCCCAAAGTATAAGTGTAGGTTCAAAACCAAAGGTGTAACGCACACTTCAGGATAACTACATTATAGCTTTGAATGCCCCGGGTGGAAAGGATAAATTCTTGCCTTTTGGCATGGATTGAATCTAAAATTTACCTACTTTTTAAGTAGATTTAATGCCTGAGAAATGTTAGTAACCGGCATGAGTTCAACCCCCATGTCGTCCATTCCCCTACAATTTCCCCGGGGGAGGACGCAGCGTTTAAAGCCTAATTTTCCACCCTCGATGATTCGTTTTTCCACCTGTTGGATATTGCGCACTTCTCCCGTCAGCCCCACTTCCCCTAAAACCATGAAATCCGCAGGAATCTCAAAATTTCGAAAACTGGAATACAATACGGAGACCACCGCCAGGTCCAGGGCTGGTTCGTCTACCTTCATCCCGCCAACCACATTGATGTAGGCATCTAGCCCCTGGAGCTGGATATCCAGCCGTTTTTCCATGATGGCGATGAGCAGGACCATTCGATTGTAGTCCATCCCCGTCGCCATCCGTCTGGCGGTTGCAAAGCTGGTCTGGGAAACCAGCCCCTGGAGCTCGATGAGGATAGGCCTGGTCCCTTCGATACTGGGAACCACCACCGATCCACAAGTGTTTTTCGGGCGGCTCAAAAGCATCATCTCCGAAGGATTTTTAACCTCGGCCAGGCCCTCCTGGGTCATCTCAAAAATACCAATTTCATTGGTGGAACCAAAGCGATTCTTCACTCCCCGGAGCATCCGGTAGCTATGGTATTTCTCCCCTTCAAAATACAGCACCGTGTCCACCATATGCTCTAACACCCGGGGCCCTGCAATATTGCCTTCCTTGGTAACATGCCCCACCAAAATCATGGCGATGCCATCCTTTTTTGCAATTTGCATCAAGGCGTTGGCGTTCTCCCGAATCTGGCTGACACTCCCCGGAGCCGAGGTAATATTGGGACTGTACATGGTTTGGATGGAGTCGATAATGACTAAATCCGGCTGGGTTTTGATAATAAGGTCCGTAATATAGGGGATGTTGATTTCCGAAAGGAAATAAACATTATCCGAGGATACCTTCATCCGAACCGCCCGCATCTTAAGCTGCTGCTCGGATTCCTCCCCGGAAATATAAAGGACCTTCAGTCCCTGATTCCCAAAATTCTCCGTGGTTTGGAGGAGCAGGGTCGATTTTCCGATGCCCGGATCTCCCCCCAGAAGAATCAGGCCACCTGGGACGATGCCGCCGCCTAACACCCGGTCCAGCTCACTATTATTGGTTTTGTAGCGATCCTCCTTTTGGGTAGAGATGTCCTTTAGGCGTACGGGTTTGGCGTAAACGCCCCGCTCCAAATTCTGGTTCTTCCCTACTGCTGTGGGTGCCGGCATCTCCACTTCCTCGACAAAGGAATTCCACTCACCGCACTCGGTGCATTTTCCCATCCACTTGGGAGTGGCGTAACCGCAATTCTGACAGACGAATCGTTTTTTAATTTTTGCCATTTATTCCACCCACTTATACAAGAAATACCCTAGCATCCCACCGATAAAATTCAGGATAATGTCATCGACGTCCGCACTTCGGCTAGATAAAAAGAAATGCTGCAAAATTTCAATGAGAATCGTACTCCCTAAAACCACCGCCATAATCTGAATCCATCCGGTTTTATTCCTTCGGCACAGTGGATAAAGCAGCCCCAGGGGTACGAATAGAAGAATGTTCCCAAAGAGGTTTCGGGCGGGATAGGTTAAGTAATGATAGAGGGTCGCCACCCCATCCGTCTCCCCAGAGCGAATATAGTCGGTATTCAGCACCCCATTGTGATAAACATCGTAAATATAATCGTCAATGCTGGTCCCGGGAACCAGATTACTCCCAGGTTCGTAGCCCACATCGCCGTCAGGCAACAGGGTGATGGTCACCAAAATGACCAGATACATTATGAATAAAAGGGCGAAAAAAAATCGCCGCCGGGTTTCTCGTTTCATCCTATCAGACTCCTTTACTGATATCATTATACCTCAAAACCCGGTGTGGCTCTACCACTTTAAGTCGACGTTCCTTTACAAATTCAGGGCCATGTCCCCATCCTTAATCCATCCCGCACGATGACACAGCCGATAGATACCATAGGTCACCACAGCAGGGAGCAGGATTTGAAGAAGTCCGATGGAAAGGACGATCTGCATAACAGAATCACCAGCCTGGCCCATGGCCATGGCCGTCCCGATCTGACCCACAAAACCACAAGTCCCCATCCCCGCAGCTACCGGTGTATTCTTCATTTGAAAAAGAGTGGTAGCCAGGGGTCCTAAAATGGCTGAAGCAATGGTTGGCGGAATCCAGATTTTCCAATTTTTAACGATATTGGGCACCTGAATCATGGAGGTCCCAATGCCCTGGGCTGCCAGGCCGCCCACACCATTATCCCGGTAGCTTTGGATAGCGAAGCCAACCATCTGACAGCAGCAGCCCACCGTGGCCGCCCCCGCTGCCAACCCCGACAAGTTGAGCATAATGCACAGCGCCGCACTGGAAATGGGCAGGGTAAGGACAATCCCGACTACTACTGAAATGACGATTCCCATGATGATGGGCTGCTGCTCCGTTGCCCACATAATCAGCTCACCCAGGAAGGTCATAAAGCCGCCGATGGGCGGCCCCACTAAAGTTGCCATCCCGGCTCCCACCAGCACCGTGACAAATGGGGTTACCAGGATATCAATTTTTGTTTCTCCTGAAACGGCCTTGCCGCATTCCGTGGCGATTAAAGCCGCGATGAGGGAGCCTGCAGGCCCCCCTAACTCATTACCCACATAACCGCCCACCGTAACAGAGAAGATGACCAACGGCGGGGCATTTAAAGCCCAAGCTACCGCCACAGCAATAGCTGGCCCTGTCATGACCTTTGCCGCTGGCCAAATGGTTTCAGTGAGAAAGGTCATCCCTGTCAAAACACCAATCTGATTGAGGATGCTCCCCATCAGCAAGGTTCCAAAAAGCCCAAAGGCCATGTACTTCAGGGCATCGATTAAATACCGCTGGACTGAAAACTCGATATCCTTCTTCTGAAGGAAATCTTTCACACTGTCATACTTCCGTGTTTTTTCCATAAAACGCCTCCAATAATGAGATTTGAATAATATCCGAAACACGGGCAACAAAAAAAGATACAACAAAGCATTGTCTTTAGAATAATGCTGCCCATGATTGTGGGGGATAAAAATAAAAATATCGAGTTTTCGCCCGATATTTTTATTTTCTCTCAGTATTAAACTAAAATACATTATTGTATCTTGAATAATTTAAAACTTTTTTGTAGTAAGTATTATACACCTATTTTAAAATATTGCAAACCTTTTTTGAATTTTCAATAATTTAAAATACGCTTAGACTTATCTTAAGCGAACACGGCCCTGGTATACCATCCCATTGACAGGATCGACAGAAATAATTTTACCATGTTTCAGGACCTCACGAGCCTTATGGACATCCAGAATTACGGGAATATCGTATTGTTTAGACACATGGGCGGCTTCTGACTCTAACCCAGTTTCTTCTGTGATGATGGCTGCTGCTTTTTCCAGAACACAGAACACATCCGGTGTGACGGATTTAACCACCAAAATATCGCCTTCGTTAAAATCCTCAGTATTATCGCTGGTAATCAACTTAGCAAAACCAGTCACTGGCTTATCCCCAATGCCAACACCGCTCATCACAGCATTTCCAACAGTATGGACCTTAATCATATTGGTGTTGCCCTGGACACCCAAGGGAACCCCTGCTGCTACGACAACGAGATCACCGGTTTTGACGCAGCCCATTTTTTCAGCGGCATCGACACAGTCCATCACCATGGAATCCGTATCCTTGAATTCCGGGGTATACAAACAGAACACCCCCCAACTTAAACACAGTCGGCGAACAGTCGTCATTTTATTGCTCACCCCTAAAATATCACATTCCGGACGATATTTAGACAACATCCGCGGGGTGTGTCCAGAGGAGGATGCGGCGATAATGGCTGCGGCTCCCATATTTGCAGCAATCTGAACGACGGCTTCCCCCACGGCATTGGTCACCGTGAGCTCGCCGTGATCCGGCTTACGGCGATTACGATATTCCTCAGAGGATTCAATACGCTCAACAATGCTGGCCATGGTCTTAACCGTCTGAACCGGGTAATCCCCAGCCGCGGTTTCACCCGAAAGCATAACGGCATCTGTTCCATCAAACACGGCATTGGCCACATCCCCAACTTCCGCACGGGTCGGTCTGGGATTGCGGATCATGGAATCCAGCATCTGGGTCGCGGTGATAACCGGTTTGCCCAGGAGATTACATTTACGAATGATGCTCTTCTGAACCAGGGGCACCTCTTCTGCAGGGATTTCTACGCCTAAATCCCCACGGGCAACCATGATACCGTCGGACACGGCCAGGATCCGGTCAATTTTTTCGACCCCTTCACGGTTTTCAATTTTAGAAATAATCTGTACATCGCCGCCGCCATTATTATCTAACACCTTACGGATGGCAATGACATCCTGGGGTTTTCGTACGAAAGAAGCCGCTACAAAATCGATTCCCTGGCTGATTCCAAAGAGAAGATCGCCTTCATCCTTCGCGGTCAGGCCCGGTAAATTAATGGAAACATTGGGAACATTCGCACTTTTTTTGGACCCCAAGACCCCGCCATTATCGATACGACAGGTGATTTCTGTTCCCTCAATCTTTTCAACCGTTAGCGCAATTAGACCATCATCTAAAAGAATGATATTTCCAGGCACCAAATCCTCGGGCAGGCCCGTATAGCTGATGCTCACACGCTTGGCGTCCCCAGAAATAGTTTCCGTGGTAAGAACAATGGTATTCCCTTCTTCCAGGGTTACTTTTCCGTCTTTTAAATCCCCGGTCCGGATTTCCGGGCCCTTGGTATCTAACATAATGGCTACGGGGGTATTCTGTGCCGCCCGTGCCGCCTTTAACTTGGCAATCCGCCCCGCATGCTCTTCATGACTGCCATGGGAAAAATTCAGGCGTGCCACGTTCATGCCATTGGCAATGAGTTCTTCCATAATCTCCTGGGTGTTGGATGCCGGTCCCAGGGTACAAACCATTTTCGTTTTTTTAAGCTTCATTTTGCCCTCCTAATAATCCAATTAAATGGATAGAATCTTGGAAATATGATAAAGTTCTTCGTTAAATTTTTTCGGTGTTTTAAGGGCTTCTTCCAAAGGAACCATGAGATATTCACCCTTACGCTGGACCACTACATTGCCAGTCTGACCATTTACGATGGATTCTACGGCCTTATAGCCCATGTAGCTTGCCAGATTACGATCGAAGTGGGACGGAGCGCCGCCTCGCTGGATATAGCCGAGATTCGTCCCTTTAGTGGTCACCTGGGTCAGCTCTTCAATCTTTTTGCAATAATCCCGATAGCCGCCACACCCCTCTGCCAGCATAACGATGCTATGGAGCTTGCCACGATCCTTACCTACCAGCAGGCGATCACAGATTTCTTCCAGATCCGTTGGGATTTCAGGCACAATGAGCGCTTCGGCACCGACAGAAAAGCCTGCATATAGTGCAATATCACCACAGGTCCGTCCCATGACCTGGACAACGTTAATGCGATTATGGGAAAAAGTGGTATCCCGAATTTTTCCAATGGCATCAATGGCCGTGGTCACTGCCGTATCAAACCCGACCGTAAAATCTGAGGCCCCAAAGTCATTATCGATGGTCCCGGGAATACCAACCACACTCACACCCAGGCGTTTCAGGCACAGTGCACCATTTAAACTGCCATCTCCACCAATAACAATAAGATGATCAATTCCAAATTCCCGGAGAACCTCCGCTGCCCGTTTTTGTCCCGCTTCTGTGGGGAAAAATTCGCTTCTGGATGTCCGCAGGATCGTGCCACCCTTTTGTAGGATATCGGCAACCGAATAAACATTCATGGGCGTAATATCCTTATCCAAAAGCCCTGCATAACCACGATTAATGCCGTACACATCAATTTTATGGTAAATCGCAGTCCGAACCACTGCCCGAATGGCTGCATTCATCCCTGGGGCATCGCCACCACTTGTTAAGATACCGATTCTCATTCTACTTAACCTCCACTTTATTCCGGCCCAAGACCCCCTGAAGATCTCGAACCAACTCATCACTGACGGTTACCCACAGGCTTTCATCAGCACCAAAGCGCTTGTTTTCTTCTTTAAAATATAAAACCACCGGCACACTCCCTGGAAAGCTCCCAAGGATAGGTTTTATTTTTGAAATAAGGGGCTTCTGTGTAAAATCACTAAAGCACAATGTCAGCTGCTCCGCTGGCTTTTTAATGTTCATCGGTTTGTAGCCGATTCCGGCTTCCCGAAGGGTCATTCCCTGGTCAAGGGGCATCACTTCATCGCAGATGACTGAAACATTCATTTCCTCATTGTAATTAATTTTCCCTCGAATTAAGACCGGTGTATCTGCCTTTAAGAGATGGTGGTAGGACTCATAGGGCCTGGGAAAAGCCACGACCTCCATGCGTCCGTACAAATCCTCGATGGTGATAAAACCCATGAGTTTACCGGTTTTGGTCATCTGGGATTTAACGCTGTCCACCAAACCGCCAATGGTCACGCTGCCGCCATCCCGAATTCCAGTCTCGCACAGCTCCTCATAACTGCCCATCATGGAGGTGTTCAGGTTGGTTTTGCCTGAGAGTATCCCTTCAAATTCCTCTAAGGGATGCCCTGAGACGTACAAACCCAACACTTCCTTTTCCTGGGCCAGCTGAATTTCCTTTGGCGCAGGATCCGCCATGGGGAACCGGTCCTCTTTAAAGGCCTCAATGGCCCCCAAATCCAGCAGGGACACCTGGCCGGACAATCGATCCCGCTTTTCCACCTGGACCTGGGCAATAATCCCCTCGGCTCCCAGAAGCATCCTGGAACGGGGGAATCCGGTGAAATCAAAGGCTCCCGCCTTAATCAGGCCCTCGATGGTCCGGCGGTTTAACACGCTTAAATCCACCCGGTCGCAGAAATCCCGAAAGCCCTTAAAGGGACCCTCGGCCTGACGGGCAATCACTATGGATTCCACGGGCTTCGCCCCTAAACCCTTAATGGCCCCAAGGCCAAAGGCAATTTTACCCTCCACCACAGAGAATTTGCCAACCCCGACATTGACATCCGGTGGGGCAACGTGGATTCCCATTTTACGGCAGTCCTCAATATATTTGGATACCTTCTTTTCGTCATCCATGACCGAAGACATTAAGGCCGCCATAAATTCCCTGGGATAATAGCATTTCAGCCAGGCCGTCTGATAAGCAATGACCGCATAGGCCGCCGCATGGGATTTATTAAAGGCGTACTTGGCAAAATCCTTCATTTCTGCGTAAATCTGTACGGCCACGGCCTCGGGCACCCCGCGGCTGACGGCGCCGGGTATGATAACATTCCCTGCCTCGTCCCGTTCGCCGTGGATAAAGACCTCACCTTCATGGTCCATAACATCCGTCTTTTTCTTAGACATAGCCCGACGGACCAGGTCACTGCGGCCCATTGAAAAACCAGCTATATCTCTAAAAATCTGCATGACCTGTTCCTGGTAAACCATACATCCGTAGGTGACATTGAGGATGGGTTCCAGCAATGGATGGAGGTACTTCACATGGTCTGGATGCTTTTTATTATCGATATACCGTGGAATCTGGTCCATGGGACCCGGTCGGTACAATGAGATTCCAGCGATGATATCTTCAAAATTTTCCGGAGCTAATTCCCGCATAAAGGACATCATTCCCCGGCTTTCCAATTGAAAGACACCCAGGGTATCCCCCCGGGAAAGCATCTCATAAACCTTGGGGTCATCCATGGACAAATGATCGACATCCACTCGTTCTTTCTGGCTGTGCCAGATATTCTCCACGGCATCCCGAATAACCGTCAGGGTTCGCAGCCCAAGGAAATCCATCTTAATCAGTCCCAGGTCCTCCAGCAGTCCCATGGGAAACTGGGTGGTGATGGCCTCCCCATTTCGGTACAGAGGAACGTATTCCGTCAGGGGGGCATCAGAGATGACCACCCCGGCGGCATGAGTGGAGGCATGGCGGGCAAGGCCTTCCATAGATTTTGCCATTTCCAGCAAATTCCCCACAGCGCCATCATTCTCCGCCATTTCCTTTAAGGTTGGGTTCTCCTCCATGGCCCCTTCAATGGACACATTCTGGCCAACGTGGATGGGAATCTCCTTGGCCACCTTATCCACTGCGGCGTAGGGCATCCCCAAAGCCCGGCCCACATCCCGCACAGCCCCCCGGGCCGCCATGGTTCCAAAGGTAATAATCTGGGCAACCCGATCCTCCCCGTATTTATGGATGACGTAATCGATGACCTCCTGGCGGCGCTCATAACAAAAATCACAGTCGATATCCGGCATAGTCACCCGCTCTGGGTTTAGGAAGCGTTCAAAGAGGAGATTGTACTTAATGGGGTCTAAGGTGGTAATATCCAAGGCGTAGGACACCAGACTGCCTGCCGCTGACCCTCGCCCTGGCCCTACCATAATATCATGATCCTTGGCGTACTTAATGAAATCCCATACCACGAGGAAGTAATTATCAAAGCCCATGGTCTGAATAATATCCAGCTCATAATCCAATCGTTCCTGAATCTCTGGTGTAATCTGTTCATAACGCTCAGCAATCCCCTGCTCACACAGCATCCGGATATACTCACCAGGGGTCTCTACGCCCTGGGGCAATTCAAACTCTGGCAAATGGGCGGATTCCAGGTCAAAGGTGACCTCGCAGCGTTGGGCGATGCGGTGGCTGTTTTCAATGGCTTCCGGTAAATCCGGAAATTGTCCGGCCATTTCCTCGGGTGATTTTAAATAAAAGCCATCCCCGGGAAAGCGCATTCGGTTTTCATCCTCCACATTAGTGGCGGTCTGGATGCACAGCAGCACATCGTGGGCCTTGGCATCGGAGCGACGGACATAATGGGCATCGTTGGTGGCGACCAAAGGAATATCATACTTTTTTGAAAATGCCCTTAAGCCTTCGTTGGCTTTAGCCTCCTGCTGCATCCGGTGATCCTGGATTTCCAGATAGAAATGATCCTTTCCGAAAATGTCCTGATACAGCTCACAGCACGTTGCTGCTTTTTCGGGCTGATCCTGGATGATAAAACGCGGAATTTCCCCGGCGATGCAGGCCGACAGGCAGATAATGCCCTCGTGGTGGGCCTTTAAAATATCGTGGTCCACCCGGGGCTTATAGTAAAAGCCATCCACAAAACCTTTGGAGACAATTTTACATAAATTTTTATAACCCGTGTTGTTCTCAGCCAGCAGCACCAGATGATAGGGGTTATTATCGATACCACTTTCCTTTTGTGTTAAGCCCCGGGGTGCGACATAGACTTCACAGCCAATAATGGGTTTGATGCCCTGGGCCAGGCATTCCTTATAGAATTCCACTGCGCCAAAAAGAACCCCATGGTCCGTCAGCGCCAGGCTATCCATTCCCAATTCCACAGCGTAGCCCACTAAATCCTTTATCCGTCCGAAGCCGTCAAGCAAGCTATACTCACTATGAACATGCAGGTGGGTAAATGGTCGATCCATGGTTTCCTCCTATCACAAAATTTTACCTTCATTATAACATAATTTTCCACTTTTGCAAGTACTTGTCCCACCAGGACAAGACTGTTCCCTATTTTTTACACTAACTTTACAGTATTGTAATTTTATACATTCTATCTTAATTCCTTCCCGTCCAACTTTCATAAAAATCACTTTGAAGCACAATACCATTGTAACAAACATCCAATCAACATCCTGTTGACATCGTATTCTTAGGGAACTATAATAATCCTAGATGCTATTGGCTAAAATAGGGTTAAAATAAAAAAGGTGTGACCCTCTCCGTCGGTCACACCTTTTTTATTTGATATGGACTTATGCACTAAGCACATTGACACCCTTGAGAATCATTTCAACGGCCAGCTCAGCCACAGCTTCTGGCGGTTCTCCCGATCCATTTTCCATCCAACGTTGGAAAAGGCCCAAGCAGCCCGACACCACAAAAGCATAGTAATATTCAAAATTAGGGGTCTTGGCATCCTGGTAAGCGTGCATCCAATCATGGATACACCGTTCCTTGACGAGGGCCTTCACCTTTTCCACAAAAACCGGATCGCCATTGGGCCCCATAAGGGCAACCGTTAAATCGGAGTTGTCCTTTAAAAAGGTAAAAATTTTAGTCAGCAGAGGCATTGCGTTGGTCTCATCCGCTTCTTCCTCAGTTTCTGCCAGGATTTGGTTGAACTGAGCGAAGAGCTCATCCTCAATCTGGTACAGCATATCGTAAATATCCCGGTAATGCTGATAAAAGGTCCCTCGGTTAATATCAATCAAATCAGCGATTTCCCGGACCTTTATTTCCTGGATGGGCTTTTCTTTTAATAATTCCGTTAACGCCTGCCGTAACTGGCGCTTTGTCTTTCGAACTCGACGATCTTCCTTTTTTTCTGCCATGGATAACTCCTCACACCAACAATTTTCTTTTTTTTGTTCAATATTCTACATTTAACAATCGCACTGTTTATTAACGGACATATCTATAATAAACTGTATATTGTATTTTTAACTGAAATCAGTATAATTGAATTCAGTTAAATAGTCAACACTTATATGGTTATTTGATGATTGACGCTTAAATCTCACTTTAGAAAGGACGTAAAGAATGATCAAATTTGGTCGAAAAATCGTAAAGCTCCGGATTCCGATCCTCATCATCGGCATCCTATTGCTCATCCCCTCTGCCTTTGGATATTTTAACACTCGGATTAACTACGATATCTTAAGTTATCTTCCGGATGATATCGAGACGATTCAGGGACAGGATATCTTAAAGGAACAATTTGGTAAGGGGGCCTTCTCCCTTGTTATTTTAGAAGGAATGGAGGATAAGGATGTCGCTTCCCTGGAGGAACGGTTTAAGGACATTGACCATGTTGAATCCGTCATCTGGTACGACAGTGTGGCCGATTTATCCATGCCCAAGGAAATGCTCCCCCAAGAGGTCTACGATGCCTTTAATAAAGGGGATTCTACCATGATGGCAGTCTTTTTTGATACCGGTACCTCCGAGGATGAAACCATGACTGCTATCACCCAAATGCGCAGCGTGGCTGGAAAGCAATGCTTCATCTCCGGTATGTCCGTCATGGTCACGGATTTAAAGGCCCTGTGTGAAGCCGAAGAACCCATCTATGTGGCCATTGCCGTGGTTCTCTCCTGTGTCGTTATGATGCTGTTTATGGACTCCTGGGTTATCCCCCTGATCTTCCTCTTCAGTATCGGCATGGCTATCGTCTGGAACCTGGGGAGCAACATCTTCCTGGGTGAAATCTCCTTTATCACCAAGGCTTTGGCCGCCGTACTCCAGCTGGCTGTCACCATGGATTATTCCATTTTCCTCTGGCACAGCTACGAAGAGCAGCGCGAAAAGTATGCCGATAAAAACGAGGCCATGGCCCAGGCCATTGCCATGACCATCACTTCCGTCATCGGCAGCTCCATCACAACGGTGGCTGGTTTCATCGCCCTGTGCTTTATGACCTTTACCCTGGGCTTAGATTTAGGGATTGTCATGGCCAAGGGGGTGCTTCTCGGTGTGGTAGGATGTATCACCACCCTGCCAGCACTCATCCTAGTTTTCGATAAGCCCATTAATAAAACACGGCACCGTAACCTGCTGCCCAATATGAATCGGCTCTCCCATTTCATCACCGGGCATTATCGGCTGTTTATCGCCCTGTTTCTGATATTGCTTTTCCCCGCTATTTATGGCTACAACCATACCCAAACCTACTACGATTTAGGATCAACCCTTCCCAAGGAGTTAGGCTATTGCGTGGCCCGGGATAAATTAACTGAAACCTTTGATACTGGGTCCACCCATATGATTCTGGCGGATAAAAACCTTCCGGGAAAAGATACGAAAAATATGATGGATGAGATTAAAAAGGTGGATGGGGTGTCCTCGGTTTTAGGGGCGGATTCCCTGCTGGGGCCCACCATTCCCTCCTCAATGATTCCCGATGATGTGAAGGATCTTCTGGAAAGTGACCAGTATAAGCTCATTGTGATTATGTCTGAATACACCACGGCCACGGATGAGGTCAATGCCCAGGTCGATTCCATTAATACCATCATGAAGGGTTACGACAGCAAGGCCCTCCTCATTGGGGAGGCCCCCTGTACCAAGGACCTGATCACCATCACCGACCATGACTTCCAAGTGGTCAGCGCCGTATCCATCGTCGCCATCTTCCTGATCATCGCCTTTGTGCTAAAGTCCATCTCCCTCCCGGTCATTTTGGTCAGTGTTATCGAGTTTGCCATCTTTATCAACCTGGGGCTTCCCTATTATACCGGTGTGACCCTGCCCTTTATCGCCCCCATTTGTATCAGTACCATCCAATTAGGTGCCACTGTGGACTACGCCATTCTGATGACCACCCGCTATAAGTTGGAGCGCGCCAGCGGAGAAGATAAACGGACCGCCATTGAGAATGCCCTTAATTATGCCATTCCATCGGTCATCGTTAGTGCCTTGGGTCTCTTTGCCGCCACCTTTGGTGTCGGGCTTTATTCCGATATCGATATTATTGGTTCACTCTGCAGCCTAATGGCACGGGGGGCACTGATCAGCTTATTCTGTGTCGTCTTTATCCTACCCTCTCTGTTTATGGTATTCGACAAAATCATCTGTAAAACCTCAAAAGGATTCTTAAGAAAGAAGGAAACGATCCATGAAGCAAATCTCATCAATGAATAAGGGCGTCAAGCACATCCTTGCCATCGTTCTTGTGGCAGTCCTCATCGCTTCCGCCTCAGCCTATGCGGTTCTGGCCGCCAAAAGCAACACAACCATTGCTGCCAATGACACCACCGATACTGAAAAACTGACCCAAACTGCAGAAAAAGCAACGGGCAGCACCACAATCCCCTCCGCAGACGGACAGATTTCCAAGGAAGAAACGGTCTATGTCAAAACCGATGCCAGCGGAAAGGTGACCTCCACTACCGTCAGCGATTGGCTGAAGAATGCCGGGACCCAAACCCAAATCGCCGACACCTCTACTCTGGCGGATATTAAAAACGTTAAGGGTGGCGAAACCTTTACCCAAAACGCTGATGGCAGTCTGTTGTGGAATACGGCTGGAGCCGATATTTATTATCAGGGAACCACCACCCAAGCCCTGCCAGTAAGCATCTCCACGGTATACAAGCTTAATGGCCAAAGCATGAATCCCCAAGATATGGTGGGTAAAAGCGGCCAGGTGGAAATCACCATGCACTTCACCAATACCGCCACAGTGAACGGCACCACCGTCCCCTTTACCGTAGCCAGTGCCATGATGCTCCCGGATGATACCTTCACCAATGTTGCTGTGGACAAAGGGGCCGTCCTTTCCGATGGCAATAACGCCATCGTCGTCGGCCTGGCCTTCCCTGGCCTAAACGATAGCCTTGGTCTCTCTGGCAATACCCTGGACCTCACCATTCCCGACAGCATTACCGTGACCGCCACTGCCGCAAATTTTAAACTTGGACCTACCATTACCAGCATGACCTCCAACGTATTGGAAGAAGCTGGCCTGGGACAGGTCAATAGCTTTGGGGATTTGGATAACTCCATTACTAAGCTAACCACCGCAACGGATCAGTTGGTTGCCGGTACCTTATCCGCCAAGGATGGGGCCAATGCCCTGGCTACCGGAGCAGGCTCTGCCGTCACCGGCATCAATACCTTGGCCGACGGACTGAATACTTATACCAATGGTGTCGCCACCGTTGCCGGGGGGACCACAAAACTTCAAAACGGACTGGGTACCCTCTCCGCCGGGGCCAACAGCTTAAATGCCGGCCTAACCACCGCCAAAGCAGGCAGCGAACAACTGGTTGCCGGATACAAGGGCAGCGATACCCAAAATGGCGCGGCCCAAGGCGCTCAGGAGTTAGCCGCTGGGGCTTCCCAGGTGAGTCAGGGGGTGGATACGGCCGCGGCAGGCGTTGACGGAATGGATACACAAATCAATACAAGTATCGATGCCATTAAAGCCCAGATGCCCCAGGGTGTGGATTCCCTAGAAGCCGCACAATCCGCCCTCAGCCAGCTCATCGCCGGAAGAACCCAAGCCATTGCCGTCCGGGATGCTGCTACCACAGTGGAAGAAATGGCCGCCTACAATCAGAAAATTGATGTCCTATCCCAACAAATAGCCACCCTTTCCCAGGGCATTGGCAGCTGGCAGGTCTTGGAAACCATCCGCGGCCAGCTGGAAACTGAAAATGCCGATGGCCAGACGATGCTGGATCAGCTGGCCGCCCTCCAAGCCGGAGCCAGCCAAGTTGCCGACGGCGCGGCTGACCTTAACGCCGGCATTAACGGCTACGATGCTGCTGACGGTCACCACGCCGGTCTCTACGAAGGCACCGTCGCCCTGGATGCTGGCCTCACCGATGCCACCCAAGGCAGCACCGCACTGGCCCAAGGAGCTAACACCGCAACCACCAGCGCCGCCCAGCTGGCCGATGGTGCTGCCACCCTGGCCTCCAAGAACAATGAATTAACCGGAGGTATGGCCCAGCTACAATCCGGTGGGGCTCAGCTGGATGCCGGTGCCAATGCCATAGCCACCGGACTGAGCACCCTAAATAGCGGCATGACCGAATTCAAAACCACAGGCATTGATAAAATCGCCAATCTCTACAACAATGACTTAAAAGGCCTAAAAGACCGCATCACCAAAATCACCGATGCCGGCAAGGCCTACAACAGCTTCTCCGGTATTTCCAATGGAATGAACGGGAGTGTGAAATTTGTGGTGGAGAGTGGGGAGATTAAATAAAAGTATATAAAGAAAAAGCAACTCTTGATTTTTTCTAATTTTCAAGAGTTGCTTGTATTATTCAGACTTTACATTAAAACTCATAATGTGTCCAAAGACTAATAATCTTAACGGCTTTTTCATTGTCAAAAACCGCATACACCAGCCGATGTTTAATATTAATCCGCCGTGAATATGCTCCGGATAAATCCCCTTGTAATTTCTCATAGGGTGGCGGTGATTGGTACGGATTCTCCCGGAGGAGGTCAATCAGCGCTTTTGTCTTTTTTTCCAATTTAGCTGATTTCAATTTTGGTATATCATTTGAAGCTTTCTTTGTATAAAATATTTTATACATTACCACTGAACCGCATCTTCGGGTAAACACTCCGCCAGGGGGGTATTTAATCCCTCAACAATCTTTTCCTTCATACCCGGAACAGAAGACAAATACAGGGTCTCCATTAATCCATTATAATCTTCTTCACTGATAATCACCGCATTCCCCGCCTTCGTGCTGATATTAACCGGCTCATTGTACTTAATCGTCTGTTCCAGGATACCAAAAATATTTTTTCTGAAATTTGTAATATTTGTATTAAGCATGAAACACACCTCCAACTACGTACATTATAGCGTACATTATTGGAGGTGTCAAGATGCTGGAGCACCTCCATTTATATGTCCAAAGCCACTTTTAGCATCTCCTCAAGATCACAGCTCGTCCCATCCTCACCACATAAAATCAACCGGCCATTGCAGATTACCGCTGGTGGCGTGATGATGCCATAGACCTCCAAAAGCACAGGATTATCCTGACACACCGCCGGTTCAGTTCCAAGCTGGGATAGAGCCTGCTGTACCGCCTGGCATAACCGGTCGTAAGGCGCACTGGGCCGCCCTAGTACCAATACACCTTTTACATCCTTTTGACGCTCCCTGGCGTCCAGAGAAACGCCACAGCAGGTGCGGGCAAAGGTTGCGGGTTTCTTTCTTTTTTCTGATGGCATGAGGAGACCTCCTTAATTTTTATTGGTATGATTATCTTACCAATATTAGAGAATAATGCAAGAGAGGAATCATAAAATTCGTTCTTATCTTTTAATGTATAAAAAAGCACCACCCAGATCCTCTCCAGGTGGTGCTGCATCATTCATCGATTCTATTTGTTTTTTCTTTCGCCTTACACTTCCATCAAAATCGGCAAAATCATAGGTTTACGCTGGGTCTTGCGGAAGAGGAAGCGGAACAGGGAATCCCGGATTTCTCCTTTAATGGCGTTCCATTCGGTAATACCCTTGGCTTCACAGTCGAGGATGGCTTTTTTGACCTCACCCCGGGCGGCGTTGATCAGATCCTCAGATTCCCGGACATAGACAAAGCCCCGGGAGATGATATCCGGACCGGACACACATTTTCCCTTGTGCATGTTGACTACGACGATAAAGAGGCCGTCCTCAGACAGACGCTTACGATCGTTTAGGACAATATTGCCAATATCGCCGACACCCAGGCCATCCACCAGAACGGCTTCAGCCTGTACCTTACCGGCAGCACGACAGGTCCCCTTGCCGACTTCCATAACATCGCCATTTTCCTGAATAAAGATATGGCGTTTATCCAGTCCTAAATCCTCTGCCAGGGTGGCGTGGTGCATGAGCATCCGAGCTTCACCATGGACGGGCATAAAGTTCTTTGGCTTAACCAGAGTCTGGATAATCTTCAGCTCTTCCCGACGGGCATGGCCGGAGACATGGATATCTGCAAATTTCTTATAGACCACTTCAGAGCCCAAATCCACCAAACGATTGATGACCTCGGCCACCATCTTTTCATTTCCTGGAACGGGGGATGCCGAAATAATGACGGTATCATCCTTGGTGACATTTAAGAAGCGATGCTCCCCTAAGGCCATTCGTCCCAGGGCAGCCATGGGTTCTCCCTGACTACCAGTGGTGATGACAACCAGCTCCTTGTTCTTGTACTTCTTCATATCCTTAATGTCGATGACGGCATTATTGGGGATTTTCAGATAGCCCAAATCCGAAGCCACATCTACCATGTTTTCCATGCTGCGTCCATTAATAATGACCTTACGGTTATAGGCCACAGCCGCATCGATGATCTGCTGAACCCGATGGACGTTGGAGGCAAAGGTGGTCACGATGATCCGATTCTTACAGCCTCTAAAGAGGTTGTAGAAGGTTTCACCGACGGAGCTTTCAGACGCGGTAAAGCCGGCTTCCTCCACATTGGTGCTATCAGCCATCAGGAGATCGATTCCCTCGCTGCCCAATGCGGCAATACGCTGTAAATCGATGATTTCACCATCGATAGGCTGGAAGTCGATTTTAAAGTCTCCGGTATGGAAGGCCGTTGCCGCCGGGGTTTTAATACACAGGGCTACCGAGTCGGCAATACTGTGGTTGACTCGGATGAATTCCACACTAAAGGCGCCAATTTGTTCGGTTTCTCCGGCCTTGACGATGTGACGTTTGGCTTTGGAAATCAATCGATGCTCGGTCAGTTTTTTATCGATAAGCCCCATGGTAAATTTGGTGGCATAAATGGGCACGTTAATTTTTTTAAGGAGATAGGCAATCCCACCAATATGGTCCTCATGACCATGGGTGATGACCAACCCCTTAATCTTATCCTGATTCTGAATGAGATAATCGAAATCTGGGAGCACCATATCGATGCCATACATTTCGTCCTCTGGGAATTTCAACCCGCAATCCACGATGATGATTTCACCCCGGTATTCGAATACGGTCATGTTCTTCCCAATTTCACCCAGCCCTCCGATGGGAATGACTTTCATGGTTTCTTTTTTCCGTCCCTGACCACCACTGCGTCTGCGTTGGCGGCCATTCCCATTATTGTTATTATTACGGCGCTGGACCGGTTTGCTCTTTTGCGGTACCAGTTCTGTATTTTGTTGTTGTTTTTCGCTCAAAGTATCCTCCTGTATTCTATTTCGTCCGGCGGCCTCCCAGGCACACCGGTATTTCCGTATCAATTAATAGTGTATCGCCGTCGATGTGACAGCTTAAGGCCCGTATATCTATCCCGGCATCCCAACAGCGAGCGAGGTGCTGCGCGAATGTCGAATCCGTCTCAATATTGGGCGTGAAAAACTTAGCATCCCCTCGCTGTACGACGAATAGGACACCCGTGTAAAACCCTTCTTTTTTTGCAGCCATTAACTCACACAAATGCTTGCTTCCCCGAGTGGTCGGCGCATCGGGAAACATGGCAATGCCGTCTTTCACCAGGTTGGCACTTTTTACCTCAAATAATGCCGGCTGACCATAATAGTTAAAGCCCAAGTCAAAGCGGCTGTTGCCATAAGTGACTTCCCGCTTCAAAGCGTCTACTCCTGGTAACCCGCCCACGTACTCCGCTGCAATGGCATTGGCAAAAACCGAATGAATGCACACCCAAACGCCGTCGTACAACACAGCCAAAAGGGTATAATCGGTCTTTCTTGTGGGGGAAGGGTTGTAGGCCATCTTTATCGGTACACCTGCCACCAGTAATTCACGTAGCCGTCCGGTATTGGGCACATGGGCAATGGTTTTTTCACCATTTTCCAGGACCACCTGGGCGATGAAACGGTTGGGTCTTTCGATAAAGGTACCAATTACAATGGGGTATGGTGATAATGCCAATCCCCTGTATTTCTTATTCCTTGTCTTCGTCGTCACCGAATTCTTCTTCCATAATCTGGTCGTAGGTTTCGGAAATCAATTCAAACTCAGCATCGTCTTCCACTGGAAGGAGTGTCATTTCGCCGTTTTCATCTTCTTCAATGATGAATGGGAAGACATCGTCGCTCTCTTCGCTTTCTGCTAACAGGGCATAGGTTTTATCCTTTATATCAAAGCTGATCACCAGCTCAAATTCCCGTTCAACACCATCTTCGTCCATTAAAATAATTTTGTTTTCTTCAGTCATTTTAGTTTCTCCTTGAAATTATATTGTTGTTTCATTTTTTTTGATTGTTGGTCTAAATAAATCTGTAAAATCAGCTGGGCGGACAGGGTATCGATATGTTTCTTCCGATTCTCTCGACGCACGCCACCTTCGATTAAAACCCGCTCGGACGCCCGGGATGTTAACCGTTCGTCAATATAGACGACATCCAGCTTCAGGCGTTTTGCCAAAAATTGGCAATAATTCCGGGTTTTCCGGGCTTGGGCGGTTTCGTTGCCTTCCATATCCTTGGGAAGCCCCGCCACAATACCGACAATATTAAACTGGGTCACAACATCCGTAAAGAATTTTAAATCATCTTCCCGGGTTTCCCGCTTGTAAGTCCTATAACCCTGGGCTGTAATCCCCAGAGTATCACTGACTGCAATGCCGATGTATTTATCCCCGACATCCAGTCCCATCATTTTACTCATTCATACCTGCTTTCTTCTCTATTATTTCGTCTTTGAACTGCCGATCAAATCACTTTTATGCAGAATAAAGGACAGACCGAGGCACAATAGCAACAGGTCAGACATTTTTTATAATCTACCGTTGCCTGGCCATTCACAAGCCTTAGGGCATTCTGTCCACAGCGCTTCACACAGGCCCCACAGCCCTCACACCAGTCACTGATGTGCAGGCGCTTTGGCGCCTTCGCAACCCGTTTTTCTAAATCAGCCGAAATGGGGCGTCCCTCTATTTTGGCGACGTTATACTCCACCTCATCCACTGACTGCATCCCAAAGGCGATGGTGTCTAAGGCTTTAAGCCCCAACACATAATCAAAACAGGCCGCCTTGCTGGCCAGGAGGTTGCCGCCCCCCAGGGGCTTCATCCCCATGATGCCTTTACCCGCTGCCTTTGCTTTAGTAATGGCAGCCTCCATGTCCTGGCGGCGACCATCCTCAATCCCGATGCCCGTTACATTGACGAGGGGAAACACCACCTCGATTTCTTTAAAATCACAGGCATCAGCAACACCCTCCACCCGGTGGGTGGAGATGCCAAAGGCTCGAATCACACCCCGTTCCTTCATCTTTAAGAGATAACGGATGGCTTCGTAATGACCTTCAAAGGTTTTCCGGCTTTCCTGTTCGTGGAGCATATAAATGTCAATATAATCCCGGTCAAGCTCCCTTAACGCACGGGCGAGGCTCTTTTTGACCCCATCCTCCGAATAGTCGTAGGATTTGGTGCAGATTACCGCATCCGGCTTCATGGTAAGCACCTGTTTTAAATGCGCATAGTTATCATAAAGGTCTGCTGTGTCGAAAAAATTCACGCCGTGATCTAAGGCAGCGGCCATAATTTCCCGACTTTCTGCTAAACTTTTGTTTTTCTGCATTGGTGCCACGGTCAGGCTACCAAAACATAAGCGGGACACGGTGATCTTTGTATCACCCAGCTTCCGATATTCCATAGTCTTCCTTTAAACTCCAATTGGCAGTTGAAAAAACTAGCTTATTCGGTGACAGATCTTTCAAACGCCAACTGCATTGTTCTGAGTATCCCAAGATACTCCTTCCTCTAACAAAAAAGCCCCAGGTAAACCCAACATTCACCTGGGACTACTTGTCATTATTATAACGGCCTTTGATTAAAGACTCTTTAAATAACGTTTTACGAGTTCTTCAAGCAACTCATCACGCTCAATTTTCTGAATAATCAGCCGTGCATCATCGTGGCTCGTGATATAAGTTGGGTCTCCGGACATAACATAACCGACAATCTGATTAATGGGATTATAGCCTTTGGCTTCCAAGGCCTTTGTCACCTTACGCATGACTTCATCGATGGTCTGAGCCTTTTCACTATCCACATCAAACATAATCGTTCCCCGGTCGAATAATGTATTATCATTCATAATGCCGTCTACCTCCCATTTAGTCTAACATCATTTTAACCCATGCACTCTGAAAACACAAGTCTTTTTTCCGGTAACCGCCTAATTGAGCTGCTCACCAATGAGTTCTTTAGCCTTTTCTAAAGCTTCAGATAACATTTCCGGCTTTTTCCCACCAGCTTGGGCCATATCCGGCCGGCCACCGCCACCGCCACCAGCAATGGAGGCCACCGATTTAATCAGTTTGCCTGCGTGGAACCCGCGTTTCACGATATCCTTGGTCGCTGTTGCGATAAAGTTAACCTTATCTTCTGTTTTTGTCCCCAATAAGACGATGCCCGACCCCATCCGGTCCTTAAGCATATCCGAGACATTGCGCAGCTCATCCATATCCATCCCGTCCACCTCGGCAATGGTGGTTTGGACCCCACAGATAATGACCACCTGCTGATGAATATCTGCAATGAGGTTCCCGGCAAATTTCTGTTTAAGCTCAGCAATGACCTTTTCTTTATGGCGGTTTTGTTCATGGATTTCCTGGACCCGTTCTAAAAGGCTATCGGGAGCGGTCTTCAGAGCCTCGGCCACTTCCGTCAGGGTGTCGTCCATATGTTCCACCACATGGAGGGCATTCATCCCCGTGGCGGCTTCAATCCGTCTGATTCCTGCGGCCACACCGGTTTCACTTAAGATTTTAAACATCCCCACCTGGGCGGAGTTTGTAATGTGGCAGCCGCCGCAAAGCTCGATGGAGAAATCCCCAACCTTCACGACACGGACGGTTTCCCCGTATTTTTCCCCGAAGAGGGCCATGGCGCCCATGGAACGGGCATCATCGATGTTGGTTTCAAAGATGCTGACATCCTGGGCTTCCAAAATTTCTTTATTGACGATTTCTTCCACCTGGCGTTTTTCTTCCGCTGTCATGGGCTGGAAGTGGTTGAAGTCAAAGCGCATCCGGGTGGGAGAAACAAAGGACCCCGCCTGCTCCACATGATCCCCAAGAACCATTTTTAAGGCTTTCTGCAGGAGGTGGGTGGAGGTGTGATTTCTCTGGGTGGCCGCCCGTAGATCCTTATCCACCTTCGTCGTGACCACCTGGCCCACAGTAAAGGTTCCTGAAAGGACTTTACCGTAATGGATATGGCGGTTTAAGCTGCCCTTTTTACAATCCGTTACCTCAATCACAGCACCATCCTCACCGAGGATTTGGCCCTTATCCCCAACCTGTCCACCGCTTTCAGCGTAGAAGGCGGTTTGATCCAGGAGAACCAGAACCTCGTCCCCAGCGGTGATATTGTCCCGGAGATCTTCATCCCGGATGAGTCCTATAATCCGTCCCTGGGCTTCTAATTGATCGTAACCCACAAAGTTGACCAGGGCATCGGCTCCCAAGGGATTAAAGGGATCATCGGACCATACGGCGGTGTCGCTTTCTTCCCGGGCTTTCCGGGCCCGGGCGCGCTGTTCTTCCATGGCTTCCTGGAATTCCTCGATGGATACGGTGAGTCCCCGTTCCTCCACAATTTCCTTGGTCAAATCGAAGGGGAAGCCATAGGTATCATACAGCTTGAAGGCTCCCCTGCCAGGGAATACCGCTTCTTCCTGGGCGATAATCTCATCCAGTTCCATTTCCAGCAGATTCAGCCCCTGATCGATGGTTTCCTTAAAACGCTCTTCTTCGATCTTAATGATTTTCTGGATATAGTCCAGCTTTTCATTGAGCTCAGGGTAGGCACCACCGGATACCCGGGCAACCTCCTTGGCGACATCGTATAAAAACAGTCCTTCAATCCCCAGGAGCTTGCCATGGCGGGCAGCCCGGCGGAGGAGACGACGAAGCACATACCCTCGACCTTCATTACTGGGCATAACCCCATCAGCAATCATAAAGGTGACGCTGCGAACATGGTCTGTAATCACACGGATGGATACATCATCATCGTATTTTGCCCCGTATTTGACACCGGCCTTTTGGCAAATATAGTTGAGGACGTGGCCAATGGTGTCCACTTCAAAGATATTATCCACCCCCTGCATAATGGTGGCTAAACGTTCCAATCCCATACCGGTGTCGATATTAGGGTTGGCCAGGGGAGTGTAGTTGTCGCTTTCATCCCGATCAAACTGGGTGAAGACCAGGTTCCAAAATTCCACATAGCGGTCACAGTCGCAGCCGGGGCCACAGTTTGGATTATCACAGCCGTATTTTTCGCCGCGATCGTAGAAGATTTCAGAGCAGGGACCACAGGGACCAGTGCCATGCTCCCAGAAATTATCTTCTTTGCCTAAACGGTAAATATGGCTTTCCGGAACCCCCACCACATCGTGCCATAAATCATGGGCTTCATCATCATCCAGGTAGACGGTGACGTATAATTTTTCCGGGTCCATTTCCATAACATCCGTACAAAATTCCCAGGCCCATGGAATGACTTCCTTTTTAAAATAATCCCCAAAGGAAAAGTTCCCCAGCATTTCAAAGAAAGTGCCGTGGCGGGCGGTTTTGCCCACATTATCAATATCCGGTGTCCGGATACACTTCTGACAGGTGGTCACTCGTTTGCGTGGGGGGATTTCATCCCCGGTAAAATAGGCCTTCATGGGCGCCATACCGGAGTTAATCAGCAGCAGGCTCTTATCATTGATGGGCACCAGGGGAAAGCTTTTAAGACGCAGATGGCCCTTGCTTTCAAAAAAGGCCAAAAACTGTTCACGTACTTCATTTAATCCTAATGGTTTCAATTTAATCTCCTTTTATTTTTTTCCAGGGCAAAAAGCGAAGAGCCCCATCCCCATAGGGACGAAGCTCTTTATTGATATCCGCGGTACCACCCAGATTAGCACCAGTCGGTGCTCTCTTTTGCATAACGGCGCATCACCGTCATCCCCTAGGGCTGTAGCCTTCAGGGATAAAGCTCGAATGGGGCCTCCTTGCGATTTCCATAGAAGCTTCCAGCACCGCTTCTTCTCTGGGATGGTCTAACGCAACGTCATCATTCTCATTGCCTGTATTTATTACTAGTAATCATTATAACAAAGCTAATGGATTTGTCAATCCTCATTTTTCGGAGCAGTGGGTAAGTCTGCCTTTGCCTGGGCAAATCCGGCCACCAGGTATTTCATAACGACGCGTACGGTCCCCATAAGCGGCACCGCTAAAATCATCCCAAGGCCACCGAACATGGCGCCAAAAAAGAAGATTGAAAAGATGATCAGAACCGGATGGAGGCCCACATCCCCTGACATTAGGGCGGGTGCCACCACATTACCACAAATAACTTGAACAATACCCATCCATACCAGGATATATACCATCAGAATCGGGCTGGTGAACAAGGCCATCACACAAATGACCACCATCCCTACTGCAGGTCCAAAATAAGGAATCATCGTCGTCACCCCAGCAATAACACCAATGATGCTGGCATAGGGTAATCCAATGACAGAGGCGCCCACACCCGTTAAAATCCCAGCTAAAATCGACATCAGGCCCTGTCCCCGGATAAATCCGCCGATGACCATGTCGATATCACAAAACATCTTACGGATTTCATCCCGAAAATCAATGGGCACTAAATACATGAGCGCATTGGTAAAGACTTCCTTGTCCATGAGCAGCATGATCATCACCAGGGGAATGATGACTAAATTCATCAGCTGGCCACTATTGGCAATGAGGAAATTGGATAACCCCTGGAGCATCTGCCCCACGGTGGACCCAAGGGTCTTAAGGGTTTGTTCTAAGTTTAAGTATTGGGACATCCCCGAAGCATTGTACTTCGCAATAAAATCCTGGATGTCATTGGTATACCGTGAGAGACTCTCAATCATCTGTGGAATATTGGCTACTAAGGAGGCGATATTACTAATTAAATTCGGCACAAAGCTCAGGAAGGCTAAAACAATGATAGCCAGGAGTGCCAAGACGACAATCGCAACGGAAAGGCCACGTTTTATTCCCTTGCCCTCCAACATCCGAACCAATGGATTCAAAAGATAAGCAAAGATAATGGCTAAAAAGAATGGCATAAACATACTGGAAAGTGTCGGCCAGATCATTAAAAAAACGACAATGACAAAGGCCATGATCACACAATTCGTGATAAGAATCCGTTTCTTTTCCGGTGAAAGTTTCATTTCAGTCCTCCCCTAAAACCTTATTGAACACACCACCACTCCTCTTGGATTGTGGGATTTCATAAAAATAATGCTGATAATGGATCACCCCATCCTGAGATGTCATCTGATCCATGGGAATGACAGCATATCCCCGATCCATATCATCAAAGAAGCTTCTGGAAATCTCAAATTCCTGTACTTTACAATCCTCTCCAACCCGGGCATCCGCCACCCGTCCGATGAGGGTCCCGGCGTAATCGACAACCGTTAGCTTGAACAGGGAATCACTGCCTGCCATGGCGGCCTTCATTTCCTTGGCTGATAAACGCTTCAAGGCCGACTCATCTGACAGCTTCAATACATCCGCCGACAAGGTGACAACATCCTCCGGGCGAATAAAAAGGGCTTTACTCCATAACCCTCCCATGGAGAGCACCAGAGCGTCTATGCGCCCATCCCGAATCCGGATATCTTTTATCAGTCCTCGGACCTGTCCATTTTCGCCACAATGGACTGGCAAGTTGATCCATCGACTTGCTTTCATATCTTCACTCCTTTACAGCATATCTGCATATTATTATACCACAGCTCTTCTTTCAATATATTAAAAAAACCGCAAGATGCGGTCTTTTTTTGACAAGCTTTACACCTGTTTTGATTTATAATCCTCAATGGCAGCGGCAATGGCTTCAGCAGCCAATACGGAGCAGTGAATTTTTTCATGGGGCAGGCCACCTAAGGCCTCGACCACTTCAGAGTTTTTCAGCTTAGCGGCATCCTCAATGGACCGACCCTTAATCATCTCCGTTGCCATGGAGCTGGTAGCAATCGCCGCCCCACAGCCAAAGGTTTTAAAGCTTGCGTCCTCAATTATCCCATCGTCTGAGATTTTAAGGTACATTTTCATAATATCGCCACAAGCGGGGCTTCCCACCTGTCCCACAGCATTGGCATCGGCCATTTCACCGACATTCTTTGGGTTTTGGAATTCTTCCATAACCTTATCTGTATATTCCATCATTGTATTGTTCCTCCAATTTTTCTTTATTTTTCAGCATTTTGTTTTTTATTAAATTTTAACCATTTCTAATGATGATGATGACCATGATCGTACACAGCGTCATCAATGGGGGTACTGGCATCAACGGGCGACATCATACGAAGGCGTTCGATAATGGTGACCAGATTATCCACCACAAAATCGATATCTTCCCTGGTAGTATGACGGCCGATGGTCAGCCTGAGGGAGCCATGGGCTATTCCAGCGGGCAGACCAATGGCTAAAAGTACATGGGAAGGGTCCAGAGAACCCGAGGTACATGCCGATCCACTGGATCCGGCCACCCCAATGAGGTCTAAGCTCAATAGAATGGACTCGCCTTCAATGTATTCAAAACAAAAATTCGCATTCCCAGGCAAACGCTCGGTTGGATGTCCATTTAGACGCACCTGAGGAATTTTGGTCATTACCCCTTCAATGAGGGCATCCCTCAAATCCTTCATGTGGGCAATGTTCGCATCCATTTCTTCACTGGCTAACTCAGCAGCTTTTCCAAACCCCACAATAGCAGGGGTGTTTTCCGTTCCAGCACGGCGTCTCCGTTCCTGGGCCCCGCCGTCGATTAAATTTTCAATGGGAACACCCTTTCGGATATACAGGGCGCCAACCCCTTTGGGACCGTAAATCTTATGACTGGACAGGGACATTAAATCAACATTCAGGTCCTTTACGTCAATGGGAATGTTCCCCAGAGCCTGGACCGCGTCTGTATGGAAGATGATCCCTTTGGGCTTGACGATTTCGGCAATGGCCTTAATGGGCTCCACAGTCCCAATTTCATTATTAGCAAACATAATGGACACCAGGATGGTTTCATCCCGAATGGCCGCTTTTAAATCTTCCAGGGAAATCAACCCATATTCATCCACTGGCAGATAGGTTACTTCAAAACCCTCCCGTTCCAGTGTCTGACAAGTGTGAAGCACGGCGTGGTGTTCAATAGTCGTAGTAATAATATGGTTCCCTTTTTTTCTGTTTTTTCGGGCAACCCCTTTAATCGCCCAGTTGTCCGATTCGGAACCCCCAGCCGTGAAATACACTTCTTTGGGATCAGCACCGATAATATCAGCAACCTGGCGCCGGGCGTTTTCCACCGCCCGCTTGGCTTCGTGTCCTTCCTGATATACGGATGAGGGATTCCCGTAGTATTCAGAGAAATAAGGAAGCATCTCTGGCAGTACCCGTTCATCCACCGGTGTGGTGGCCGCATTGTCTAAATATATCCGTTTCATAAGTCTAACACCTCTTTCAATACCTCTATCTTAATTGATTTATCTTAATCTTCTACTGGTAAAACCGCACCACTCTGGATAAGCAAATCCTCCAAAGTCCGATGGTCAATAATCCCCCGGATACTATCCTGGACTTCCATCCACAATCCCCGGGTGACACAATCTGCGGATTTTTTACAGACAAAACCTTCAGGACCACCAACACATTCGGCCAATTCAATGGGCCCCTCTAATGCGTCAATAATCTGTCCCACTGTGATCTCTGCCGGTGGCCTGGACAGCTGGTAGCCGCCACGGGCACCACGCAAGCTTTTAATGAGTCCTGATTTTTTTAGGGCTGAAAATAATTGCTCCATGTAGGCGTTGGAGAAGTCCTGAATCGCCGCAATCTCTTTAATCGATATGGGTCCGTCACCATAACGCCGGGCTAATTCATACATAGCCAACACGCCATATCGGCCTTTCGTCGACAATCGCATTCGTCTTCCTCCTTTATTCCTAGTATTCCACTTGGATTTAATGGTATTATAACATGTTTCGTAAATGTTGCAAGCCCCTAGGTTGTTTTTTTCTCAAAAATTAAGAAAAACGGAGGATTCGAACCCATAGGCTCGACCTCCGTTTAAAGTATGCATTAACTCGGTGCATGTTTAACCATCGTGATGATGGCATTGCCATAAGTATTACAGCGATCTGCGTTAAATCCAGGAATCGTCCGCAGCTCCTTTAAGGTTTGGGGCTTCATATTAACAATGCCATCCAAGGCCCGATTGTCAAAGATTTCAAAGACTGAAATCCTCTGGGCATCTGCTTGCTGCTTGCGCCACAACACCAGAGCGTCCCGCAGGGCCAGTTCTGAACGGGTAAAGCGGTCTTCCGGACGATATTTTTTAATATGACGGGCCTCCCGGATTTTCTCCCGTTCCTCCGAAGACAGTTCCGTCAAAACATCCCCGGTCACTGCCCGGGCCTCTTCACAGGCACTTTCTTCCTGACGTTTTGCCTCCCGGGCTGCTTCCATTTCTTCTTTTAGTGCCTGAAGCCGGACCTCTAGCTGGTCGGATTTTTCAAGGACATCGAGGACCTGTTCAAACTGCGTCATTTCCTCTGCGGAGAAAACTGGATCAGAGACCATCATATCCTTTTCCAGTACACGGGTGAAATCCTTGGTGTTTAGCACCCGGGCATTTCCAGTGACTTCCACTGAGCGCAGCTCACACCGATCACTGAATACCACATAGGATTTATACAAGCTCCCATCCGTACTCGGGAAAAAGGCCATAAAATCTGTAATGGCCCCATCATTTTCCCAAATGGGATTTTCCACAAAATTACGCTCATCTGTTGCAATAAAATGGGTCCACCAGTGGCTTTCCTCCCGGCCGAGGATCCACCCCTCCATATCCATATAGTGAAAGACATAAATACCCGAAGCACAAAGCATCACCAAAGGCAAAACCGCTGTGCTGCCATTCTCCCGGGGGACATATAGATTCGTGTAAACCTTGCTTTTCCCAACATCGATGGCTTCTATCATTTGGGTGAGCATTTGTTCACTGGGATTGTCCCGGCTAAAATCAATGACAGGCATTAGTACTTCTGCCGTTTCTTTTTTAGATTCTGTAACGCTAAACTTCTTTTTCGTTATAAAAACAATGACTCCAACGATGACGATGAGTATTGCAAAATAGACGATTCCTAAGACTGGTGAAATCATGGTTTTCTCCTTTTTTCAAGATGCACCCATTATATCATAAAACCATAATCATAGATTAACTTTCTTTCAAAGGATATCCAGAATACCAATTTGAGTGATCATTGCTCCTGTTTTATCCCCATGAAACAATCTATTCTGTTTTTGGATCAGCGGTCCCTTTCATCATCCTTGTTTTTGTTGAGTACAGGCAATGATTGAGCCTTGGATTTAGATTTCTCATCAAAGGTTGACACATAAAGATATTTGCGAATGCCAAAGAGAATGGCGATTCCGATGATGCACAGCAGATATTCCAGTGCCGATGCGTGCTCCACCACTAACTGACGGGCAATAGAAAATAAAAGAATCTCAATCACCGAGCCTGGGGTTTGCTTGATCAGCATTTTTAAAAATTCAACCCCAATGATCACACTAAAGGCCTTTCCTAAGAAATCGGAAAGTCCAAAAATATCGGCATTAGTCTGCGTGATTCCCGTGTATAGCTGTAATCCTAAAGCGACCAATGCTGCCAACAATGCAATAATTAACATCACTGCAATGATGAGCTCAAAATAATAAACGAAATGTAACACTTTTTGAAAGAACTTATTTGTCATACGACTTACTATATTCCCTTCTCTGCAGAATTTACTGCGTCTTCTTTTATTATCTAATTTGTAAGCGTTATGTCAAGTGGAATTATTTGACATGTCTCTCTTTATTCTGTATAATAAGTGAATCACACTAGACGGGGAGGTAGCGGTGCCCTGTAACCTGCAATCCGCTATAGCAGGGTTGAATTCCCCAAAGAGGTTCCATTTTTTAGAGTCTGCCGGTATTAAGTGGTGTTGACGTTTGGACCCTCCGCAATAAAAACTTATGAACCCTGTCAGATCCGGAAGGAAGCAGCAGTAAGTAAGACCTTTTATGTGCCGGAGGATTATCTGAATTGAGCTAACTGATAGTGTAACGTCTGAAGGATGTCTATCGATGCGGGGTGTGTGTTTTTTTATTTCAATCGATTTTCGGTATCCAGGTCTTGTCCCGATAAGCGGCGTAACACATTTCCACAGTATCTTTTGTAATACGGTGGGACAAGGGGGGTAACGCTCCTAACGAAAAGAAATCGGCTGCCTCAGTCTCAATATTCTCCACAAAATGTCCGCCTTCTATGTCACAAAGCATAAATACCTTATAAATTGAAAAGGGGCAGTTTTTTTGGCTCCTGAGCCAATCCATCATGGCCACCAGACGGGTGGCGTGGACCACCATCCCCGCTTCCTCACGTACTTCTTTTTCGACATTTTCTTTAACGGATAGACCAATGTCTGCCCAGCCTCCAGGCATGGACCATTTTCCATCCTGTGCCTCTTTTACTAGGAGAATCCGATCATTCTTAAAAACAGCCCCACGGACATCCACCTTTGGTGTCTGATAGCCCGTTTCATTGCAAAATAAGTCTTTAATCTGATTGGTATCGACCTCTGTGTACGTTTCTAAAATTTCGATGGACAATGCCCGGAAGGCCTCATATCGTTCTATATCAAATTGATTATCACAATAAGCCAGCCCGCATTGGGCCAAGGATTGAATTTTTTTTGCCCAAGTGAGCCATTTTTCTTCCATATTATCTTCCTTCTTTAAAATTTTTTTAAACAAAGCCGTTTTTTTAATGCTTTTTAAGAAACCCTATGCTATACTAAAACTAATCATTAACTCATAGAGGAGGTCAATAAAATGTGTGAACCAAGATTCTACCGTTGCGCACACTGTGGCAATATCTTAGGGATTGTCAATGATGGAGGTGTTACCCCCATTTGTTGTGGTGAAAAAATGACTTTATTAAACCCTAATACCACGGATGGTGCTCACGAAAAACATGTACCAGTTATAACCGTTGATGGTAATTTAGTCACTGTTGATGTTGGCAGCGTTGCTCATCCGATGCAGGTTGAACATTACATTCAGTGGATTTGTCTGGAAACTGCAGAAGGTAACCAGCGCAAATGCCTCAAGCCTGGTGATGAACCAAAAGCAACCTTTGCTCTGGCACCTGGCGACAAAGCCATTGCGGCTTACGAATATTGTAACCTACACGGTTTATGGAAAGCAATGGTATAGTATATTATTTTTGAACGGAACGGTCTGGGAACGGGCCGTTTTTTTGATACCGCCATTAACACTTTTATGTTGTTAATCCAAAATCTTTTATAGCGTTATTTATTTCATTCAATTCCTGTTAGAATGGTATTGAGGTATTTGAATGGATCACTTAAAACATTTACGGGAATCCCGTGATTTAAGTCAACGTCAATTGGCGGATCTTCTAGGCTTAAGTCAACAGTCAATTTATAAATACGAAAAAGATCTTGCTGAACCTGACTTCTACACATTAAAAGCTTTTGCTGATTTTTTTCATACATCCATTGATTTTTTATTAGATTATAAACCAGATACTTGTGCTTACACTATCCGGGAAAATGGGCCAGAACTGTCTCCCTCGGAGGTGCATCATCTGAACCTATATCGACGCATTCCCAAAGGAGTGCAAGCCGCTTTTAATGTTATTTTAGAAGCCTTAACGTCAAAAGAGAAATGATGAAACCCCTCGTTATCTTAAAAGATAGCGGGGGGTTTTATGTTTTAGGATTATTTTGTGTTTTTTCTTAAAGCACCATATTTAAGAAATCAATAGTTCTTTGATTCTGGGGATTGCCGAAAACATCACTCGGTTTCCCTTCTTCTACGATGTAGCCATCATCAATAAAAACAACACGATCTGCCACTTCCCGAGCAAAGCCCATCTCATGGGTTACAACCACCATGGTCATCCCCTCCTGAGCTAAACTTTTCATAACATTTAAAACTTCCCCAACCATCTCAGGGTCTAGTGCACTGGTGGGTTCATCAAAAAGCATCACATCCGGATTCATGGCTAACGCCCGGGCAATGGCCACACGTTGCTGTTGCCCACCAGAAAGCATTCCTGGATAAGCATCTTCTTTCTCGGACATCCCAACGCGTTTCAAAAGTTTTCGCCCCACTTCTTCTGCCTGTTCCTGACTCATCAGTTTTAAAGAAATCGGTGAAAAGGTGATATTTTTAAGTACCGTCATATGGGGAAAGAGGTTGAATTGTTGAAAAACCATCCCAATGTTTCGACGGTATAAATTGATATCCGCATGACTTCCAGTAATTTCATTGCCATCCACTACAATGGTTCCGCTGGTAGCCTCTTCCAACGCATTAATACAACGTAACATCGTACTTTTCCCAGAGCCAGATGGTCCGATGACGCAAACAACCTCACCCTCCTCAACGGAAAAATCAATATCCTTCAAAACTTCTAACTCACCAAAACTCTTTTTCAAATTATTAATTTCTATTTTTGCCATATTGTAGCCTCCCTTCGATATAGGATGAAATTTTCGAGAGGATCATGATAATCACAAAGTAAATGACACCAACAATCAGCCACATCTTAAAGGACTCCAAATTATTGGCAATGATGAGCTTCCCAGCCTGGGTCAGCTCCGCCATCCCAATGACGGAAAGAATGGAGCTATCTTTCAGCGTGATGATACACTGATTGACCAATGCCGGAATCATCGTCCGTACTGCCTGGGGTAAGATTACCTTACGCATGGCCATAGGATAGGGTAGACCTAAACTACGGGCCGCCTCCATCTGGCCCTTGGGAACAGATTGAATTCCCCCTCTGACAAGCTCTGCCGTGTACGCCCCAGCATTGAGACTCAGAGTAATAATCCCGGCCACAATGGCCTCCATACGGATATTAAGGGCACTGGTCATCCCAAAGTAAATAAAAAAAGCCTGAACAATCAGTGGCGTCCCCCTTATGATATCGACATATACTCTGGAAATACCTCTGAGTATCTTTTTAGGGGATACTGATAACAGGCCGAAGATTAATCCCAACACTGCTGCGATACAGAGCGAAATCAATGTCGCTTCAACCGTGACCCATAACCCCTGCATTAAACGCGGCCAGGTCTGGATCAATAATTCAAATATATTCACAATGTCTCCTTTCCAGAACGATACGCAGTACCAGGTATCCACCCAATACTGCGTTCCGGACTTTAATATGTGATTTTCTTAATCAATTATTTGGCAATATAGGTATCGATAATTTCCTGATATTTTCCATTTTCCTTGATGTTCTTCAAGCCAGCATTAAACTTTTCAATCAGTTCAGCATTCTTACCTTTAGAAACAGCCAAGCCATAAGGACTCCCATTCTGGAGCTCGCCTATCATCTTAAGAGGCTGACCCTTTGTAATGGCATAACCTAATACTGGATAATCTTCAAAGCATGCTGCTGCATTGCCAGATTTTACATCTTCATACATATTGGCAGAATCTTCAAAAGTGGTTAAAGTAAACCCATATTTATCTTTAATGGAATCTGCAAATTGATATCCTTCTGTCCCTGTTTTAACGGCCACTTTCTTACCCTTAAGGTCCTCGTAGGATTTGATATCGTTATTATCGGCAGCAACAGCCATCCCCACACCGGATTCAAAGTAAGGATTTGAGAAATCGAATTTCTGTTTTCTTTCATCCGTAATGCTCATTCCAGCGATGACGCCATCAACTTGCTGGGATTCCAGAGCCTGAACGGCAGCATTGAAGCCTAAGACCTTGAGTTCGTATTTAAATCCCTGATCTTCTGAAATGGCTTTTAACAAATCCATATCAATCCCAACCATTTCACCTTTTTCATTTTCAAATTCAAACGGGGCAAAGGTTGTATCTGTTGCGATGACATAGGTCTTATCCCCACCATCAGAACCACTGTTGGTGCTGCCGGATGAGCAGGCTGCAAGGGAACACACCATTGCCAAAACCAATACAACTATACCGATTTTTGCAAATCTCTTCATTACAAAATCCTCCTATAAACATAAATTTATTGTTAAAATTATACCATTATTATGTTCTTGATGCAAGAAAAAAAGGATTGGCGGCCCTTATAAACCGCCAGTCCCACCTATATCTGCTTAAATCTCAGGGTGCATGCTCAAATATTTCTGTAATGCGTCTAAATCCCCTTCATCGATAATGATTTCAGATTCCCCGCTATCCAGCAATACCTCATCCGGTAAAACCGTGATAATCGCATCCTCATAGTCCATAGGGCGATGTGTTGCAATTCGACGTTCTCGCTGCTCAATATCCGCCTGCCGTTTAGCCAAGTCAGCTTCCATTGAATCCAAGTCGTCAATGCGACTGTTAATTTGCTGGGATAAACGGATTAAATCATCCAACACCTCATCCACCAAGTACTGCTTATTCACAATGGTTTGGAGTTTATCCCGGACGATATTGCCCGTTTCCGCAATTTCATCGTCTGAGGATAGGGTGTCAATTTGTTCCAATTCCACTTTGAAGCTTTCCACTGCTTTTTTAAGATTCGTCGTATCACGACTGGATGTTCCCACCTCGGTCATCAAGCTGCCCAAGCGGTTTTCCAGCTCTGCCAAATCCGTAGCATCTGGTGCTGCCCCATCTTCCAAACTATCCTCGGAATCAAACAACGCAGATTCCACAGGAGTGCTGGTTTCAGCTTCTGACTCTATCACTAAGGGTTCTTCTGCCACATCTTCTGTTTCAAAGGAAGCCAAATCGCTCGCTTCATTGATTTCTTCATCAAACAATATCGAGGCCTGCCCATCTTCTATCGGCATTTTCTCTGAAACCGATTCCTCCACCAATATCTCAGGAGCGGTATCCATCGCCTCTTCTAATGATAATGTAGGCTCTAAACTCTCGTCAGAATCCTTGGAATCCGAAGAATCTGCCCTTTTGACTTCCGATAAATCAATAATCCCTGTATCACTGGTGATCACCAAATCATCAAAAAGACTTTCTTCCAATTGTACGACGCCTACTGGTATTTCCTGGGTAATGGCTGATGGTGGTAAATCCTCCAGGGAGTCACCCTCTTCAACAATCATTTCTTCTTCCAAAACAGCTTGGGTGTCCTCCCACTCTGCCGCATTGAGCTCGTCAAAAAGTGAAAGCTCTTCCTCATCACTGGATAGTGCCGAGTAAATATCATCCAGCTCCCGTTCCTCAACCTCATGATCCCGACCGGACAGCCATGCCTTTTTTTCCTTCAAATCAGCAATGGGAACACCATAAAACCTTTGCCAGAGTAAATGCGCTATAATAACGAGAACAAGATCAGCACCTGTATTGATAAACAATAAGCGACTGCTAACACCAAAGGCCATCATCATATCGACAAGGATAATAATCCCATCTGCAACGAGGATAAAGATTGCTGCCGCCCAAAAACGTCGCGCTAATCCTGTAATATCACCGATTCCCATGATCAATATTTTAATTCCAACAAAAAAACCTGCGATGATCATCATATTCGTATCAAAACCACTTCCCATCAGGGATAATGCAATGGTGGTCCCAAAGGTCGTCAGTATCACTGCAATACAATCAAAAATTAATAATAAACCAAGTCTGTCACTATTTCCGCCCATCTGCTACTCCTCTTCGTTTCCATTATCGGTTTGGGATTCTGGATTAGATTCTGATGCATCCGCCAACTGCGGTAAAGCCGCCCCCAAGGAACCTGCCAATAAATCGGTATCCTTAATCATTTCTTCCATTTCACGAATTTTATCATACTCCTGACGAAGGATGGCTTCCCGACGGCTCAGCACCGCCTCCCGTTCCTTTAGATGATTGAAAATATCCTTAAGGGACGATAAAATGGCCTGTACTTCAGCCTCACGCCGTTCCACATCCTCTAGTTTCTGAATAAAATCCTGGGAATCCCCGTCAGTGGGATCCACCTGTTTCGGCGTTGTATCCGCAGATACCTCTTCTCCCATTAAATCCTTCAGCAATGCATCCTTCTCAAAGATTTGTTGCTCAATTGCATCTTTCGGTGATTGTCCGATTCCACCTTCCATTCCATATCCACGGCTCATATCTTTCATTTCAGCCACTCCCTACTTTATTCTATATTTCAAAAATCTCATATCATTTCAAGTAATCTCTGCTTATTATAGCAGAAATGGGCATAAATGTATAACATCTTTCGGAAAAAACTCACGTCAAACCATGGAATTATGGTATAATGTTCAATATTTTAAAAAATTATTAAAAAAGCGAGGTAATCATTTGGATTATTCTAGGAAACAGAAACAAAACCCAAATCAGGCACCCGGTGATTATCGCAACGTCGCCAAACCTCAGAAAAAAACGACATCGGGAAAAGCTACTAAAAACTTACAAACAACTCAAAAGATATCCTCTTCCCAGGATCGCCATACACAGCAAACCGCAGCAGAGCAAGCTGCAGCTGCCCGTTCCCGACAAAAACGGCTGGCGCGACAACAAGCCAAACAATCCAAAAAAACTATGATGAACCGCGAATCCTCCAAAGAACAGCGGCCCACTAATTCCAGCCCTCCCCCCCAGCGACCAACCCCACCGCCTAAAAAGAAAAAAAAGCTAAGCCCTTTTAAAAAACGGGTCATTCTTGTGGTTCTTCTTCTTTTAGCCGGTTCGACGGCCTACGCAGCTTTTCAGATTATGGGGAACTTAAATAAGGATCTTTCCTCCCAAGATTTAAGCAGATACGGTATTAGTTCAAGTGCGGCCAACGTCGCCCAGGATCACCGCATTGTCAATGTTGCCATCTTTGGCGTGGATGGACGGGAAGATGTCGAGGGTGAGCGCTCAGACTCAACCATGATTGCCACCGCCGATTTCGAGCATGGCGGCATCAAAATCACTTCCCTCATGCGGGATACCTATGTTTATATCGATTCTGAGAATGACTTTGATAAACTCAATGCAGCCTATGCTCTGGGCGGGCCAACCACCGCACTCAAAACCATCAATCAGAATTTCGATACGGCCATCACAGATTATTTAGTGGTCGATTTTAGCTGTATGGTTGAAATGGTCAATGCCGTTGGCGGCGTCACCGTGGATATCACCTCGGAGGATGAGCTTTATTGGCTCAACCAGTATCTAATGGACGTTAACGATAAGGTCAAGACCAGTTCCCCCGAAGTCGCCGGTACCGGGAGCCAGCTCCTTGATGGCAGCCAGGCCCTGGCCTATTGCAGAATCCGATATGTCGGTAATGGCGATTTCGATCGGACCCAGCGTCAGCGAACGGTCTTCGAACAAGTCATCAATAAAGCCATGAGCCTAAACCCCATCGCCCAATACAGCCTGATCCAGTCCGTAATGCCTTATGTTAAAACCTCTTTAAGCTTCAATGAGATTCTAAAATACGCTGGCAACGCCATGCTGCTCCGTAATCGGTCCATCCAGCAAAAACAAATTCCAACAGAGGATTATGTGGAAACCGGTTATCTCGGTGATGTTTCCTATGTTTTCCCCGTTACCCTGGTGGATAATATTAAGGTGTTGTATAATTTTATTTATGAAATAAATTACACGCCGTCCTCTGAGGCGCAGCAGATTAGTGAAGAAATTCAAGATGTGTGGTAAATGGAAAATTTAATTCGTTTTGTAAAAAGTGAACGCTTCAAAGAAATCTTTCGTTTTGGAATTACAGGCGGCCTTAGTTTTGTGGTTGATTACGCCCTCTTATACCTCCTTACAGAATTTGGCGGCCTTAATTACCTGCTTTCTTCAGGAATTAGTTTCACCGTATCCGTGGTGGTCAACTACTTTCTTTGCGTTTTGTGGGTATTCGAAGGCGCCCAGGAAAAACAAAAGAGTACCAAATCCGTGGTACTCTTTGTCGGCTCCAGTATTGTCGGTCTCTTCATCAATCAGATTTTGATGTGGTTCTTTGTTGAAATTGTTTTGATGTATTATATGTTCGCTAAAATCATCGCAACCATCATCGTCATGGTGTGGAATTATATAATGAAACGAAAAGCGATTGTGGATTAAAGCAGTTACTCCGCCCTCATCAAATATGAGAGACTATTTAAAAACCGTTCAAAATTTTGAGTGTGCTGCTTCTTGAGCACACTCAAAATCACCCCACAAAAGAAATTGATAACGGCAATAATGGCAACGGCACTAATCACAATCAAGGTGGGGTACTTCTCTACGACCCCTGTGTGCATAAAGCTATTCATAATTGGGATAAAAAAACACAGGCAAACTAAAATCATCATTGCACTGATACTCGAGAAAAAAGCAAAGGGCTTTGTATCTCTGAATAGACCAAAAATTGTTCTGATCACCCGCAGTCCATCGGTGTAGGTATTTAGCTTCGATTCACTTCCCTCTGGACGATCCCGATAATCAATGGGGATTTCTAAAATTTGGAAATTAGCGTCTAAAGCAAAAATGGTCATCTCGGTCTCGATTTCAAATCCCTTTGAAATAACGGGAAAGGATTTGACGAACTCTCGACTAAATCCCCGTAACCCCGTCATAATATCTGTCACATCCGCCTTAAATAAGGTGTTAATCATTTTTCGGACAAGAATATTTCCACTATTATGAAATGGTCGTTTATTTTCCGTAAAATAGGTGGAAGAAAGCCGATCACCGATGACCATATCTGCCCTTTTGCCAATAATGGCTTCTTCAATTTGCGGACCATATTTTGCCGGATAGGTATCATCCCCGTCCGTCATAATATAACCTACATTCCCGAAACACCTAACGAGTATCCGCCATCATCCTTAGCACTGCGGTGAAGCTAATAGCGGCCTGACCCCGAGGGAGCGATAGAGTTCTTCCTGTTTCTTTAGAACCTCGCCCTGCACGGGTGCTTTCCCGGGCTCGAGGTAGCATTCGATGACATCAAGCTCATCCAGTACTTCATGGAGTGTATACTTTGAAAAGAGATCCGCCGTTTCCATCCTTTTCTTGATGGACGAGAGGAAGATGAGTGCGATGAATTCAACAAACAGCTTCCCTTCCAGGGCGCTTTCTGAGGATGTTAGGGCTCTGCGCATATTCAAACGGTCTTTTAAATCACCAAAGGCTTTTT
>NZ_FNRK01000059.1 GCF_900107815.1 Eubacterium aggregans
TTAAGGTCACACAAAAGAGAATGTACCATGACTCCCTGTTTCTCCCTAGAAAGGAGGTGATCCAGCCGCACCTTCCGATACGGCTACCTTGTTACGACTTCACCCCAATTACTGACCCCACCTTCGACAGCTGCGTCCTTACGGTTCGCTCACTGGCTTCGGGTGTTGCCAACTCTCGTGGTGTGACGGGCGGTGTGTACAAGACCCGGGAACGCATTCACCGCAGCATTCTGATCTGCGATTACTAGCAACTCCAACTTCATGCAGGCGGGTTTCAGCCTGCAATCCGAACTGGGGGTTGTTTTATGGGATTGGCTTCACCTCGCGGCTTCGCTTCCCTTTGTCCCAACCCATTGTAGCACGTGTGTAGCCCAGGCCATAAGGGGCATGATGATTTGACGTCGTCCCCACCTTCCTCCGTATTGTCTACGGCAGTCCCTTTAGAGTGCCCAACTCAATGCTGGCAACTAAAGGCAAGGGTTGCGCTCGTTGCGGGACTTAACCCAACATCTCACGACACGAGCTGACGACAACCATGCACCACCTGTCTCTCTGTTCCCGAAGGAAACGTCCTATCTCTAGGATTGTCAGAGGATGTCAAGGCCTGGTAAGGTTCTTCGCGTTGCTTCGAATTAAACCACATGCTCCGCTGCTTGTGCGGGTCCCCGTCAATTCCTTTGAGTTTCAACCTTGCGGTCGTACTCCCCAGGCGGATGACTTAATGTGTTAACTGCGGCACTGAGTTTCCCCAACACCTAGTCATCATCGTTTACGGCGTGGACTACCAGGGTATCTAATCCTGTTCGCTCCCCACGCTTTCGCACCTCAGCGTCAGTATCTGTCCAGCAAGCCGCCTTCGCCACCGGTGTTCCTCCTAATATCTACGCATTTCACCGCTACACTAGGAATTCCACTTGCCTCTCCAGTACTCAAGTCTTACAGTTTCAAATGCACGTCACCGGTTGAGCCGGTACCTTTCACATCTGACTTATAAAACCGCCTACGCGCCCTTTACGCCCAGTGATTCCGGACAACGCTTGTCCCCTACGTATTACCGCGGCTGCTGGCACGTAGTTAGCCGGGACTTCTTCATTGGGTACCGTCACTTCTTCTTCCCCAATAAAAGAGTTTTACGATCCGAAAACCTTCTTCACTCACGCGGTATTGCTGCGTCAGGGTTTCCCCCATTGCGCAATATTCCCCACTGCTGCCTCCCGTAGGAGTCTGGACCGTGTCTCAGTTCCAGTGTGACCGTTCGCCCTCTCAGACCGGTTACCCATCGT